>NZ_LQIM01000026.1:0-5474 GCF_001499985.1 Mycobacterium sp. IS-1556
TAATTTGTGTTCGGCGGTGTCCTACTTTTCCGC
The DNA here is from genome assembly GCF_001499985.1 of Mycobacterium sp. IS-1556. Lineage (NCBI taxonomy): Bacteria > Bacillati > Actinomycetota > Actinomycetes > Mycobacteriales > Mycobacteriaceae > Mycobacterium > Mycobacterium sp. IS-1556. The sequence continues at coordinate 34 of NZ_LQIM01000026.1, forward strand.
CCGGGTTGGGCAGTATCATTGGCGCTGGCAGGCTTAGCTTCCGGGTTCGGGATGGGTCCGGGCGTTTCCCTGCCGCTATTGACCGCCGTAACTCTATTCACTTTTTTTAGTGTCCCCCGGGTTTGTTCGGGGGAAGTGTTTTTGGTGGTGGGGTGTGAACACGTGTTTGGGGTGTTCGTGGATGGTGTGTGGTTGCGAGTGTGTGTAAGTTTTCGGCCGGTTAGTGCCAGTTCCCTGCGCCCATTGCTGGGTGTGTAGGTCTGGTCTATCGATCCCGTGGTCTGCGGGGGGCCTTATCCCACTTGATGGGTGAGAAGCCTGGTCTTGGAGGGGGTTTCCCGCTTAGATGCTTTCAGCGGTTATCCTGTCCGAACGTGGCTATCCAGCGGTGCCCCTGGTGGGACAACTGGTGTACCAGAGGTTCGTCCGTCCCGGTCCTCTCGTACTAGGGACAGGTTTCCTCAAGCTTCTGACGCGCGCGGCGGATAGAGACCGAACTGTCTCACGACGTTCTAAACCCAGCTCGCGTGCCGCTTTAATGGGCGAACAGCCCAACCCTTGGGACCTGCTCCAGCCCCAGGATGCGACGAGCCGACATCGAGGTGCCAAACCATCCCGTCGATATGGACTCTTGGGGAAGATCAGCCTGTTATCCCCGGGGTACCTTTTATCCGTTGAGCGACACCCCTTCCACTCGGGGGTGCCGGATCACTAGTCCCGACTTTCGTCCCTGCTTGACATGTTCGTCTTGCAGTCAAGCTCCCTTGTGCACTTACACTCAACACCTGATTGCCGTCCAGGTTGAGGGAACCTTTGGGCGCCTCCGTTACTTTTTAGGAGGCAACCGCCCCAGTTAAACTACCCACCAGGCACTGTCCCTGAACCGGTTCCACGGTTCGAGGTTAGAGGCCCAATACGATCAGAGTGGTATTTCAACAACGACTCCACAATCACTGGCGTGACTGCTTCATAGTCTCCCACCTATCCTACACAAACCGTATCGAGCACCAATACCAAGTTGTAGTGAAGGTCCCGGGGTCTTTTCGTCCTGCCGCGCGTAACGAGCATCTTTACTCGTAATGCAATTTCGCCGAGTCTATGGTTGAGACAGCTGAGAAGTCGTTACGCCATTCGTGCAGGTCGGAACTTACCCGACAAGGAATTTCGCTACCTTAGGATGGTTATAGTTACCACCGCCGTTTACTGGGGCTTAAATTCTCCGCTTCACCCTTGCGGGTTAACGGGTCCTCTTAACCTTCCAGCACCGGGCAGGCGTCAGTCCGTATACCTCGTCTTGCGACTTCGCACGGACCTGTGTTTTTAGTAAACAGTCGCTTCTCACTGGTTTGTGCCACCCCCTCCCGCTGCCCCCAGCAAGTGGGTTGACGGTGTGGGGGTCCCCCTTCTCCCGAAGTTACGGGGGCATTTTGCCGAGTTCCTTAACCATAGTTCACTCGTACGCCTCGGTATTCTCTACCTGACCACCTGTGTTGGTTTGGGGTACGGGCCGTGTATGCGCTCGCTAGAGGCTTTTCTCGACAGCATAGGATCACCGAATTCGCCTCACTCGGCTATGCATCACCTCTCACACATATGCGTGACGGATTTGCCTATCACGCGTGCTACCGGCTTGCCCCAGTATTACCACTGACTGGTACGGCTGCCTTCCTGCGTCACCCCATCGCTTGACTACTACCCACACGGGTCCCACGCAGCCCCCGCTCCCGTCACCCCGAAGGGATCAGTGGAGCAGGTTTTGGGTGGTTAGCGGTATGGATTCGTCAGGGACGCTCATACACGGGTACGGGAATATCAACCCGTTGTCCATCGACTACGCCTGTCGGCCTCGCCTTAGGTCCCGACTCACCCTGGGCGGACTGGCCTGGCCCAGGAACCCTTGGTCTTCCGGCGGGCAAGGTTCTCACTTGCCTTATCGCTACTCATGCCTGCATTCTCACTCCCACACCCTCCACCACTCGATCACTCGGTGGCTTCACCGGATGCAGGACGCTCCCCTACCCAACATAGAAATAATCTATGCTGCCGCGGCTTCGGCGGTGTGCTTGAGCCCCGCTACATTATCGGCGCACAATCACTTGACCAGTGAGCTATTACGCACTCTTTCAAGGGTGGCTGCTTCTAAGCCAACCTCCTGGTTGTCTTCGCGACTGCACATCCTTTTCCACTTAGCACACGCTTAGGGGCCTTAGCCGGCGATCTGGGCTGTTTCCCTCTCGACGCACGGAGCTTATCCCCCGCCGTCTCACTGCCACACTTTTGACTTGTCGGCATTCGGAGTTTGGCTGACGTCAGTAACCTAGTAGGGCCCATCGGCCATCCAGTAGCTCTACCTCCAACAAGAAACATGCGACGCTGCACCTAAATGCATTTCGGGGAGAACCAGCTATCACGGAGTTTGATTGGCCTTTCACCCCTACCCACAGCTCATCCCCTCAGTCTTCAACCTAAGTGGGTTCGGGCCTCCACGCGGTCTTACCCGCGCTTCACCCTGGCCATGGGTAGATCACTCCGCTTCGGGTCCAGAACACACCACTACACCAAACACTGTTGTTTGGATACGCCCTATTCAGACTCGCTTTCGCTGCGGCTACCCCACCCGGGTTAACCTCGCGACATGTCCCTGACTCGCAGGCTCATTCTTCAAAAGGCACGCCATCACCCCACGAAAAATCGGGGGCTTTGACGGATTGTAGGCACACGGTTTCAGGTACTCTTTCACTCCCCTCCCGGGGTACTTTTCACCATTCCCTCACGGTACTGATCCGCTATCGGTCACTGAGAAGTATTCAGGCTTACCGGGTGGTCCCGGCAGATTCACAGCAGATTCCACGGGCCCGCTGCTACTCGGGGAAAACATTTCACGAAAGCCGCCAAGTTTTCGTCTACGGGGCTCTCACCCTCTACGACAGGCCATCCCAGACCACTTCAACTAACCCAACGGTTGATCACTTTCGCCCAGGCCGGCGGACCTCGGGAAGAAACGCCCCACAACACCGCACACACAACCCCCGCCGGGTATCACATGCACACGGTTTAGCCATCCTCCGCTTTCGCTCGCCACTACTTACGGAATCACTATTGTTTTCTCTTCCTACGGGTACTGAGATGTTTCACTTCCCCGCGTTCCCCCCCAACGCCTATATATTCAGCGTTGGGTGACACGACATCACTCGTGCCGGGTTTCCCCATTCGGACATCCTCGGATCCACGCTCGGTTGACAACTCCCCGAGGCATATCGCAGCCTCCCACGTCCTTCATCGGCTCCCAGTGCCAAGGCATCCACCATGCGCCCTTAAACACTTACACACAAAACAGATCAAAAATTCTCGGAAGAATAAAATTGCATTATCTCGACACACAAAAAAACACCAGCCCCCACAACGGAAGACCAGCACCCCTTTGCGCGCCAGATGCTCGCAACCACTATCCACAAATCAAACACCACACCCCACCACCAAAGCAGGGCAACAACAACGCCAACCCCGACCGGGATCGACACCACCTCCGGTTTCCCACACTCGGGACGAAGAGATAGCGGGCTTGTTGTCTCAAAGCCCAATAGTGTGTCTGGCAATCCCTCACCGCATCTCAGCCGAAGCTAAAACCCGTAGCGGCTCAATGTTTGTTGTGCACCAGACCCCCACCCACTACAGGTGTGGGGCCATCCAACGAATCCGTCTGGGACACCGGAGGATCCGCGATCTGCGGGCCGGCCCAAACATCGTGGTGCTCCTTAGAAAGGAGGTGATCCAGCCGCACCTTCCGGTACGGCTACCTTGTTACGACTTCGTCCCAATCGCCGATCCCACCTTCGACGGCTCCCTCCCACAAGGGGTTAGGCCACCGGCTTCGGGTGTTACCGACTTTCATGACGTGACGGGCGGTGTGTACAAGGCCCGGGAACGTATTCACCGCAGCGTTGCTGATCTGCGATTACTAGCGACTCCGACTTCACGGGGTCGAGTTGCAGACCCCGATCCGAACTGAGACCGGCTTTGAAAGGATTCGCTCCACCTCACGGCATCGCAGCCCTTTGTACCGGCCATTGTAGCATGTGTGAAGCCCTGGACATAAGGGGCATGATGACTTGACGTCATCCCCACCTTCCTCCGAGTTGACCCCGGCAGTCTCTCACGAGTCCCCGGCATTACCCGCTGGCAACATGAGACAAGGGTTGCGCTCGTTGCGGGACTTAACCCAACATCTCACGACACGAGCTGACGACAGCCATGCACCACCTGCACACAGGCCACAAGGGAACCGACATCTCTGCCGGCGTCCTGTGCATGTCAAACCCAGGTAAGGTTCTTCGCGTTGCATCGAATTAATCCACATGCTCCGCCGCTTGTGCGGGCCCCCGTCAATTCCTTTGAGTTTTAGCCTTGCGGCCGTACTCCCCAGGCGGGGTACTTAATGCGTTAGCTACGGCACGGATCCCAAGGAAGGAAACCCACACCTAGTACCCACCGTTTACGGCGTGGACTACCAGGGTATCTAATCCTGTTCGCTCCCCACGCTTTCGCTCCTCAGCGTCAGTTACTGCCCAGAGACCCGCCTTCGCCACCGGTGTTCCTCCTGATATCTGCGCATTCCACCGCTACACCAGGAATTCCAGTCTCCCCTGCAGTACTCCAGTCTGCCCGTATCGCCCGCACGCCCACAGTTAAGCTGTGAGTTTTCACGGACAACGCGACAAACCACCTACGAGCTCTTTACGCCCAGTAATTCCGGACAACGCTCGCACCCTACGTATTACCGCGGCTGCTGGCACGTAGTTGGCCGGTGCTTCTTCTGTACCTACCGTCACTTCCGCTTCGTCGGTACTGAAAGAGGTTTACAACCCGAAGGCCGTCATCCCCCACGCGGCGTCGCTGCATCAGGCTTGCGCCCATTGTGCAATATTCCCCACTGCTGCCTCCCGTAGGAGTCTGGGCCGTATCTCAGTCCCAGTGTGGCCGGACACCCTCTCAGGCCGGCTACCCGTCGTCGCCTTGGTAGGCCATCACCCCACCAACAAGCTGATAGGCCGCGGGCCCATCCCACACCGCAAAAGCTTTCCCCCACCAACCATGCAACCGGCAGGGAATATTCGGTATTAGACCCAGTTTCCCAGGCTTATCCCAAAGTGCAGGGCAGATCACCCACGTGTTACTCACCCGTTCGCCACTCGAGTACCCCCGAAAGGGCCTTTCCGTTCGACTTGCATGTGTTAAGCACGCCGCCAGCGTTCGTCCTGAGCCAGGATCAAACTCTCCAAACAAAACCCAAAAAGGCCAATCAGAGAAACATTTGACCAAGCAAGACACCAAAAACTGGCATCACAAACACCCACCCCTAAACGGGAAAAAGAGGCAGGCAAAAAACAACAACAAACAAAAACCACCAAACACACTATTGAGTTCTCAAACAACACACCCGC
>NZ_LQIM01000027.1:0-3218 GCF_001499985.1 Mycobacterium sp. IS-1556
CCCCACCCCGGAGCCGGCCACATACAACTCCCCGACCACCCCCGCCGGCACCGGCCGCAACCAACCATCGAGCACAAACAACGCCGCGCCGGGCACCGGCGCACCGATCGGCGGCGCCCCCGACCCCGCCGTCAACGGCGCACTCTTGGCCACCCACATCGTGGTCTCGGTCGGCCCATAGACGTTGACCATCACCCGCCCCGGCGCCCACCGATCCACCAGCTGGGCCGGACACGGCTCAGCGCCGATCACCAACGCCGTCGACTCCAACCCCTGCGGCCACAGCGCCCCCACCGCAGACGGCGTCTGAGTCAACACGCTCACCTGCTGCCCAACCAACAAGGCGTGGAAGTCTTGCGGCGAGCCGGCCACCTCATCGGGCACCACCACCAACCGCCCCCCATGCAACAGTGCAGCCCAGATCTCCCACACCGAGAAGTCGAACGCATAGGAGTGAAACTGCGTCCACACCTGCCCCGGCCCCAGCGCCACACCAACATCCAGGCCGTCGAACAGCTGGGTGACATTGCGGTGCGTGACCGCCACCCCCTTGGGCATCCCGGTCGTGCCCGAGGTGTAAATCAGATGCGCGATGTCATCAGCAGCCGGACCAGCCAACGCCGTACACGGATACCCCTGCACCCCCGACCCGCTGACATCGACAACCGGCACGGCCAACCCGCCGAGCCCACCAACCCGATCAGCGGTCGTCAACACGACGATCGGCGCAGCATCAGCAACCATGAACCCGATCCGGCTCACCGGCAGCGCCGGGTCGATCGGCAGATAAGCCGCCCCCGACTTGAGCACCGCCAAAATCGACACGATCGCCTCAACCGACCGCGAAAACAACAGCGCCACACACTGACCCGGCCCCGCACCATACGCGGCCAACAGATGCGCCAACCGGTTGGCCGCCTCGTCAAGCTCGCGATACGTCATCGAACAGCCGTTGCAGGTCAGCGCCAGTGCCTGCGGGGTCCGCCCCACCTGCGCAGCGAACAACCCCGGAACCGACGACCCCGACACCGGCCCGAACAACACCGCCCGATTACCCCACCCATCCAGCCGAACATGCTCGACCTCATCAACCACATCCACCGACGACACCCGCGCAGTGGGCGCAACAGTCATCCCCACCAACACCCGCCACAACCGCCCGACGAGCGCCTCGATGCTGGCCGCATCAAACACATCGGCACGAAACTCGACCGTGCCCACAATCCCGGCAGGCGCACCGTCTTCAGCCCAGCGCTCGCTGAGCGAGAACGTCAAATCCATACGCGCTGTCTGGGTCTCGATCGGCAACGAGGACAGCTGCAAGTCACCGAACGCCAACTCGGCGGCATCTCTGTCTTGGCCCGTGAAGTTCTGCCAACCCAACAGCACCTGCACCAACGGGTGATGGGTCAGGCTGCGTGCCGGGTTGAGCCGCTCGACCAACACCTCGAAGGGGACATCCTGATGCTCGAAGGCCTCCAAACTGCGCGCCCGAACCGCCGCCAACAACTCAGCCACCGTGGGATCCCCACCCAGATCCACCCGCAGCACTAAGGTGTTGACGAAAAACCCGACCAGTTCATCGAGCGCAGGATCGCGCCGCCCGGCGATCGGAAAGCCCACCGCCACATCAGAACTGGCGCTCACCTTCGCCAGCAGCACCGCCAACGCCGCTTGCACCACCATGAAACTGGTCGCGTCGTTCTCCCGCGCAAGCCGGGCAACCTGTTGCTGTAGCTCGGCCGGCCAGTCGACGGCCACCGTGGCGCCGCGCTGATCAGCCACCGCCGGATAAGGCCGATCGGTCGGCAGCTCGAGGCGTTCGGGCAACCCGGCGAGGGCTTCCTCCCAATACGCCAGCTGGGCGGCGATCAGACTGTCCGGTTCGGACAGCTCACCAAGATGCGCGCGCTGCCACAGCGTGTAATCGGCGTACTGCACCGTCAGCGGCGCCCAATCCGGGGCGTGTCCCGCACACCGGCTGGCATAGGCCAGGCCCAGATCGCGCACCAACGGGGTCAACGACCAGCCATCGGCGGCGATATGGTGCACCACCGCCACCAGCACGTGCTCATCCTCGGCGAGGCGGAAAAGCTGTGCCCGCAACGGAATCTGGTTCGCGAGATCAAACGTGTAGCCCCCCGCGGTGCCGATCGCCTCCCACAGCCGACTTTCTGGCCAGCCGGCGACATCAACGACGTCCCAACCGAAGTCGGCCCGCTCGACAGGGATAACCACCTGCTGAGGTATCCCGTCGACCGCGACAATCAATGTGCGCAGGCTTTCATGGCGGGCCACCACATCGCCCAACGCCGCACCCAACGCCTGCGCATCAAGGTGCCCACTCAGCCGCAACGCCGCCGGCATGTTGTAAACCGGTGACGGGCCCTGCAACTGGTCCAGGATCCACAACCGGCTCTGGGCGAACGACAACGGAACCACCGCCGGCCTCTGCTCCATCGCCACCAACCGCGGCAGCCGACCCGCGCCCTCACCGAGGCGCGGCGCCAACCGGGCCACCGTCGGCGCCTCAAACAGCGTGCGAACCGAAACATCGGCATCCAGTGCGGAATTGATCGCTGCGATCAAGCGCATCCCCGACAGGGAATCGCCGCCCAAGTCGAAGAAGGAATCGTCGACGCCGACCCGCTCGAGCCCCAGCACTTGAGCGTAGATGCCGGCCAAGATCTCCTCGGTCGGGTTGGCCGGGGCTCGGTACCCAACCGTCGTGTACTCCGGTGCCGGCAGCGCACGGGCGTCGAGCTTGCCATTGGGGGTCAACGGCAGCGCCTCCAAGACCACCACCGCTGCCGGAACCATATAGGGCGGTAGTCGGTCGGCCATCTGGACGCGTAGCTTGCCCGGGTCAGCGGTCCCGGTGACATAGCCCACCAGGCGTTTGTCGCCGGGGCGGTCCTCGCTGGCGATCACAGCCGCCTGCTGCACCCCATCGAGCGCGGCCAGCGCCGCTCGGACCTCACCGAGCTCGATGCGATAGCCGCGGACTTTCACCTGCTCGTCGGCGCGCCCCACATAGACCAACTGGCCATCGGCCCGCCAGAGCACCAAATCCCCAGTGCGGAACATCCGTTGTCCCGGCGCACCGAACGGACACGAGACGAATCGCGATCCGGTCAACCCGGCCCGCCGCCAATACCCGACACCCACCCCGGCGCCGGCCACATACAACTCCCCGACCACCCCCGCCGGCACCGTCC
>NZ_LQIM01000028.1:0-2866 GCF_001499985.1 Mycobacterium sp. IS-1556
ATCGTCGGATCACCCACAGAATTCCACGCCCTACTGATCAACCAACACATCACCGTCCTCAGCCAAACCCCCTCAGCTGCAAGCGCGCTCTCGACGGACGGTTTGGAGTCGGTGGCATTGGTGGTCGCCGGCGAGCCCTGCCCGCCCGAGCTGGTGGACCGCTGGGCGCCCGGTCGGGTGATGATCAACGCCTACTGCGAGACCGAAACGTCCTTTGCGGCCTCGAGTGCGCCGCTGACAGCGGGTTCGGATGCGCCGATCGGTTCGCCGACGCCGGGAACGGCGTTGTTCGTTCTGGATGAATGGTTGCGACCAGTGCCGGCGGGCGTGGTCGGCGAACTGTATGTGGCCGGTGCCGGGTTGGCGTATGGGTATGTGCGCCAGGGTTCTTCGACTGCGACGCGGTTTGTGCCGTGTCCGTTCGGGAGGCCCGGCGACCGGATGTACCGCACCGGGAACCTGGCGCGCTGGGGCGCCGACGGGCAGCTGCGGTACGTCGGGCGCGCCGACAAGCAGGTCAAGATCCACGGGAGCACCGTCGAGCCCGGGGAGATCGAGGCGGCGCTGGCAGCCCATCCTCGGGTAGCGCAGGCCGCGGTCACCGCCCACCCGGCGTCAACGGTGAACTCCGGTGAGGGGGTTGGTGACACCCAGCTGGCCGGCTATGTCGTGCTGGATCAGCAGATGAAGTTGGTCCGGGAGCCGCAGCGAGAAACGCAGCTCGTTGACCAGTGGCAGGGTGTGTACGAGGGCCTGTATTCGGAGTCGACGTCGTCCTCCAACTCGCCGGCGGCGCTAGGGGAGGATTTCGGAGGCTGGAACAGCAGCTATACCGGGGCTCCGATCCCGCTGGAGGAAATGCGGGAGTGGCGGACGGCTGCGGTGGACCGGATCCGGGGACTGGGCCCGCGGCGGGTGCTGGAGATCGGCGTGGGTTCTGGGCTGCTGCTTGCGCAGGTGGCCCCGGAATGCGACGAGTACTGGGGTACGGACTTCTCGGCGTCGACGATCCAGGCGCTGCAGGTGGCCGTGGCCGGCCGGCCGTGGGGCGACCAGGTGCGGTTGCGGGTTCAGCCGGCCGATGTCACCGATGGGCTGCCGCAGGGGCATTTCGATGTTGTGGTGCTCAACTCGGTGGTGCAGTACTTTCCGAGCGCGGGTTACCTGCTTGATGTGCTGGCAGCGGCGATGCGGCTGCTGGCCCCGGGCGGGGCATTGTTCATCGGCGACGTGCGCAATCTGTCGTTGCTTTCAGCGTTCACCACCGGCGTGGCGTGCGCCGATTCCGCCGGCGGACACGACACGACCGCAGCCGTTCGCGAGCGCGTGCACGGGGAAATGCTCGCCGAGCGCGAATTGCTGTTGGCGCCGGAGTTCTTCGCGGCCTTGCCGCAGCACCTTCCCGAGATCGCCGCGGTGGATGTGCAGCTCAAGCAGATGCGGGCGGTCAACGAACTCAGCGGTTACCGATATGAGGTCGTGCTGCGTAAGGCACCGGTGCCGGTGCGTTCCCTGGCGGACCTACCCGCGCAACCGTGGCAGCGGTTCGGGAGCCTGGCCAGGCTGGGCGAGTATCTGCGGTCGCAGCAGGTGCCCGGGCTGCGTGTCACCGGCGCACCGCACGGCGGGATATGGCCCGATGTGGCGCTGGCGCGGGCGGTGACCGAGGCCGATGATCAGCTGTCTGTCAGCGAATTGCGGGCCCGCTCAACCGAACCCGGCGCGGTGTTGCCGCACGAGTGCGATCAGCTTGGCCGGGAACTGGGATATGCCACGGCCGTGACCTGGTCGCCGAGCGCCGGCCTGGTGGACATCATCTACACCCGCGCCGACCAACCCTCAGATGATCACGGGCCGGCGGCGCTGTCGGATCTCTACGTGCCGGCGACACGGGTCGGTTCCTTGGCGGGGTACGTCAACGACCCGTCGGCCGCCGAACGCGCAGCCGAGCTGCGCGGTTTCGTGGCCGGCCGGTTGCCGCAGTTCATGGTGCCGGCGGCGATCACGGTGCTGGATGCGCTGCCGTTGGCGGTGAACGGCAAACTTGATCGCCGGGCGTTGCCGGCGCCGGAGTTCGTCAGTGAGTTGGCCTATCGCGCGCCACGTGATCATTGCGAACGGGTGTTGGCCGGGCTGTTCGGCGAGATTCTCGGCGCCACCTTGGTCGGCATCGACGACTCGTTCTTCGCCCTGGGTGGGAGCTCGCTGTCCGCGGCACGGCTGGTGGCGCGGCTCCGGACCGAACTCGGTGTGCAGGTCCCGATCCGGGTGCTGTACGAGGCGCCGACCGTCGTCGGGCTGGCCGAGTGGATCAGGCGACACGACGAGGACCGGGCCAGGGACCGGAACGCAGCCACGTTGACGGTGCGGCAGCGACCTGCGGTGGTGCCGTTGTCGTTTGCGCAGAGTCGGTTGTGGTTTGTCGATCAGTTTGGTGGTGCTGAGGGTCAGCAGCCGGTGTACAACATGGCGTCCGCGTTGCGGTTGTGTGGGCGGCTTGATGTTGGGGCGTTGGGTGCGGCGTTGGGCGATGTGGTGGGTCGTCATGAGAGTTTGCGCACGGTGTTCCCGGCTGTTGATGGGGTTCCTCAGCAGGTGGTGGTGCCGGTTGAGCGGGTGGGGTTGGGGTTTGAGGTTGTTGATGCTGCGGGTTGGCCGGCGGGGCGGTTGACGCAGGCGGTGGCCGCGGCGGCGGGTCATCGGTTTGATTTGGCTGCTGAGATTCCGTTGCGGGCTTGGCTTTTCGCGGTGGCTGCCGATGAGTTCGTGTTGGTGGTGGTGGTGCACCATATCGCCGCTGATGGTTGGTCGTTGGGTGTGTTGGCCGCTGATGTGGGGGTGGCTTATGGGGCTCGGTGTGCGGTCA
>NZ_LQIM01000029.1:0-2404 GCF_001499985.1 Mycobacterium sp. IS-1556
TTGACCGCGCTCGCTGAAATTCCCCACTGACGCTCATCGAAATTCCCCACCCGTGTGGCTCCGCCGAGAAGGGCGGGCCTCCCTCGAAGCTGCTGGTGTCTGACGCCAGTTGCTTCACCGAAGGAGGCCCGCTTTCTCATGCTCACATGGGAGGACGATTTGGAAGTACATGCCCTACGCCGTCGTGGCTGGTCGATCTCAGCGATCGCCCGCCACACTGGTTTCGACCGCAAGACGGTCCGCAAGTATCTGGCCGGTGGCGGCGAACCGGGGGTCCGTGCCCGCAGCGGTCCGGACCCGTTCGATCCGTTCGTCGACTACGTCACCGCCCGGTTGACCGAGGACCCGCACCTGTGGGCGCGCACCCTGTTCGACGAGCTCGAGCAGCTGGGGTTCGGCCTGTCGTATCAGAGCCTGACGCGCAACATCCGGGCCCGGGATCTGCGTCCGGTGTGCGAGGCGTGCCGCACGGCCACACAGCGCCCGAACGCGGTGATCCCGCACGCCCCGGGTGAGGAAACCCAATGGGACTGGCTGGAATTGCCCGATCCGCCGGCATCCTGGGGGTGGGGCAAGACCGCGCATCTGCTGGTGGGCTCGCTAGCGCATTCGGGCAAGTGGCGCGCCGCCCTGGCGCCCTCGGAAGGCCAGCCGCACCTGGTCGCCTGCCTGGACCGGGTGACCCGAGGCCTGGGCGGGGTCACGCGGGTGTGGCGTTTTGACCGGATGGCCACGGTGTGTGATCCCGGCTCGGGTCGGGTGACCGCGTCGTTCGCCGGGGTGGCCAAGCACTACGGCGTCTCAGTGGCGGTCTGCCCGGCTCGGCGGGGCAACCGTAAGGGTGTGGTGGAGAAGGTCAATCACACTGCGGCGCAGCGCTGGTGGCGGACGCTGGCCGACGAGGCCACCGTGGAGCAGGCTCAGGTGAGCCTGGATCGCTTCGCCGCGGTGCGCGGCGACACCCGGCTGCGGGCCACCGCCGACGGCCGGTCCTCGGTCGCTGTGGTGGCCAAGACCGAGCCGTTGGCACCTGCGCCGGCGTCGCCGTATCCGGTGATCGTGTCGGAGACTCGCACAGCGTCGCGGCAGGCGTTGGTGTCCTATCGCGGTAACCGTTATTCGGTGCCCCCGGAACTGGCGGCGGCTCAGGTCGTGGTCAGCCATCCTGTCGGTGGCCAGTTCTGCGACATCGCCACCACTGGCGGGATCGTGATCGCCCGCCACCGGATGGCCGCCGACGGGCTCGGGGTGATGGTGCGCGACAGCGGCCATGTCATCGCCCTCGATACCGCCGCGATGGCCACCGCCACCACCGGACGCCCACACCGCCGCAAAGAACGCATCCCACCCGGCCCAGCCGCCAAAGCCGCTGCCGCACAACTACTGCGGCTCGATGCCGAAACAATCCAAACATCAACTCCATCAACCAATTCCACCGTCATCGACCTGTCCGCCTACGAGCGGGCCGCCCAGAACAGGACCATCCAATGACCCCCACCCCACGCACCCCGAAGACCACTAGGGCCGCCGCCGAGGAGGCGCCGTCGGCAGCCGCGAGCCGCTATCAACAGCTGCGCTCGCATCTGGCCGAGCTCAAACTGGCTGCCGCCGCCGAAGCCTTGCCCGCCGTCTTGGACCAGGCCAGCGCCGAAGGACTCTCGCTCACCGTCGCCTTGGAGCGGCTGCTGGCCGTCGAAGTCGAGGCCAGCACCGCGCGCCGCCTAGCGGGCCGGTTGCGGTTCGCTTGCCTGCCCACCCCGGCCACCCTCGTAGATTTCGATGTCGATGCCGCCGCCGGGATCGACCGCAAGCTCATCGATGAGTTGGGCACGTGTCGCTACCTCGAATCGGCGACCAACATCTTGCTCATCGGCCCACCGGGCACCGGCAAGACACACCTCAGCGTCGGCCTCGCCAGAGCTGCCGCGCACGCCGGCTACCGGACCTACTTCACCACCGCCGCGGATCTGGCCGCCCGCTGTCACCGCGCCGCCATCGAAGGACGCTGGGCCACCACCATGCGCTTCTACGCCGGACCGACGCTGCTGGTGATCGACGAACTGGGCTACCTGCCGTTGCCCGCCGAGGCCGCATCGGCGCTGTTTCAGGTTGTCTCCCAACGATATTTGAAGACCAGCATCGTCATCACCACCAACCGCGGGGTGGGTGCTTGGGGCGACATCCTCGGCGACACCACCGTCGCCGCCGCCATGCTCGACCGCCTGCTGCACCGCTCCGTGGTAATCAACCTCGACGGCGAGTCCTACCGCCTACGCGACCACCAAGCGGCCGCCGAAACGCTACGCCGAACCACCACCGGCAACCGCCAACAACTACACTGACCGCTGCTCACAGGTGAGGAATTTCGGCGAGCACACCTGAGGACTTTCGACGAGCGCGATCA
>NZ_LQIM01000030.1:0-2386 GCF_001499985.1 Mycobacterium sp. IS-1556
CCGGTGACAAGCGTCTGGTCGGCTACATCACCGGCAGCGCAGACCCGGGCGATATTCGCGCCCAGCTGTTGGATCGGTTGCCCGACTATCTGGTCCCGGCCACGGTGGTGCTACTCGACGCGCTGCCGCTGACCCCCAACGGCAAACTCGACACCCGCGCCCTGCCCGCACCCGAATACGCCGCCGGCGCATATCGCGCCCCCGCCAGCGCAATCGAAGACATCCTGGCCGGCATCTACGCCCAAGTACTCGGCCTACCACGCGTCGGAGTCGACGACTCCTTCTTCGACCTCGGCGGCGACAGCATCTCGGCGATGCGCCTGATCGCCGCGACCAACGCCTCGTTGAATGCCGGGCTGTCGGTACGCGCGGTGTTCGAAACACCCACAGTTGGCCAGTTGGCGCCGCGGATCGGTACGGGTTCGCACCAGCTGCCGCCGTTGCGGCCGGTGGAGCGACCGGCCGTGGTGCCGTTGTCATTTGCGCAGCAGAGGTTATGGTTCCTCGACCAGCTGCAGGGTCCGTCGCCGGTGTACAACTTGGCGGCGGCGTTGCGGTTGAGTGGGCGGCTCGACGTCGAGGCGTTGGGCGCAGCGCTGGCCGACGTGGTCGCCCGCCACGAGAGCCTGCGCACGCTGTTCGTCGCGCCCGAGGGAGTGCCCCAGCAGCTGGTCGTGCCGCCCGAGCGGGCTGATTGCCGTTGGAATGTCATTGAGGCCAGCGGCTGGTCGGCGGCCCAACTCGAGGAAGCCATCGGCGCGACGGTACGCCACACCTTCGACCTGACCACCGAAATCCCGCTGCGCGCAACCCTTTTCCAGGGCACTGACGACGAACACGTGCTGGTGACCGTCATGCACCATATCGCCGCCGACGGATGGTCGACGACGCCGTTGGTAGCTGATCTACGAGTGGCCTATGCCAGCCGGTGTGCCGGCCAGGCTCCCGAATGGCCGCCGCTACCGGTGCAGTACGTCGATTACACGTTGTGGCAGCGCGAATTTCTGGGCGATCTGGCGGACAGCGACAGCCCCATCACCGCGCAGTTGACTTACTGGGAGCAGGCGCTGGCCGGGCTGCCGGAGCGGCTGGAATTGCCCACCGATCGGCCCTACCCGGCGGTGGCCGATCACCGCGGCGCAAGTGTCGCCGTGGATTGGCCGGCCGAATTGCAGCAGACCGTGGCCCGGGTGGCCCGTGCACACAACGCGACCAGCTTCATGGTGGTCCAGGCCGGATTGGCGCTGCTGCTGGCCAAGCTCAGTGCGAGCCGCGACGTGGCGGTGGGCTTCGCCATCGCCGGACGCGGTGATCCCGCGCTCGACGAGTTGGTGGGATTCTTCGTCAACACCTTGGTGTTACGGGTCGAGTTCGCTGGGGATCCCACTGTCGCTGAACTGCTGGACCAGGTGCGTCAGCGCAGCCTCGCCGCCTACGAGCACCAGGACGTGCCCTTCGAGGTACTGGTGGAGCGGCTCAACCCCACCCGAAGCCTCACCCACCACCCCCTGTTTCAGGTGGCGGTGGCCTGGCAGAACTGGCAGCATGAGGATCCCACCGCCGGACTGACTTTGGGTGATTTGCAGGTCACGTCGATGCCGGTGCACACCCAGAGCGCCCGCTGGGATCTGGCCTTCTCATTGGCCGAACGGTGGACCGAAGCTGGTGAGCCCGCCGGGATCGGCGGAGCGGTGGAGTTTCGCACTGATGTGTTTGATGCGGCCAGTGTCGAGGCTGTGGTGGAGCGGTTGCGGCGGGTGTTGGTGGTGATGGCTGCTGATCCGGGGCGGTCGTTGTCGTCGGTGGATTTGCTTGACGAGTTCGAGCATGCCCGACTCGATGAGGTCGGTAATCGGGTGGTGTTGGGGCGGTCTGCGGCGCCGGTGTCGATTCTGGAGTTGTTCGACGTGTGGGTGCGGCGGGTTCCGGATGCGGTGGCGTTGTGTGGCGGGCAGCGTTCGTGGACGTATCACGAGCTTGATGAGGCTGCAAATCGGTTGGCGCACTTGTTGACTGCCGAAGGTGTGGGCGCGGGGGATTGCGTGGCCCTGTTGGTGGAGCGGTCGGCTGAGGCGGTCGTGGCGATTGTGGGGGTGCTCAAGGCGGGGGCGGCTTATGTGCCGATCGATCCGGCCCATCCCGAGGCGCGGATCGCGTTCGTGCTCGCTGATGCGGGGCCCAAGGTGGTGATCAGTACCGCTGATCTGGCCGGGCGGCTGGATGAGTGCGGTGTGGTGGTGATTGATGTTGATGATCCGCGTATTGGCAGTCAATCGAGTAGCCCGTTGCCGGTTCCTGCTGGCGGGGGGATCGCTTATCTGATTTACACCTCGGGCACTACTGGTACGCCCAAGGGGGTGGCGGTCACCCATGCCAATCTGAGCCC
>NZ_LQIM01000031.1:0-1362 GCF_001499985.1 Mycobacterium sp. IS-1556
CTGTCTGACGTCGGTTGATCCTTGACGAATCTGTTTCGGTTGATCCTTGACACTCGGTGTTAGTGGTTTAGGCCTGCTCGCGGGTGCGGAAGGCCCGTTTGTTTCTTACCTCTCCTTTGCTCGTGCGGGCGGCGGTCTTGACCAGAACGTCGCCAACGTAGAAGCGCAGCAAGTCGCTGTCGACGTGAACGTCGCACCGTGAACCTGCGTAATGCGCGCCGATACAGACCTGTTGCCAGGCCACGCTGACTACCCCGTTGGTGGTGACCCGGCGGCTGACCCAATCCGAACCGGCGCGCTCGCCGCGCAGACCCTCAGCCGGCGGCGTAGCCACACTGGATGCAGGCCCATGATTGAACCTCGACGCGGGCGTGGCCATCTGCAGCGACTGGTGCGGCCGCTCGGTGTTGTAGAAGGCCACCCACTCATCGAGTGCCTGCTGCGCGGTCCTCAGATTGGTGAACGGGTCTCGGCCACTGAGGAACTCCGCGCGCATCGTGCGGTGGAACCGCTCGATCTTGCCCGTCGTCGTCGGGCTACGCGGCTGGGTCAACAAATGCTCGACACCGTGTTGGCGACAGATCGCGTCAAAGAGCACCTCCACCGGAGGATGGTTGAACCGGCCCGTGAACACCTTGCCGTTATCGGTCAGGATCTGAGCCGGCGCCCCATAGGCGGCCAGGGCGCGACGCAGCCCCTCGCACACCGCGCGGGTACGTTCACGAGCCATCACCACCGCACACACGCACATCCGGGAATGATCATCGATACCGGTCAACACCTTGGCCGACGTGCCGTCGGCCAGTGCGAACCCGCCCACCACATCCATCTGCCACAGCTCCATCGCCGTGGCGCGTTCCCATCGTTTCCACTTGCGCGACCGCCGATCCCGCAGATTCGGATCAATCATCTGCGCGCGCACCAACGCCCGATACGCCGCCGACTCCGAGGGCACCGGTCTCACCCCACGTTTGGCCAACTCGAACACCAACCGCCGCGGCCCCCAATACGACCGTGACCGGCGCAGCTCCAGCAGCGCAGCCTCCACCTCGGCCGGCATCTGATGCGGACACCTGACGGGTCGGTGCGACCGATCCACCAGCCCATCGAGGCCCTCGGCCTCATAACGGGCCAACCAGGAGTGCAGCGTTTGGCGCGACACCCCAACCTTCGAAGCGACCTGCGAGATCGACAAACCATCGCTGATCACCGCCAACACGGCCTGATACCGCTGCTCGGCCACGCTCAACTCCCTCATCTAGGGAGTGTCAAGGATCAACCGAAGTAACTGTCAACCATCAGCCGAAACACTGTCGCCCATCAACCGAAGACGAAATGTCAAGCCTCAACCGCACTAATACA
>NZ_LQIM01000032.1:0-1298 GCF_001499985.1 Mycobacterium sp. IS-1556
CGCTCTGTTCTGTTTCGGGACATCGCTGACAGGTTGATGTCTCGGGACATCGCTGACACCTGAGTGGGGCTGCGGCCAGGATGGTCCATGGCCCAGAAGGTGACGGCGATGGATATTCGTGTTGCAGCTGCATATGCCGGGCCGATCGAGAATGTGTCGGCGTTCTGCCGTGATCAGCAGATCAGTCGGCAGACGTTCTACAAGTACCGACGCCAGTTTGGTGCCGAGGGTCTGGCTGGTCTTCAAGAACGGTCACGACGGCCGCACCACTCGCCCGGGCAGACCGCTGCGGCGGTCGAGGAATTGGTGCTGCGAAAACGCAAACAGCTGATCGAGGCCGGTCGTGATCATGGGCCGCAGTCGATCGTGTGGGCGCTGCAGCGCGAGGGCATGCCCGAGGTGCCCTCGCGCTCGACAGCGTGGCGAATTCTGACGCGCCACGGCGCGATCGTGCCGCAGCCCAAGAAACGACCGAAATCGGCGACTAAACGGTTCACCTTCAGCCGCCCCAATGAGTGTTGGCAGTCCGACTGGACGGGGTGGCATTTGGCCGACGGCGCCCCGGTGGCCATCGCCGGCACCCTTGATGATCACTCCCGCTACCTGCCCGCTCTGCGGGCCGGGCCCGGTGACGCCACCGGCGAGTTGGTGTGGTCGGTGATGGTGGCCGGCATTGTCGAGTGCGGGATCCCGGCAATGTCGTTGACCGACAACGGATTTGTTTACACCGGCAAGTGGCGTGGGTTCGAGGCCACCTTCGAGGCCAACCTGCGCGCGCTGGGCACGGTGACCATCAACTCGACACCGTTTCACCCGCAGACCTGCGGCAAGGCTCTGGCAGACACTGAAGAAATGGCTGCGCACCCACGATGCGCCAACCACCATCGATGAGCTCAACGCGCTACTGGAACAGTTCCGCAATTACTACAACCATCACCGCCCGCACCGGGCACTGCGCGGGGCCACCCCGGCCGAGACCTTCCACGCCACCCACAAGGCCCGCCCCGCCGACCGGCCGTTGCCGCAGCCCGTCTTCGTCAACCGTCAGGTCGTCAGCGCCGGTTCAGGCAATCTCACCGTCGGGCCCTACATTGTCAACGTCGGACGCCGATGGAGCGGACACGCCTGCGACACCATTTGCGATGGCACCCACATCGTCATCTTCAGCGGCACCACACTCGTGCGTGAACTCACCGCCAACCCCAACCGCCGATACCAAAACGGTCACCGAAAACCCGGAACACACGGCAAACGCGAACCCAAACCAGCACCATGACTGTCAACGATGTCCCGAGACA
>NZ_LQIM01000033.1:0-1287 GCF_001499985.1 Mycobacterium sp. IS-1556
CTGGCGAGTCCCCGATACTGAGTCCACCCGGTTCTCGAGTCGGGGTTAGTTTGATCCGTTCTCAGTTAATGCTGCAGACCACCGGGGTGTGGGTGCACCTGCAGGCGGCAGCGTACTCGGCCGGCGTGCGGTAGCCCAGGGCCGAGTGGCGGTGTCGGTGATTGTGCTCGTGCTTGAAGTCGCCGATGACCACGCGGGCCTCGAACAGGGTGTGCCAGTAGTTGCGGTTGAGGCACTCCTTCCTGAGTCTGTTGTTGAACGATTCGATGTAGCCGTTGTCCCACGGACAGCCCGGCGGGATGTAGACCATCCCGGTCTTGTCCTCGCAGAACCGTTGCAGCGCTTGAGAAACCATTTCCGGTCCGTTATCGAGACGCAGCACCTTCGGCGGGCCACCGTGGGCAGCGAATACCTCCTTCAGTTCCTCGACCAGACGATCGCCGGTGATGGAGCGCTCCACCAGGTCCAGCAGCGACTCGCGGGTGTGCTCGTCGATCATCGAGGCGATCTTGATGGCTTTGCCGTCGATGGTGGAGTCGAACTGGAAGTCGATCGCCCACACCACCTTCGGCGCATCGGCGATGACCGGCGGCACCGAGGAGACGCCGGCCCGCTTACGCGGCGAGACGACCTTGACCTGCAGGCCCTCTTCGCGCCACAGCCGGTGGATCTTCTTCTTGTTGATCTCACGGCGCTCGTCGTAACGCAGCGCCGCCCAGGCGCGCCGGAACCCATGGCAGGGGTGTTTGGTGGCGTAGGCGCGCAGCCAAACCCTCATTTCGGCGTCCGGATCGGCCCGGGGTCTGCGCGAGCGGCAGGCGGCGGTAGGTGGAGCGGGCCAGCCCAACGGCTTTGCACGCCAACCGTTCCGACATACTCAGCGTCTCCTTGAGCATGTCCACGGCGCGGCGCTTGGCAGCTGGGCTCAGAATTTTCCCTTGGCGACCTCCCGCAGGGCATCCTTCTCCAGCTCAGCATCGGCCAGCAGCCGTTTGAGGCGGGCGTTCTGCTCGCGCAGCTCCTTGAGTTCCTTGGCGGCGTCGGTGTCCATGCCGCCGTAGGTGCGCCGCCAGTTGTACAGCGTCGCCGGCGACACCTGCAGCTCGGCAGCGATCTCCTCGCCGGTCTTGCCCTCGGCAGCCAACTCATCGGCACGGCGCAGCTTACGCACGATGTCCTCCGCGGAATTCCGCTTCCGACCAGCCATGTGTTTCATCGTCCCTTCTGGCCCGACATCGGGCCACAGGACTCTAAAACTGGTTGGACTCATTCACTGGGAACACGCCA
>NZ_LQIM01000034.1:0-383486 GCF_001499985.1 Mycobacterium sp. IS-1556
GCCGCTTGCACCACCGCCTCCTCCTCCGCCGCCGCCACCACCGGCACCGCCGGTCGCACCGCCGCCACTGGCGCCACCGCCGGCGCCGCCGATCGCACCGCCGCCATTGGCGCCGATCGCGCCGCCCCCGATGGATCCGATCGCACCGCCACCGATGGATCCAATCGCGCCGATCGCGCCGATCGCGCCGATCGCACCGCCGCCGATCGCACCGCCCGCGATGGCACCGACCGGTATGGGCGGTCTCGGCGGGATCAACGACGGCATGGGCGGAATGGGCCATATCGGTGGTATCGGCGGCATGGGTGGTATCGGCGGTATGGGCGGAATGGGCCACATCGGCGGTATGGGCGGCATGGGCCACGTCGGCGGCATGGGAGGGATGCCCGGACACGTCTGATTCGACCCCCCAACGCACCCCGCGGCAGCGTCATCTGGAGCTCACTGGAGAAGGCTGCCTGAGCTTTTCGTCAAAGAGAGGAACGGCATGACCATCACGCGCGAGCTGTCTGCAGTGTTCATCGTCGCTGCCGGCGTGGCGATCGGATCGGCCGGCGCTGCCTGGGCCGGCGGGCCTCCGCAGGGTTCAGCGGCCGCGCTGAGCGGTACCTACCACTATCGATCCGATACCGGCAAGGTCAACACATGGGTGATCACGCCGTGTGGTCCGGGGTGCGCCGACGTAGCCGTCACACCCGTCACCGACCCGAGGGTCACGCCGTATGGCGGACGCGCAATGCTGAACAACGGGCGCTGGGACATGACCGTCCAGTACGCCCAGGCGGTTCGGTGCAAGCCGCCCGGTGACCATGTGACTGTCCCTGGCACAGTTGCCTTTTCAATCGACGCGGCAACGTTGAGCGGCACCGCCGTGAACACCCAGGCCGCCGCGGAGTGTGGAGATCCGGCCGGGGCCACCTACCAAAGCGGCTTCACCTTGGAGAAGGTCGCGTAGGCATGACAAAGCAGCGCTGCCTCGAAGGCAGCGCCGCTCTGTCGGAACACCTGACGTCCGCACCATTTAGGCGCGAACGCTCAGCTGAGCCGGTCGGCCTCCGCGCGGGCCTGCGCCGCGATCTTCTCGGCGAGCTCGGCCTTCCATCGGATCTCCTTTTTGATCCACGGGTTGTCCTGCGGGAATTCGCTCGTCTCCGAGACTCGCCGCACCTCGACCTTGACACCCTTGCCCAGCGGAATCTTCTGCGCCCACTGCTTGGCCTCTTCCTTCGACGACACGTCGAGGATCCAGAACCCGTTGAACAGCTCCTTGGCCTCGGTGTAGGGCCCGTCGGTGACGACCGGCGGGTCGGAGTTGAAATCGACGACGAACCCCTCCTCGGGTCCCGTCAGACCCTCGCCAGCCAACATCACGCCGGCCTTGATGAGCTCCTCGTTGAAGCGACCCATCTCCTCGATGATCTGGTCGAAGTCGATCTCCATCTCGGCCATCGCGGCTTCGGCCTCGGGGGTGGACCGCATGATCAGCATGTAACGCGCCATCGTTCTCGTCTCCTTCTTCGGTGGGTGACGGGCTCGTTCATCGTGCCCTCGCAACTACGTCGAACGGCACCCCTGTGCAATCGACACGGCGCCCAGATTTTTCCGAAGAATTTTTACCCCGACTGAGAGGATGACCCAATGGCGAGCGCTGACCTGGTCATTCGTGGAACCGTGCTCACCGTCGACGACCGACAGCCGACCGCCGAGGCGCTCGCCGTGGCCGACGGCCGCATCGTGGCGGTCGGGGACCGCGGCGATATCGACACATGGATCGGCCCCGACACTCGCACGCTGGACATCGGAGATGGCTGCGTGATGCCCGGGCTGGTGGAGGCGCACGGGCATCCGCTGATGGAGGCCATCGTGCTCTCCGAGCGGATGGTCGACATCCGGCCGGTCACGCTGCGCGACGCGTCGGCGGTCGTCGACGCGATCCGGCGCGAGGTCGCCGCCCGGGGGAGCGACGGTGCGTTTCTCAACGGCTGGGATCCGCTGCTGCAGCCGGGCCTGCCGGAGCCGACGCTGGCCTGGCTCGACGAGCAGGCGCCCGAGACGCCGCTGGTGATCGTGCACAACTCCGGACACAAGGCGTACTTCAACAGCGCCGCCGCGCGCAAGCTCGGGCTCAACCGCGACACCCCCGACCCGAAGGGCGCGCGCTACGGCCGCGACGCCAACGGCGATCTCGACGGCACCGCGGAAGAGACCGGCGCCGTGTTCGGCCTGCTGGCCGGCGTCATCAACCCCAGCGACTACCCGGAGATGCTGCACGCCGAACTGCGCCGGCTCAACCAGGCCGGGTTGACGACGTGTTCGGAGATGGCGTTCGATCCGGTGTTCCGGCCGGTGATCGAGCAGCTGCGCGGCGACCTGACGGTGCGACTACGGGTCTACGAGATCTCCAACGCCCAGATGGCCACCGACATGTCGCCGGGCAACGGCGACGATCTGTTCCGGCAGACCGGGATCAAGATCTGGGTCGACGGGTCACCGTGGATCGGCAACATCGACCTGTCGTTCCCGTATCTCGACACCGACGCCGTCCGCACGATCGGTGTCGCGCCGGGCTCGTGCGGGCACGCCAATTACACCCGCGAGCAGCTGACCGAGATCGTGCACGCCTACTTCCCGAAGGGCTGGCCGATGGCCTGCCACGTGCAGGGCGACGCCGGGGTCGACACCATCCTCGACGTGTACGAGGACGCGCTGCGGCGCTGGCCGCGCGACGATCACCGACTGCGGCTCGAGCACGTCGGCGCGATCCGCGACGAGCAGCTTCAGCGCGCTCACGACCTCGGCGTGACGTGCTCCATCTTCGTCGACCAGATCCACTACTGGGGCGACATCATCGTCGACGGCCTGTTCGGCGCCGAGCACGGAACCCGTTGGATGCCTTGCGGATCCGCGGTCGCGACCGGGATGCGCATCTCGCTGCACAACGATCCGCCGGTCACCCCGGAAGAGCCGCTGCGCAACATCAGCGTCGCGGCCACCCGCACCGCGCCCAGCGGCCGGGTGATCGGTCCCGAGCAGCGGATCTCCGTCGAACAGGCCATCCGCGCGCAGACGCTCGACGCCGCCTATCAACTGTTCTCCGACGACGTGATCGGCTCGCTGGAGGTCGGCAAGTACGCCGACATGGTGGTGCTGTCGGCCGATCCGCGCGCGGTGCCGCCGGAGCAGATCGCCGACCTCGAGGTGCGGGCGACCTTCCTGGCGGGCAAGCAGGTTCACGGCGAATGACCCGGCCGGCCGCCGACACCGACGGCGACCTGCCCGTGGTGACGGGGCTAGCGGCGACGATGACGGTCTCGGCGATGGGCCTGGGCTACAGCATCACCGCCGCCGACCCGACGATCCTGTCCGCCAACATCTCCGAGGTCCGGGCGGGCCTGCACCTGTCGCCGAGTACGGCGAGCTTCGTGGCCAGCCTGGCCACCCTCACGTTGGCCGCCGCGGTGTTGGGTGCGGGTGCGCTCGGCGACCTCTACGGCATGCGCCGGATGTTCACCCTCGGGTTGCTCGGCACGATTGTGTTCGGTGTGCTCGCCGCCGCGGCGCCGAACAGCGCGGTGCTGATCGCCGCCCGAGCCGGCAGCGGCGTGGCGTTCGCGTTCCTGCTGGGCTTGTCGCTGGCCATCATCAACGCGGTCTTTCCGCCGGAGCGCCGCGCGGCGGCGATCGCGTTGTACCTCGGCGCGGGCTTCGCGCTGACGACGCCGATGCCTGCGGTGGGCAGCCTGCTGGCCGAGCATATCGGTTGGCGCACAGGGTTTCTGGTAGCGCCGGTCGCGGCGCTCGTCGCGCTGGGCATTCATCTGCGTTTCGTGCCCGAAACGCCCCGCGCGCCACGCCGACTCGATGTCGCCGGCCTGGTCCTGGTCGCCACCTCGCTGCTCGCACTGGTGTACGGCATCTCGCGATTGCAGGGCGGGCTGCACAGCGATGCGCTCGCTTCCATCCTCGTGGGTGTCGTCGCCGGCGCGGCGTTCGTGATGCGGGAGAACCGGACCCCCGACCCGGCGCTGGACTTGCGGATATTCCGCTCCGGCCGGTTCAACGCCGCGGTCATTGCGGGAACGACGTTCAACTTCTTGACCGGCGGGTCGACGATCCTGTTCGCCTTCTATCTGGTCACCGTGCGTGGCGAGTCTCCGGCGTTGCTGGGTATGCTCCTGGTGCCGGCGACGGTGCTGCAGGCACTGGCGGCGACCGGTTCAGGGCGAGCCGCCGAAAAGTACGGCGACCGTGCGGTTCTCGTGAGCGGCCTGCTGCTGCTTCTGGCGGCGCTTCTGCTGCTGACCGTCGTCGACGAGCAGACATCGCTGATCGTGTTCTTCATCGCGGTGGCGCTGAACGCGATCGGTGGCGCGGTGGTGCAGACCCCGCAGTCGACGATCATGATGTCGGCCGCGCCGCCCGACCTCGGGGGCTCGGTGTCGGCGGTGAAATCAGCGGTCGGGCAAGCCGGATACTCGTTGGGGCCGGCGTTGTTCTCGCTGATCGGCACCACGCTGTTCGCGCACGACGCCATGCGCAGGCTCGCCGGGTCCGGCCTCACCGTCGATGAGGCGCGCGAGGCGCTGCGCGTGGCGCACGGCACCTCCGTCGCGTCGACCGGCGGCGCCAATATCGTTGACCCACAACGTGCTCGGGAAGTCGTCGAGGGTGCGTCCGCGAGCATGCTCGACGCCATCCACACCCTCAGCCTCATGATGTCCGCGGTGCCGATCGCCGCCATCGTGCTGGCCCTGGTGCTGCTTCGACCGAGTCGCACAACCGAGGAGGAGCTCCGATGACACATGTCCGCACCCCACGCCACGTCGCGCCCAATCCCTACGCCACGCTGCGCACCCCGCGATTCTGGCTCTCGCCGATCGTCGTTGCGCTGACGGTGTTCTCGGCGCTGGCCGCGCTCTACCTCGCCGGCATCCTCAACCCGACGACGAATCTGCGGCACTTCCCGGTCGCGGTCGTCAACGCCGATGCCGGACCCGCCGGAAAGCAGATCGTCGACGGCCTCACCTCCGGGCTCGACCCCGAACAGTTCGACGTGCGCGTGCTCACGGCCGACGAGGCCGAGCGGCAGTTGGGCACCGCGGAAATCTACGGGGCGGTCCAGATACCGCAGGACTTCTCGGCCAAGCTCGAGCAGTTCGCACAGGGCGCGCTGCGGCCCGGGCAGCTGAGCAGGCCGGTCGTCACGATCTCGCTCAACCCCCGCGCCTCCACACTCGGCGCGAGCATCGCGGGGGAGGCGTTGGGCAAGGCCGTCCGTGAAATCAACGCCAGGGTGGGCGAACAGCTGTCTGCACGGGTGACGCGCGAGGCCGCCGGGCCGCTGCCCGCAGCGGCGTCGCTGCTACTGGCAAACCCGATCGACGTTCAGGTCAGCGACGCCGACCCGCTGCCCAACGGCACCGGCAACGGGCTGTCCGCCTTCTACTACGCGCTCCTGCTGCTACTTGCCGGATTCACCGGCAGCATCATCGTCAGCTCGCTGGTCGATTCGATGCTCGGCTTCGTGCCCGCCGAGCTGGGCCCGGTGTACCGGCTCGCGGAGCAGGTCAAGATCTCCCGGTTCCGCACGCTGCTGGTGAAGTGGTTGTTCATGGTCATCCTCGCCGTGCTCACCTCCGCGATCTACATCGCGATCGGCGCCGCGCTGGGCATGCCGGTGCCCAACGTGTGGACGTTGTGGGCGTACGGCGCCTTCACAATCACCGCGGTGGGAATCACCGCGACCTCTCTGATCGCCGCGCTTGGCTCGATGGGCCTACTGGTGAACCTGTTTATCTTCGTGATGCTCGGCCTGCCGTCGAACGGCGCGACCATCCCTCTCGAGGCGGCCCCCTCGTTCTTCGGTTGGCTCGCGCGGTTCGAGCCCATGCACCAGGTGTTCCTCGGCGCCCGTGCCCTGCTGTACTTCGACGGACGCGCGGACGCCGGTCTCACCCACGCCCTTGTCATGTCGACGATCGGGCTGGTGATCGGCCTTGTCGTCGGCGCCGTCGTCACCCGCTTCTACGACCGTCGTGGCCTGCACCGCGAACACGCCCCGGCCGATGCGCAGGCCCCGATCTCGGCCAATCCCGACTGACCCGGGCCTTGTCATGGCAGGCTCGATACATGTCTGACCTGCCTGTCCCGCGCCTCCTCGACGAACGGCTCGCACACTGGGCCGAAACCAAACCCGATGCCGAGGCGATGACCTTCCTCGACCGCACGTGGACATGGGCCGAGTGGAACGATCGGGTGCGCCGGCTCGCCGGTGCGCTGAAGGAGCGGGGCGTCGGCCGCGGCGACGTGGTGGCGTTCCTCGACAAGAACCATCCGGCGTGTGTTGAGCTGACGCTCGCGGCCGCCTCGTTCGGAGCGGCCAACGCGATCATCAACTTCCGGCTGGCCGCCGACGAACTCGACTACGTGATCAACGACTCCGGCGCCAAGCTGCTGATCGTCGGGACCGAGTTCAAGCCGTCGATCGAGAAGATCCGCGACAAGTTGGCGAACGTAGAGCAGATCGTCGAGGTCACGCCCGAAGGTGGTGACGGTGACGAGTACGAGGCGATGCTCGCCGCGGCGAAACCAGTCGGTCGCGGCGATGAGGTGCAGCCCGACGACGTCGTCATCGTCATGTACTCGTCGGGGACGACCGGACGTCCCAAGGGTGTGCAGCTGACGCACGCCAACCTGATCGCGCACACGGTCAACGCCCACAACGGGTGGGGTTTCGACGAGGGCGACAAGAGCATGGTGTCGATGCCGCTGTTCCACGTCGGCGGATCCTCTTACGTGCAGTTCGGGATTCACGACGGCGTGCCGACGGTGATGACCCGCGAGGTCGACGGGATGTCGCTGGCGGGCGCGATCATCAAGGGCGCGAACCGCACCTTCCTGGTGCCCGCGGTGCTGGCGAAGGTGCTGGAATCGGGCGAGGACGCGGTGAAGCTGTTCGGGTCGTTGAAGACCTACGTCTACGGCGCGTCGCCGATGCCGCTGCCGCTGCTGCGGGCGGCGTTGGAAGCCTGGCCCAACACCGATTTCATCCAGGTGTACGGGCTGACCGAGGTGTGCGGCGTGATCAGCCAGTTGCTGCCCGACGACCACCGCTCGGGGATCGAAGAGCGGATGGTCAGCGCGGGGCGGGTGATACCCGGCGCGGAGGTGCGCGTGGTGGACCCGGAAACGATGGAAGACGTGGCCACGGGTGAGCAAGGTGAATTGTGGTTCCGGACACCGCAACTGATGAAGGGCTACCACAACAAGCCCGATGCGACGGCGGAGGCGATCACCAGCGACGGTTGGTTCCGCACCGGCGACATCGGCCGGATCGACCAGGACGGCTACATCTTCGTCGAGGACCGGCTCAAGGACATGATCATCTCCGGCGGGGAGAACATCTACTCGATCGAGGTCGAACGCGTCGTTGCCGAGCATCCGGCGGTGGCCGACGTCGCGGTCATCGGGGTGCCCGACGAGAAGTGGGGTGAGGTGGTCAAAGCCGTTGTCTCGCTTGAGGGTGAGGCCACCCCCGAGGAGATCATCGCCTGGTGCCGTGAGCGGCTCGCGGCCTACAAGTGCCCGAAGACCGTCGACATCACCGACGAGCTGCCGCGCAATCCGACCGGCAAGGTCCTCAAGAAGGAGCTCCGCAAGCCGTACTGGGACGGCCGCGACCGCGCGACGGTGTAATTCAACGACCGATTGTGAATCCGGCGACGCTGTAGCGGCTCAAAGCGTCGCCAGTTTCACAATCGGCGTCTAACGGTGCAGTCGACGAGTTCTTCGGAGATACGCCAGATGCGTTGGGCGTCATCGGTGCTGCGCAGTCGGCTGTAGAGCTTCTGCTCGCCGGGAGGGCCGCCTAGATGCCCGAGTCCGCGGGGCCCGTAGAACCCGCGGCCGGTGGCGTCGGGGGAGGTGGCGGCGTAGAGGGCGGGAAGCTGCGCGCTCTGCACCGTCCCGACGAGGATGCCGCGGGCGGACAGCGCGCGGATCGCACGCACGCCCAGGGTGTCGGTGTCGCGTCCGACCTCGGGCCGGGCGGCGAGCAGGTTTGTCGGGGCGACTCCAGGGTGGGACAGGTTGCTGGTGATGCCCCAGCCGCCGGCCTCGCTGCGCCGGTCCAGTTCCAGGCCGAAGAGACCGAACGCGATCTTCGACTGGCTGTAGGCGCGCATACCGTTGTAGGACCGCTCCCAGTTCAGATCGTTCCAGTTGATCGCGTTGCGGTTCGCCGCAACGCTGATCTGCGAGGTCACGCGGGCCCGCCCGGCACGTAGCAGCGGCAGCAGGTGGGCGACCAGGGCGAAGTGGCCGAGGTGGTTGGTGCCGAACTGCAACTCGAAGCCGTCCGTGGTGGTCTGCCGATCGGGCGGCGTCATGACACCGGCGTTGTTGATGAGAACGTGAATGGGCTGGCCCTCGTCCAGCAGGGTCTTGCCGAGCGCGGCGACGGAGCGCAGCGACGAAAGGTCCAGTGCGCGCAGCGACACGTCCGCATCGGGGACCTGCTGCCGGATGGTGGCCAGCGCGGCCTCACCCTTGCGCGGATTGCGCACCGGCATCAGGACTTCCGCGCCCGCCGCGGCAAGTCGAGTGGCGATGCCCAGACCCATGCCGTCGCTCGCACCGGTGACGACGGCACGTCTGCCGGACAGGTCGGGAATGGTGATGTCGAAGCTTCTGCGTGGCATGGGTTTCCTTCCGTGCGCTCGACGACCGACCACGTGATGACAGTTACTGATATCACTGTACTACTGATGACAGGAACTGTCATCACCTAGGATCTCTGCCATGAGCCGATGGGAGCCCAATGCGCGCGGTCGCCTCGAGGACGCCGCGCTGCAGCTCTACGGCGAGCGCGGCTTCGACCGGACGACGGTCACCGAGATAGCACAGCGGGCCGGCCTGACGGAGCGAACGTTCTTCCGCTATTTCGCCGACAAGCGCGAGGTGTTGTTCCGCGGCGACGGTGTGCTCGAAGAGTTGGTCACCCGTGCGGTGGCGGAAGCGGGCGAATCGGTCCCGCCGATCGACGCCGTCGCAGACGGCCTGCGTGCCTTCGCCGAACTCATTCGCGGGCGACGCGAACACGACCGCACGCGCCGACAGATCATCGCCGCGAACCCGTCGTTGCAGGAGCGCGAGCTGATCAAGATGGCTCGACTCGCCGCGGCGACGTCGGATGCCCTGCGCCGCCGCGGAGTTGGTGAACCCGCCGCCAGCCTGACCGCCGAAGCGGCAATCGCGGTGTTCAAGGTCGCTTTCGAGCGCTGGCTCACCGATGGTGAGGACCGGGAGCTGTCAACCGTCATCGATGAGTGCCTTGACGAACTGAAGGCCGTCGGCCGCCGCGGTCGCCGCTGATCGATGGGCCAGATGCCGCCCGGTGCCGGCCGGGAACCGATCACCGCCGGTTCAATCACCAGATGTGCGTCGAGAGCGCGGTGGCGAATGCGCACCACAGCGGGTACAGCGCAAGCGGGGTGGCACGCCCGCCCTGTACGGCCATCGCTCGACGCGTGAGGTCGGCGCTGCTGACCGTCAGCGCACCGGCCGCCACCGCGGACGTTGCCAAGCGGTGCTGGTTGAAGAACAGCCAGGACCAGCTCCCGTTGAGCACCAGGTTGGTCACCAGCGCCGCGAGGTAGCGGCGTCGTTGGTCGGACTGCCCGCGGCGGTCCAACTCGTCGAGCGTCGAGGCCGACACCACCGCGATGTCGGCGTACAGCGCCGGCCAGACAATCGGAAACGCTTGGCGCGGAGGCTGATACGGCGGCTTGCGCAGGTTCGCGTACCACGCGGATTGCGCGGACCGGCTCGCCAGCCCACCGATGACCGCCGTCGCCGTGACGGCCAGACCGGACGGGATCAGGGTTCGAATTCGCACGTCGCTCCTCGCATTCATTTAAGTTTCTTAAGCATGCCCGGGGCCGGTTTGGTTCAAACATCGGCCTCGACGCGGCAGTATGGTGGGCGTGCCGGATCTCGACGACATCCTCGACCGCCTGCACGTCGTGGCGCTGCCGATGCGAGTTCGCTTCCGCGGCATCACCGTTCGCGAGGTGGCGCTGATCGACGGACCGGCAGGCTGGGGCGAGTTCGGCGCGTTCCTCGAATACGAGCCGCCTGAAGCCGCGCACTGGTTGGCCGCGGCCCTCGAAGCAGCCTACGAACCAGCGCCCGCAGCGCACCGAAGCCGCATCCCGATCAACGCGACCGTCCCGGCTGTCGACGCCGCTGACGTGCCCGAGGTGCTGGCTCGCTTCCCCGGTGCGCGCACCGTGAAGGTGAAGGTCGCCGAACCCGGTCAGTCGTTGGCCGACGACGTCGCGCGGGTCAACGCCGTGCGCGCGCTGGTTCCCACGGTTCGGGTCGACGCCAACGCGCGGTGGGAGGTCGCCGAGGCCGTGGAAGCGGCCGCCGCGCTGACCGCCGACGGCCCGCTGGAGTATCTCGAACAGCCCTGCGCGACGGTCGCCGAACTCGCCGAATTGCGTAGGAGGGTCGACGTGCCGATCGCCGCCGACGAGAGCATCCGCAAGGCCGACGACCCGCTGTACGTCGTGCGGGCCAAGGCGGCCGATGTCGCGGTGCTCAAAGTCGCCCCGCTCGGCGGGGTGCGCAGGTTGCTCGACATCGCGACGCAGATCGACATCCCGATCGTGGTGTCCAGCGCGCTGGACTCCGCGGTCGGCATCGGCCGCGGGTTGCTCGCCGCCGCCGCACTGCCGGAGCTGCGACACGCCTGCGGACTGGGGACCGGCGGATTGTTCGTCGAGGACGTCGCCGAGCCGGTCAGGCCGGACGGCGGCTACTTGCCGGTCGCACCGGTGCTGCCGGATCCGGCACGGCTGCAGGCGTTGGCCGCCCCGCCCGAGCGCCGGCAGTGGTGGATCGAGCGGGTGAGTGCCTGCCATCCGTTGACACGTTGACACAAATCGCTACTCTGTGTGTCAACCCAGTCTGGAGGCGCCATGTCCGAAACCGTCGAAGCATCGCCGATCCAGCGTGGCGAGGTCCGCCCCAAGGTGATGGCCGAATTCCGTAAGCACTCCGGCAGCACGCTCGGCGGGTTCTTTGGGGCGGCGGCCTACGACGAGGTGGCGCTGGTGCCGGTCGCCGCGGCGGTCGACAAAACTGGGCGCTTCGAAGCCAACTTCGCCGATCGCGGTGTCCGCAGCGGCTTTTCGGCGTTTCTCGCGATATGGGGCGACCCCGCCGACCGGGTCGCCGAATCGGACCGGCTCAAACAGCTGCATCGCGACGTACGCGGACGTGGCAGCGGCGCCTTTTCCGGTGTGCGCTACAGCGCGCTGGATCCGAAGCTGTGGAATTGGATCGCGGTGAGCGGGATGTTCGTGGTGCTCAACTCGTTCACGCCGTGCACCGGGATCACGCTGTCGGACGCCGAGAAGGACGCCGCCTACCAGCAGCTGCTCGATGCGTTCCGGTCGTTGGAGCTGCCCGGCAAGAACGCGAAGTTACCCGCGACGTACGCCGACGCCGTCCGCTACTACGACGCCATGGTGGAAACGGAGCTCGCCTCAAACCCGTTCCTGCGCCGCGTCACCGACAACCTGACGCGGCTTCCGCTGCCGACCTTGCTGCTGCCGCCGCCGCTGCGACTTGCGTTGACGCCGCCGTGGCTGCTGCTGCGGCCGATCGCCGGCCGCGTGGTGAAGGTGTGTTCGTTCGGCATCCTTCATCCGGGTATCCGCGAGCTCACCGGCTTCCAATGGACGGCACGGCACGACCGCGAGTTCGAGCTCTACACCCGGGTGCTGCAGCTGGCTTGGCGGGTGCTGCCCGACAGGCTGTTGTTGATCCCATTGGCGCGCAACCGGTTGGAGTACGAGAAGCTGGTCCGGCTGCACCGCTCGGTCGCCCTCGATTCGTTCGCGCCGCCGCCCGGCTGCCCGGTTTAGTCTGCAACGATGCGACGCCTCCGCAACAACGCCAGCCGCACCGAGCAGGGGGCGGCGATCCTCAAGGCCGCCGCCGAAGAGGTCGCGCTGGTCGGTGTGGGCCGGGCCAGCATGGACGTCATCGCGCGGCAGGCCGGCGTCAGCCGCAGCACGCTCTACCGCCGGTTCCCCAGCCGCGACGCGTTGATCACCGAACTCGGCAGGCAGACATTCGATTTCGCGATGGCGCGGCTGCAGACCGTCGGCATCGAGTCGGGTGCCAAGGAAGCCGCCGTCGCGGCGTTCTGCGAAGGCCTGCGGCTGCTCACCGGCGAGCCGATCATGCGCCGGTTCCTGCAACTCGACGGCGACCTGACCGCGATGTCGGGGATGTTCGACGAGGCCGAGGAATTCCTCGAGAGCGCGTCGGCGGCCATGGCCAAGGCGCTGCGTGCCGCCGGTGCGAGGATGCCCGACGACGACCTGCTGGCCGTCAGCGAACTGCACATCCGCCTCGCGGGCTCGCTCGCGCAGGTGCGCACACCGGTACTCGATGTCACCGACGACGACGCCGTGCGCGCCTACGCTCAGAAGCACCTGGCGCCGCTGGTGTGGTGAGCGGCTCAGAGCCGGGCGGCGAGTTCGGTGCCCTCGCGGATGGCGCGCTTGGCGTCCAGTTCGGCGGCCACTGCGGCACCTCCGATAACGTGCGGTGTGGTGCCGAGAGCTTCGAGGGCGTCGACGAGGTCGCGAACCGCTTCCTGGCCGGCGCACACCACGACGTTGTCCACGTGGAGCACTCGGGCACCGGAGTGGTTCCGGCCGAAGCTGACATGCAGTCCCTCGTCGTCGATGCGCTCGTAGTTGACTCCGGAGAGTTGCTGGACGCCTTTGGCCTTCAGCGACGCGCGGTGCACCCAGCCGGTCGTCCTGCCCAGACGCCTGCCCTGCGGACTGTTCGTTCGCTGCAACAGGTACACCTCGCGGGCGGGGGCTAGCGGTATCGGGTCGGTCAGCGCCCCGCGTGCCTCGTGCGGCCCCCGACCGGGCTCCAGCAGCCCCCACTCGGCCCTCCACTTCTCGAGGTCGAGGGTCGGCGACTCGTCGGTGACCAGAAATTCGCATACGTCGAACCCGATGCCTCCCGCCCCGATCACCGCCACGCGGGCGCCGACGGGCGCACCGAGCAGTACCTCCGGATAGGACAGCACCTTTGGGTGGTCGATGCCCGTGATGTCCGGCATGCGTGGCGCGACGCCGGTGGCGAGCGCGACGACGTCGAAGTCGGTCAGGGCGTCGGCCGTGGCCCGGGTACCCAGTCGCACGTCGACACCGTGCTTGTCGAGCATCCGCGTGTAGTAGCGGATGGTTTCGGCGAACTCCTCCTTGCCGGGAACCCTTCGCGCCAGGTCGAATTGACCGCCGATCGCAGTGTCGGCCTCGAAAAGGGTGACGGTGTGTCCACGTCCGGCGGCGGTGACCGCCGCGGACAGTCCCGCGGGTCCGGCGCCGACGACCGCCACGCGTCTACGCCGGCGCACCGGATGCAGCACCAACGTGGTCTCGCGACCCGCGCGGGGATTGAGCAGACACGACACGGTTCGGTGGGCGAACGCATGGTCCAGACACGCCTGATTGCACGCGATGCACGTATTGATCTCGTCGGCGGCATCCGAGGCGGCCTTGCGTACCCACTCGGGGTCGCTGAGCAGGGGACGGGCCATCGAGATCAATTGGACGCGACCGTCGGCGAGGATCTGTTCGGCCGACTGCGGCATGTTGATGCGGTTGGATGCCACGACCGGAATCGACACATGGGCGGCGACCGCGTTGCTGTAGTCGACGAACGCCGCGTTGGGAACCGAGGTGACGATCGTCGGCACGCGCGCCTCGTGCCATCCGATACCGGTGTTGATGATCGTCGCGCCCGCCGCCTCGACTTCGGTTGCCAGCGCCACGATTTCGTCCCAGCTCTGGCCGTCCGGCACGAAGTCGGCCATCGACATGCGGTAGCAGACGATGAAGTCACGGCCCACCGCCGCGCGGGTACGGCGGACAATCTCGACCGGCATGTGGCGCCGCTTTTCGGGCGTCCCGCCCCACGCGTCGGTGCGCCGGTTGGTGCGCGGCGCCAGGAACTGGTTGAGCAGATAGCCTTCGCTGCCCATGATCTCAACGCCGTCGTAGCCGGCTTCGCGGGCCAGGACCGCGCAGCGCACGAAGTCGTCGATGGTTCCCTCGACGTCGCGCAGCGCGCGGGGCCGGAACGGGTTGATCGGCGCCTTGATCGATGACGCCGACACCGACAGCGGGTGGTAGGCGTAGCGGCCGGCGTGAAGGATCTGCAGCAGGATCTTGCCGTCCTCGGCGTGGACCGCCGACGTGACGCGCCGGTGCCTTCTGGCGTCGGCCGACGACGTCATCGCCGCGGCGAACGGCAGCAACCACCCGGTCCGGTTCGGTGCGTACCCGCCGGTGATGATGAGGCCCACGCCACCGCGGGCCCGCTCGGCGAAGTAGGCGGCGAGGCGGTCGACGTCACGTGCTCGATCCTCCAGACCGGTGTGCATCGACCCCATCACCACGCGATTGCGCAGCGTGGTGAAGCCAAGGTCCAGCGGTGAGAGCAGCCGCGGATACGGGTTGGTCATCGATTGCGTTCGGCGTCAGCGAAAGGGGGTGTCGACTGCTGGCGATGTCGCGCGAGTAGGAGGGCGATCGCCACGACCACGCCGACCGACAACAGGGCAGCGGCCCAAGCGCGGCGCTGCCAGAGCGCTGTGCGGCACCGGTCGACGTAACTCGGATTGGGCGGTGCGGCAACCAAGTTCGCGGCGACCGAATTCGCGGTGCCGACGTCCTCGGCAATCGTTGCTTGATCGAAGTCGGCGGCCAAACCCGATCCGCATTGGATGCGAACCCCCCACGGGTCGTACTCGTTCAGGGACGTCGGCCAGTACAGGGCGAAGAACCCCGCCCCGACCATCGCGGCGGCTGCTAGGGCGATCGTGACGCGGTCCCGAAGGATGGCAGCGATTTTCATGGTGTTCTCGTCTTGTCGGTGTCGGCTCAGTTCAGGGAGCCCAGGATCGGTTCGGACTCGATGAGTCCTTCGTCGCTTGGCTCGATGCCCTGGCCGAAGACTCGCGCTGCCTGGCGGGCGCGGAGCTCCCGATGAGCGCGTGCTGGTGGCTCGACGCCGTAGCGACGCTGAGCCTCGGCGGGCGACACGATCTCCGGATTGACCGGTGGCACGCCGAGTTTGACGGGAGCCACGACGGGATGGGTCATCGGCGAGAGGATCTTGAGCACCGCCAGCTCGGCGCGGGGGCTGAGGGAGATCAGCCGAAACGCGGTCCATAGGATCGGCCGGACGGCGACGTCGACGATGCGGGGTTGGTCGCACCCGCTTGCTTGGCGCATCCAGCGAGGCATGGTGGCGATGGTGCCGGCCCGCAGGATCTTGGCGGCCAGCCAGGAGACCGGTCGGGCGGCCCGCGGCATCTTGGGCATCATCACCTCGGCGTCGAGGAGGTGACGCATCGCCTGCACGGCGATGTCACTGGCCGCCAACTGCGGCCGCATCTGGTCGAAGTAGTCCCGGACTCCGTCGCGGGTGCTGGGCACGTCGTCGGGTGAGCAGGTCTGCAGCTGGGCCGCCACGGCGCAGTCCTGCCAGTACCGGGCTTCCTCTTCGGCCGTCAGCGGACCGGGACCGTACTTCTCGTAGGCGTAGAGGATCGAATGCCATGCGGTCAGGTGGATCCACAGCTGGGAGTCGGGGTCGTTGGCGTCGTAGCGGCCGCCGCCGTAGGGTTCGGTGCCGATCGCCTTGGAGTGGATCTTGACCAGAACGTCGGAGGCCGTGGTGGTTTCGTGGGACCCGCCGAATGCCACCAGGGCGAAGTAGTGCAGGGTGCGGTCGTAGCGGGTTCGGGGCCGCTTGTAGATGTCGTGGGTGGTGTCCACCGCCGCGATCAGATTCGGGTCGAGTTCCTCGATGACG
This sequence comes from Mycobacterium sp. IS-1556, assembly GCF_001499985.1. Taxonomy (NCBI): domain Bacteria; kingdom Bacillati; phylum Actinomycetota; class Actinomycetes; order Mycobacteriales; family Mycobacteriaceae; genus Mycobacterium; species Mycobacterium sp. IS-1556. The sequence continues at coordinate 15,919 of NZ_LQIM01000034.1, forward strand.
ACCGCGCGCTGGAACCCGACCGTCAACGACGTCGGGTAGCCCCACACCTTCCAGGTCACCGAGCCAGGACCGAAGAATCCATAGTCGCCGTGCGGGGTGACGCTCGAGCGGTCGCCCTTCGTGGTGACGGTTCGCGCCCGACTCAGCGCACGCGTGAGCGCGCGTCCCGTGCGGTTTTCCGAAGTCCTTGTCGCCATGCATTTTTCCCTTCATGGAGTGAGTGGCGGCAGCCCAGCCGCCCCGAATGGGTTCCGGCGCTCAGGCCACGCTGAAGGCGTGGCTCATCATCCGTCCGTACAGCGCGCCGAGATCGTCGGCGGTCCATTGGTTTTCGTCTTCGAGCAGCGACCGCACGGCCGCCTCGCACGACGACATCAGCAACTCGACCAGGATTGGCAGCTTGGCTTCGGCCTCGGTCATCGACCACCATTTGGTCAGCACCGGCCGCAGCCATGCCGCGGTGGCCTCGCCGAGTTGCGCCCGCACGCGCACGAACCGGCTGGCCACCGCCGGGTCAGGGGTGGCGAAGAAGACGAACCGCCAGGACTGCGGACGAGCCACCACGACTCGCAGCAGCGCCTGATAGCCGGCGACGAACGCCTCTTCCGGATTGTCGCCGCGGGCGGAGTGCAACGACTCGACCAGCGCATCGCGCAACGTGGCCGTCTCACGCTCCAACAGCGCGGTGATGATCTGCACCCGATCGGAAAAGCAGGCATAGACCACCGGGCGCGTGACGTTGAGACGCTCGGCGATCGAGCCGATGGTCACCTGGCTCACTCCTTGTTCGACGGTGATGGTCAAGGCCGCATCGAGCACCTGCGGCCGACGGCGCTCCGGGCCGAGATGGGCCGCGCGGCTGCGCCTTTTAGGCCGACTGACTATCGCCACGGGGCGAAGTTACCACGAATTATTCATATGTGAAGCTTTTTCCTATGTTCGTGTAGGAATTTTCTTCACGTGTGTAGCTTCTCGCTGGTCTTTAACGGCAATGGCCTAATCTGTGGGATACATGGCATGGACGCCACGCCGTCGCTGGTCGACACTGAACCCGTGCGAACGGTGCTCATCCTCGGCTACCCGGGCGTCCAGGCCCTCGACCTGGTCGGCCCGTTCGAGGTGTTCACCGGCGCATCCATGTACCTGCAGGGACAGGGGCGCGAGGGCTACGCCGTCAGCGTCGTCAGCCGGAACGGCGAATCGGTCAGCACCGGCACGGGACTGACGTTCGCCGCGGAACCACTACCCGATCCCCGCCGCCCGGTCGACACCGTGATTCTGCCCGGTGGCTACGGCGTCGACGAGGCCCGCCGCGATCCCGACGTCATCGATTGGATCCAGACCGTCGCGAAGGACGCGCGTCGCGTCGTCAGCGTCTGCACGGGTGCGTTCCTCGCCGCGGAGGCCGGCCTGCTCGATGGGTGTGTGGCGACCACGCACTGGGCGTTCACCGACCGAATGGCGCGTGAATTTCCCGATGTATCGGTCGATCCCGAGCCGATCTTCGTCCGCAGCAGCGACCGCGTGTGGTCGGCCGCCGGCGTCACAGCGGGGATCGACCTGACGCTGTCACTCGTCGAGGACGACCACGGGACTGAGGCCGCCCAGACGGTCGCGCGCTGGCTGGTGATGTACCTGCGCAGGCCCGGTGGCCAGACCCAGTTCGCCGCGCCCGTGTGGATGCCGCGCGCCAAGCGGGCGCCGATCCGGGCGGTGCAGGAAGCCATCGAATACAAACCCGGTGCGACGCACAGCATTCCGGAACTGGCCCGCCGCGCCGCGATGAGCCCACGCCACTTCACCCGTGTCTTCACCGACGAAGTCGGCGAAGCCCCCGGCGCCTACGTCGAACGGATTCGCACGGAGGCCGCACGCCGCCAACTCGAGGAGACCGACGACACCGTTACCGTCATCGCCGCCAGGTGCGGCTTCGGCAGCGCAGAGACCTTGCGCCGCAATTTCGTTCGCCGACTGGGCATCTCGCCCGACCAATACCGCAAAACGTTCGCCTGAGGAGACACCATGCAGATTGCCATCGTCCTGTATCCCGGCTTCACCGCGCTGGACTTCATCGGCCCCTACGAGTCGCTGCGTTTTCTACCCGACACCGAGGTGCGGTTCCTGTGGCACGAACCCGGCCCCATCGCCGCCGACTCCGGTGTGCTGCTGATCGGTGCGACGCACACGTTCGACGAGACGCCGTCGCCCGACATCATCCTGATCCCCGGCGGGTTCAGCACCATCGAGCACGCCCGCGACGAGAAGCTGCTGGCGTGGGTACGGCAAGCCCACCAGAGCGCGACGTGGACCGCATCGGTGTGCTCCGGGGCGTTGATCCTCGCGGCAGCCGGCCTGCTCGAGGGAAAACGGGCCACGTCCCATTGGGCGGCGCTGCCGTTCCTGAAAACCTTCGGCGCCACGCCCGTCGGCGATCAGCGCATCGTCCATGAAAGCGACCACATCGTGACGGCGGCGGGCGTTTCCGCCGGGCTCGACCTGGGATTGTGGCTGGCCGGCCAAATCGGCGGCGAGGCCAAGGCCAAGACCATCCAGCTGTCCATGGAGTATGACCCGCAGCCGCCGTTCGACTCGGGACACATGTCCAAGGCATCGGCGGCCACGAAGGCCGCCGCGGCCGCCCTGATGAGCCGCGATCTGATCAAGCCCGCCCAGCTCAAGGCCGCGTCGCAGCTGGTGTGGGACGCCGCGATCAAGCGCATCCGCGACCGCTCCGGCAAGGCGGTTTCGGCGCGCTGACAGCAGCGCAGCGATCGGTGGCGCGCCGAAATCCCAGCTGCGCTACCGTCGCGGGCGTGGGGATTCCCGAGGTCGAGCCGACCCAGCCGTCGCCGTTGTTCCGCGCGGGCGCCAAGCTCATGGGCACGGGCGGGGCGCGTCGATTTCTGCGGCGTTATGGCTGGCGCATCGACCGCGCGCTCATCAAGGCGACCAACGGCCATGTGTCGATGTCGCTGGTGATGCCAGAGGTCTTGCTCACGCACACCGGCGCGAAGACCGGCAAGAAGCGCAGCACCCCGCTGACCTACTTCACCGACGGCGGCCGGGTGATCGTCATCGCCTCCAACTACGGCGGCGACCGCCATCCCGCCTGGTTTCACAACGTCAAGGCGCATCCGCGCGTGACGTTGTCGGCCCGCGGCTACTCCGGCACCTTCGTCGGTGAGGAGATCACCGGCGCGGAACGCGACCGGCTGTTCGAACTGGCCAAGCGGTTCGTCCCGAACTACGCCGACTACGAGAAGATGGCGGGCCCGCGACGGATCCCGGTCGTCGCGTTCACCGAGCTCGCCTGAGGCGATCAGGGGCCTCGGTCCGTGCCCGTTCGGAGAGTTTGCGGTGCGCGGCAGTGAAGGCGCGTGCGCCTTGAATCAATGCGGCGCAATCGGTCTCGCTGACATGACGGGTCACCTCGCCGAACGCCTGCACACGAAGGGCGATGAGCTCGTCGAGCACGGCGCGGCCGCCGTCGGTCAACTCCAACAGCGTCGCGCGCCGGTTGGTCGGTGCGACCCGACGAGTGATGTAGCCAGCGTCGGCGAGTCGGTCGCTGAGCCGGCTCGCGGTGGACGGCAGCATGCCGAGTTCGTCGCCCAACTCGGTGACCCGACTCGGACCGAGCCGGTCCAACGCCTGCAGCGCGCGCAGCGGCGCGAGACCGATGCGTTTCTCTATGTGGTCGAGCGCCAACACATTCACGTCGAGCAGTCCGCGGGTCGCTCGCTCGAGTTCGGTCAGGAAGTCGTCGGACTGCCGGCTCGGATCAGCGGGTGCTCCGGGGGTCGTGCTCATAGCTCGTACTCGGGCAGCTCGATGTCGTCGCGAATTGAGCGCTGCACGACGAGATCTCCGAGGGGCCGAAAGTTCATCGCCCGCAGTGCCATGTTGCGCAGCCACACGCCGAGACCGGTTCGGGCGACGAAGAACGAGATGAATTTCGTTGCTCCGGCTTGCTTCTGGCCGATGAAGTGACGCAGCCGCGCCTCGTATTCGGCGAACCCCCTGCCGATGTCCTCCGGGCTCCTCGCCAGCTCGCCGGCCAGCACATACGCCTCCACCATCGCTAGGCCGGTACCTTCACCGGCCAGCAGCGACACGCACGCTGCGGCGTCACCGATCAGGGCGACGCGCCCCGCCGACCACCGGTCCATCCGGATTTGGCTGACGACGTCGAAATATATGTCGTCGACACCGTCGAGGGCGTCGAGAATCTGAGAGCATTCCCAGCCACCGCCGGCGAACTCCGCTCGCAGCAGCTTCTTGCTCGACTCCGTGTCGGGCGCAACCTGGGGATCCGAGGACCGGAAGATGAACAGCACCAATGTGCGATCTCCGTCGAGGGCGAACCTCCCGATCTGGCGGCCCGGCATGTTGTGCGTCACGTATACGAGCTCATCGCGCGGCCGATAGCCGTCGAGCACGCAGGCGGCCACTTGGCAGCCGAGATAGCGCACATAGGCCGACTCCGGCCCGAACACCAGGTTCCGGACGTTGGAGTGCAATCCGTCGGCACCGATGACCATGTCGAACGCACGCGTGCCTTCGCGCTCGAGTTCCACCATCACACCGGTGCTGCGATCGTCGATGTCGCAGATGCTCTCGGAGAAGAGCGTCTCGATGTGGTCCTCGACGCTGCGGTAGATCGCTGCTGCCAGGTCGCCACGGGGCAGGCTGGTGTACCGGCCGACGGTCGCCCGCCGGATCGGATCGACGTCGAAGCTCGCCGCGACGCGCCCATCCGCCCGGACGGACCGAAGCTCGTCAACCTGGTAGCCGGCATCGAGGACGTCCTCCTCGATGCCCATCTTTTGCGCGATGCGATAGCCGAGACCCCAGAAATCGATCACATAGCCGCCGGTGCGAAAACTCGGCGCCTTCTCGATCAAGGTCACCTCGTGCCCGGCGCGAAGCATCCAGTGGGCGAAGGCCGGGCCTGCGACCCCTGCGCCGCTGATCGCGACTTTCACGACAACCTCCTTTGCGCCGTCACCGCGCGCCGAAGCTGCGGCGACGGGCTTCCAGCTTAAGAAGGTCGTGCGAAATGCACAATGTGCAGCAGGCAAGTATCACCACCGTGGGCGCGCTGGGATGCTCAGCCGTGCAGTACCGTCGTCGAGGTGAATTTGGCCTACGACGACCGCGGCAGCGGTCCACCAGTCCTGTTCATCGCCGGCCACGGCGGCGCAGGCCGCACCTGGCACTTGCACCAGGTGCCCGAGTTCCTGCGCGCCGGCTATCGCTGCATCACGTTCGACAACCGCGGGGTGGGCGCCACCGAGAACGCCTCCGGCTTCACCACGGAGACGATGGTGGCCGACACGGCGGCGCTGATCGAGAAGCTCGACGCGGCGCCGGTGCGCATCGTGTCCGTGTCGATGGGCTCGTTCATCGCCCAGGAGCTCATGGTGGCGCGCCCCGAACTCGTCGACCGGGCGGTGCTGATGGCCACCCGCGGCCGCGAGGACCGCACCCGCGAGTTCTTCCGCACCGCCGAGCGGGAACTCGTTGAGTCCGGTTTGACGCTGCCGCCGAAGTACGACGCGAAAATCCGCTTGCTGGAAAGCTTTTCGCCGGCCACGCTCAACGACGACGCCAAGGTCCGCGACTGGATCGACATGTTCATCATGTGGCCGGCCAAGTCGACGCCCGGCGGGCGCACACAGCTCGGGATCAGCCCCCAGGGCAATCATCTGCCGTCTTACCGAAGTATTACGGCGCCGACGCTCGTCATCGGTTTCTCCGACGACCTGGTGCTGCCGCCGCACCTGAGCCGCGAGGTCGCCGACGCCATCCCCAACGGCCGTTTCCTGGAGATTGCGGACACCGGCCACCTCGGCTTTCTCGAACGACCCGACGCGGTCAACAAAGCGGCGCTGGATTTCCTCGCCGATAGGCTGTAGTGGTGAACCCCTCGACCGCGCAGGCCCGCGTGGTCGTCGACGAACTGATTCGCGGCGGCGTACGCGACGTCGTGCTGTGCCCCGGCTCGCGCAACGCGCCCCTCGCGTTCGCGCTGCAGGACGCCGACCGCGTCGGGCGAATCCGGCTGCACGTGCGAATCGACGAGCGCACCGCGGGTTTCCTGGCCATCGGGTTGGCGGTCGCCGAACGCGCGCCCGTCTGCATCGCGATGACGTCGGGCACCGCGGTCGCGAACCTGGGGCCGGCGGTGGTCGAGGCGAACTACGCGCGGGTGCCACTGGTCGTGCTCAGCGCCAACCGGCCGTACGAGTTGCTGGGCACCGGCGCGAACCAGACCTTCGAGCAGCTGGGTTACTTCGGTACGCAGGTGCGGGCGTCGATCAGCCTGGGCCTGGCGGAGGAAGCCCCTGAACGACTCGACGAGTTGAACGCCCAATGGCGCTCGGCGGTGTGCCGAATACTGGTGGCCGCCAAGGGGTCTCGCACCGCCAACGCCGGTCCGGTGCAGTTCGACATCCCGCTGCGGGAGCCGCTTGTCCCCGACGCCAGCGAGGCGAGGGAGCCGGGCGGCTATGTGCCGGAGGGCCGGCCGGGCGGCAAGCCGTGGACGTACACCCCGCCGGTGACGTTCGACCAGCCGCTCGACATCGACCTGACCCCAGACACCGTCGTGATCGCCGGACACGGCGCGGGTGAGCATCCGAACCTGGCGGCGCTGCCGACCGTCGCCGAACCCACGGCGCCGCCCGCCGACAACCCGCTGCACCCCTTCGCGCTGCGGCTGGTGCGTCCGAAGCAGGTCATCATGCTCGGCCGCCCGACGCTGCACCGACCGGTGTCGGCGCTGCTGGCCGATCCGTCGGTGCCGGTATTTGCGCTCACGACCGGCCCCCGGTGGCCCGACGTGTCGGGGAACTCGCAAGCCACCGGCACCCGCGCCGTCACCGCGGGCGCGCCGGATCCGGCCTGGTTGGACCGCTGTGCCGAGGTGCACCGGCACGCGATGGCGGCGGTCCGTACGCAACTGGAGGCGCATCCGCTCAAGACCGGCCTGCACGTGGCCGCGGCGGTGGCCGATGCCGTCCGGCCGGGCGACCAGCTGGTGTTGGGGGCGTCGAACCCGGTGCGCGACGCCGCGCTGGTCGGCTTGGACACCCACGACGTCAAGGTGCGCTCGAACCGCGGCGTCGCGGGTATCGACGGCACGGTGTCGACGGCGATCGGGGCGGCCCTCGCGCACGAGCGGGCGGGTGAGGGCAGCGGGCCGAGGCGCACGATCGCGCTGCTCGGGGATTTGACGTTCGTGCACGACAGCTCGGGTCTGTTGATCGGGCCGACCGAGCCGACGCCGCGCAACCTGACCATCGTGGTGTCCAACGACAACGGCGGCGGGATCTTCGAACTGCTCGAGCAGGGCGATCCGCGGTTTTCCGACGTATCGTCGCGGGTCTTCGGAACCCCACACGACGTCGACGTCGGCGCGTTGTGCCGGGCGTATCACGTCGAGAGCCGCCAGCTCGAGGTGGACGACCTGGCCGCCGCGCTCGGCGAACCCTACGACGGCATGCGGGTGCTGGAGGTGAAGGCCGACCGGTCGTCGCTGCGGGCGCTGCACGCGTCGATCAAGGCAGCCCTGTGAGCGGAGCGAACGAGACTGCTTCCGTGAGCGGAGCGAACGAGACTGCTTCCGTGAGCGGAGCGAACGAGACTGCTTCCGTGAGCGGGACGGTAGCCATCGGCCGCCTGATGAAACCGATCCGGTGGGCGCGCCGCGTCCTTCCCCGGCTGACGGCCGACCCGACCGAGACGCGGCGGCAGCGGGTGTTCCGTCGCATCCGCATCGGGATCGTCATCCTCGGGTGTCTGGTGACACTGCAGTCGGTGCTGATGGTGCTGGGCGCGTGGCGAAACGACCGGCAGATCGAACGCCATCTCGGAGTGGCCGAGGCGACGGTGCTCAGCGCCGGACCGCGCCGGTCGACGATCGAGTTCGTCACTCCCGACCGTGTGACGTACCGCCCGGAGTTGGGTGTGCTCTATCCGTCGGAACTCGAGACCGGAATGAACATCTACGTCGAATACGACGTCAACAACCCGGATCTCGTTCGCGTGCAGCATCGCAACGCCGCGTTGGCGATCATCCCGGCGAGTTCGATCGCGGTGGTCGGCTGGTTGATCGCCGGCGTCGCGCTGGCCGGCGTGACTTTCGTCGAGCGCCGAATCTCCGCGCGCCGCCCGTGAACTAATTCGCGAAAAGGCGCAAAGTGCCGCAAGACCGCCGCGAAAAGGGTCACTTTGCGTTCCCCTACCTTCGGTGTGGGCCCAGCCGGCCGGGAAATTCAGGACTGGATGAGCTTGTCGAGCCAGTCGTTGTCGTAGATGTCGATTTTCTCGTCGGCGGCGGGGTCGTAGACCGTCGGTGTGCCGGTCGCGAGCGGGTCGACCTCGAACAAATATCCGAAGTTGCTCTCGTCCATCTCGACGATGTTCACCGCCGAGCCCCCACCGGCGACCCGCTGGACCACCTCGTCGGGCATACCCGCTGACCGGGCCATGTCGGCCATCTCGTCGTCACTGGGGCCACGCCCACCGGGATCCTGGTTGGCCCACAGCTCTTCGACGAAGCGTTGGAACTGCGTGCCCGTCGCGCCGCTTTCGGTGGCGAGAAACAGCGCATTGCTCACCCGCGCCGAATGACCGTCGGTCTCTTGGTCGAGGAAGATCAGCGGCCGGTAGGTGACCTCGAGCTGGCCGACACCGATGTAGTAGGCGAGCTGATCGCCGAAATCGGCTTGCAGGTCGGCGCAATGGGTGCACTGGGGTTCGGTGAAGATCTCGATCCGCACCGGGGCGTCCGCGAACCCGGCGACCACGCCGTACCCGTCTTCGCTGACCGTCAGCGGGGGTTGGTCGGGATGGCGCTGCGCGGTGCCCGCGACCTGTCTGGTGCAACCCACCGCGGCGAGTAGCGCCGACAGCGCCAAAACCGCCGCGATTCGGGATATCCGCATGTCAACCGCCCCTTCCTGGTGCGCACGATACTCGACGGCAACGCTACGCAGCACCCGTTGAGCGCACGAGTTTTTCGCGTGCCATCTTCCTGACGGCAACCTTCGCGACACGCTTCGCTGAGAGTATTCGGGCGTGCGCGTTGCAATCGTCGCAGAGTCGTTCCTCCCGAATGTCAACGGCGTCACCAACTCGGTGCTTCGCGTGATCGAGCATCTCCGCCGCACCGGACACGAAGCCCTCGTCATCGCTCCCGACACCCCCCGCGGTGAACCGCCCGCCGACCGCGTGCACGACGGCGTCCGCGTACATCGGGTGCCGGCGCGGATGTTCCCCAAGATCACATCGTTGCCCCTCGGCGTGCCGCGGCCCCGGATGCTCGGCGTGCTAAGGGGATTCGACCCCGACGTGGTGCATCTGGCGTCGCCGGCGTTGCTCGGCTACGGCGGTTTGCACGCCGCGCGCCGCCTCGGTGTCCCGACCGTCGCCGTATTCCAGACCGACGTCGCGGGTTTCGCCGAGAGCTATGGCGTCGGCTTCACCGCGCGCGCCGCATGGGCATGGACACGCCATCTGCACAGCCGCGCCGACCGCACCCTGGCGCCGTCGACGGCCGCGATGGAAAACCTGATGGCCCACCGTGTTCCGCGGGTCCATAAGTGGGCTCGCGGTGTCGACATCACCGGCTTCGCGCCCTCGGCCCGCGATGACGGCCTACGGCGGCAATGGTCGCCCGACGGCAAGCCGGTCGTCGGCTTTGTCGGCAGGCTGGCTCCGGAGAAGCATGTCGAGCGGCTGGCGGGTCTGGCGACGCGCGACGACCTGCAACTGGTGATCGTCGGCGACGGCGTTGACCGGGCCAAGCTCCAAAACCTCATGCCGGCAGCCGTTTTCACCGGTGCGCTGTACGGCCGGGAACTGGCGAGCGCGTATGCCAGCATGGACGTGTTCGTGCATCCGGGAGAACACGAGACCTTCTGTCAGGCCGTGCAGGAGGCGATGGCGTCGGGCCTGCCGGTGATCGCGCCGGATGCCGGCGGCCCCCGCGACCTCGTCGCCCCCTACCGCACCGGCCTGCTGCTGGCAGTCGACGAGTTCGAGGCGCGGCTGCCGCAGTCCGTCGATCATCTGATCTCTGAGCGGCAACGGTATTCGACGGCCGCGCGCCGCAGCGTGCTCAACCGGACGTGGCCGACGATCTGCGACGAACTCCTCGGCCACTACGAGGACGTGATCGGCCGGCGCCGCCGGCACGTCGCCGCCTGACCCCCTTCCGCGAGCGACCGTGTCTGTCCACCGACACGCCGCACATTGGCGTGCAAACGCGGTCGCTCGCGGAGAGGGAACAGCCACGGCTACGGTAAACGGCATGAGCCGCGCAACCTTGGCGAAGGACCCACACGATGTGGCGTCGATGTTCGACGCGGTGGCCCGGCGCTACGACCTGACCAATACCGTGATGTCGCTGGGCCAGGACCGGTTCTGGCGGCGGGCGACGCGCGAGGCGCTGCGCATCGGGCCGGGGGACAAGGTGCTCGACCTCGCGGCAGGGACCGCGGTGTCGACGGTCGAATTGGCCGCCTCAGGCGCGTGGTGCGTGGCGGCGGACTTCTCCGTCGGCATGCTGTCCGCAGGGAGCGCCCGCGACGTGCCGAAGGTGGCAGGCGACGCGACGCGACTGCCGTTCGCGGACGGCGTTTTCGACGCGGTGACGATCAGTTTCGGGCTGCGCAACGTCGTCGACCACACCGCGGGTCTTCGCGAGATGGCGCGTGTCACCCGCCCCGGCGGCCGGCTGGTGGTGTGCGAGTTCTCCACGCCGACGAACCGCGTGTTCGCGACGGCGTACAAGGAGTACCTCATGCAGGCGCTGCCGCGGATCGCCCGGGCGGTGTCGTCGAATCCGGAGGCCTACGTCTACCTCGCCGAGTCGATTCGTGCCTGGCCCGACCAGGCGCAGCTGGCGCGTCAGATCTCCGGTGCCGGCTGGTCGGGGGTGCGCTGGCGCAACCTGACCGGCGGCATCGTCGCGTTGCACGCGGCCACCAAGCCGCTGAACTGACGACTCAACCGACAACTTCGTCCCGCTGAAACCGGTGTCACCCGGCGTGTCGTACAACGCAGTCGTGAGAATCGCCGTTAACTTATTGCTTCGACGGGGTCCGCGAACAAGGCGGTGGCGGGATGTCGGGTGGCGGCGAATCGCGACGGTTGTCGCGCCGGACGTTCGTGATGGGCACGGCCACCGCGGCGGCTCTGATGGCGATACCGCCGACCGCCCGCGCGGCGCCCGGCAAGTCGGTCGCGGTCTTCGGCGCCGGGATCGCGGGACTGACTGCCGCACACGAACTCGTCGAGCGCGGCTACAGCGTCACGGTGTATGAGCGCAAGGCGCTCGGCGGTAAGGCCAGGTCCATTCCGGTGCCGAACTCCGGCTCGACACCGCTGCCCGCCGAGCACGGTTTCCGGTTCTTCCCCGGCTTCTATCGCAACGTCACCGACACGATGCGTCGGGTTCCGTTTCCTGGCAACGCCAATGGCGCCTGGGACAACCTGACCCGGGCGACGTCGTATCTGCATTCCGGGCTCGGGCGTCACGATCTGACGATCCCGCTGCCGTTCCCATTGCCCATGATCCCGAATCCGATCACGCCGAAGGCGTTCATCGACTCGGTGGCCACCGTCTTCGAAACGCTGTTCCGGTTGCCGCCATGGGAAGCCATCTACGCCGCACAGAAACTCGCCGTCTACGTCACCAGCAGCACCGAACGCAAACTCGGCCAGTGGGAGCACATGACGTGGGAGGACTACATCGGCGCGAACAAGAAGTCCGCCGAATACAACCGCTATCTCGCCGACGGCATCATTCGCAACCTCGCGGCATCGAAATCCAAAGACGCCAGCGCACATTCGATCGGTTTGGTCGGTGAGGCATCGGTCTGGTCGATCCTGTTGTTCGGAAACGACTCCGACAACAAGGGATTCGACCGGGTGCTCAACGGCCCGACGAGCTCGCAGTGGCTCGACCCCTGGGTGGAGTACCTACGCGAGCAGGGCGTGACGTTCCGCATCGGCCAGGCACTCGCGCGGCTCACCGCCGACGGCAAGCACATTCAGGCGGCGACCGTGGTCAGCGACAGCGGGGTACCGCAACAGGTCACCGCCGACTGGTACGTCTCGGCAATCCCATGCGAGAAACTGGCCGCGGTGCTGACGCCGGACCTACTCGAGGCCGACCCGCAACTGGCCAACATCGCGCTGCTGCGCACCGAGTGGATGAACGGGCTGATGTTCTACCTCAAGGAGCGCGTCGACGTGACGAAGGGACACGTCAACTACGTCGACTCCGGCTGGGCGATCACGTCGATCAGCGAAGAGCAGTTCTGGAAGAAGAGCCTGACGACGTACGGCGACGGCACGGTCAAAGAGTGTCTCTCGGCGATCATTTCGGACTGGAGCACACCGGGCAACTTCAACCGCAGAAGCGCCCGCGACTGCACCCCACAAGAGATCGCCAAGGAGGCCTGGGCACAGATCAAGGCCCATCTCAACGACACCGACAAGGTCGTCGACGACGACATGGTGCACTCCTGGTTCCTCGACCCCGCGATCATCGACTCGGGTACGCCCGATGTGCGCAACGACGAACCGCTGTTCATCCAGGACCCCGGGTCATGGAACCGTCGTCCTACCGCGGTCACCGGCATCGACAATCTCTTTCTCGCCGGCGAGTGGATCAAGACCGACCAGAACGTCACCACCATGGAAGGTGCCAACGAGGGCGGCCGCTATGCCGCCAACGGCGTGCTGCAGGCCTCGGGTTACAACGGCGACATGGTGAAGATCGTCGAGTTGTTCCAGGCGCCGTGGTGGGTGCCGTTCAAGAACGCCGATCGCGCCCGCTACCGCGCTGGCCTGCCGCATTTTCTCGACATCGTCGACACGCGCTGGCCCAGCCGATGAGGAACCTACCTGCTAGCCGAAGTCGGCGGGCTGTTGCGGATTGCCTGGGTCGCTCTTGACGATCGGCAGTGTCGGATCGAACCGCGAATTCGCGGACGCACCGCGTGGTGCCTCGCGCCACGGCGTACACACACCGACAAAAGGCACGTCCGCACACGGCCCCTGCGGCGTGGCAGGTGCGGTGGCCGCGAAGCCCAAAGCCGCTGCCGCGACGGCGATCGCGGAAAGTATGTATCGAACTGTCAGACCGAGCATCGAGGTTCCTTCCGCCGATGCCTAGTTTGAACGCCTCTGTGTGCCAGGGTAATCCCGAGACTTGTCGGTGAACAGCTCCGCTAGCTTGACTTACATTTAGTCGAGCTCTACAACTTTCGCCCGACGCGGCTGTGCCAGATGCGTTCCGTCTGCGGGCCGACGTCCGGACTGTGGGTCTGCTGGAAGTTGCGTCCGCCTCGGCCGAACGTCGCGAGAACGGCTGCGGGAACGCCGGATTCGCCTACCGGTTCGACAAGCCAGCGGCACGGCCGCACGTGTACGAGGTCCACGGCGACGGCATCCGCGTGGTCGTCGCGACGATACGGGCCGTCGATGCGGCCCAGCCAGAACAGCCCGTCCGCGTCGCGGGTCCAGACGAACGACCCGTCGTGGATGTCCGCGACCCGGGCGATTCGACGAGCCAACCGGTCACCGAACCCCGCGTCGCCGAATCCGACGAGACCCATTGCGAGGGCGCGGTCGATCGCCCCCTGCGGATCGATGTCGTCGCGGCGGGTCCGCATCGGAGCCCGGTACACCTGAGCCACCCGGGATATTCTGCCCCGCGATGGAGACGTTCAAGCGTTACCTGATGTTTCAGGCGATGATGTTCGTCTTCGGCGTCGTCGGGCCGATCTTCTTGATCATGTACTTCGCATCGCAGCCGGACCCCACGGTGAGGTGGGCGTACTGGTTCGGTCTGTTCATCACCGCCGCCGACGTGCTCATCGCTTTGGGTCTCACGGCCTCCACCACTTCTCGCAAGGAACCTGACAACTAACTGAACGGCGCGCGGTCGTCGATGCGCCGCGACAGCAGACCGGCGCCGCGCCACACCCGGGCGGTCCAGTCCTCGTCCTCGTCGGTGACGAAATTGCCCATCACCCGGACCGCGATGGTCATCAGCGCCGCTGACCGCATGGCGAGAGGTCCCGTCGACGGCAGGAACCGCGGAAACGTCAGCAACAGGGCCAACCTGCGCGCCACGGAGAACCCCCGTGCGTAGTGGGCCGAGAGCACCGCCGGCCACGCCGCGGTCAGATCGCCGGTGCCCAGCAGTTCGGCCGCCAGCCGGCCGGTCTCGAGCCCGTAGTCGATGCCCTCGCCGTTCAACGGGTTGACGCATGCGGCGGCGTCGCCGATCAGCATCCAGTTCGGCCCGGCGACGCCCGACACCGCTCCGCCCATCGGCAGCAGCGCCGAGAGCCCGGCGCGCGGTTCCCCGTCGAAGCCCCACTCTTCGCGGCGCAGCTTCGTGTAGTACGACATCAGCGGCCGCAGCGCCGCGTCGGCCGGGCGCTTCGCGGTGGCGAGCGCCCCGACGCCGATGTTCACCTCGCCGTTGCCGAGCGGGAAGATCCAGCCGTACCCGGGCAGCACCTTGCCCTCCGGCGAGCGCAGTTCCAGGTGCGACGTGATCCACGGCTCGCTTGCCCGCGGCGTGGCGATGTACCCGCGGACCGCCACGCCGTAGACCGTCTCCTGATGCCACTCGCGGCCCAACACGCGCCCCAGCGTCGAACGTGCGCCGTCGGCGACGATCAGCTCGCCGCAGCCGATCTCGGCGCCCGAGTCGAGCACCACCGCCTCCGCGCGGCCAGACGAATCATGGCGCACATCAACGGCTTTCACGCCGAGCATCATTTTCGCACCGTCGTCGGAGGCCACCATGCGGATCCGGTCGTCGAGTTCGGTCCGCGGCACGGCGCTCGACGTCGCCGGGAACGACGGACCCGGCCACTCGACTTCGACGTCGGCGCCGAACCCCGACATCCGCAAGCCCCGGTGCTGTACCCGCCCGGCCAGCCACGAACCCAGGCCCAGCCGCTGCATCTCCAGCACCGCGCGCGGGGTGAGCCCGTCGCCGCAGGCCTTGTCGCGCGGAAACTGCGCGGAGTCGATGACGAGCACATCGCGGCCGGCCCGACACGCCCATGCCGCGGCAGCAGAACCGGCGGGGCCGGCCCCCACGACAACCACGTCCGCTCGCGTATCCATAGTTCCCAGTATGTTGGCAGGGTGAGGACACCAGCGACCGTGGTGGCGGGGGTCGACTTCGGGGATCCCGCCTTTGCGCAGGATGTCCGGGACGGCGTGGCCCGCATCGAGGACCTGATGGCCACTGAGCTGGGCAAAGCCGACGAGCTGATGGCCGACGCGGTCCAGCACCTGTTCCAGGCGGGTGGCAAGCGGTTCCGTCCGCTGTTCACCGTGCTGTCGGCCCAGCTGGGCCCCGAGCCCGACGCGTGGCAGGTCACCGTCGCCGGCGCGGTCATCGAGCTGGTACATCTGGCGACGCTGTACCACGACGACGTGATGGACGAGGCCGAGGTCCGCCGCGGCGCCGACAGCGCCAACGCCCGCTGGGGCAACAACATCGCGATCCTGGCGGGCGACTATCTGTTCGCCACGGCGTCACGCCTCGTCAGCCGGCTCGGGCCCGAGGCGGTGCGCATCATCGCCGACACCTTCGCCCAGTTGGTGACCGGCCAGATGCGCGAGACCCGCGGCGCCGCTGAGCACGTCGACTCCGTCGAGCACTACCTCAAGGTCGTCTACGAGAAGACCGCATGCCTGATCGCGGCGTCCGGCCGGTTCGGTGCGACGTTCTCCGGCGCCGACGAGGAGCAGATCGAACGGTTGAGCCGCCTCGGCGGCATCGTCGGCACCGCATTCCAGATCTCCGACGACATCATCGACATCGACAGCGATCCGGACGAATCCGGCAAGGTGCCCGGCACAGATCTGCGCGAGGGCGTGCACACCCTGCCGGTGCTCTACGCGTTGCGCGAGGCGGGCCCCGACGGCGACCGGTTGCGAGAGCTGCTGGCCGGGCCGGTGCAGGACGACGACGACGTCGCCGAGGCGCTGCAGCTGCTGCGCCGCTCGCCCGGGATGGTGAAGGCCAAGCGAACCGTCGCGCAGTATGCCGTGCAGGCCCGCGAGGAGCTCGCCAACCTGCCCGAGAGTCCGGGCCGGCACGCCCTTGCGCTGCTGGTCGACTACACCGTGAACCGGCACGGCTGACGGGGCGGAACTCGCGCAGCCCGGCTGAGCGTTGGATCAGCGGACACGTTCGTAGGAGGGCGCCCTGATGACCTGGCATCCGCACGGCAACACGGCCAAGACGTTCGCACTGTTGGTGCTGTTCTCTGGCCTGATCGTCGGCGTCGGTGCGATGTTCGGCCGCAACATCATGTTCCTGGCCGTGCTGTTCGCCGTCGGCATGAACGTGTACGTCTACTTCAACAGTGACAAGCTGGCGCTGCGGGCGATGCACGCCCAGCCGGTCAACGAGATGCAGGCGCCGGTGATGTACCGCATCGTGCGCGAATTGGCCACCACTGCCCGACA
Organism: Mycobacterium sp. IS-1556; assembly: GCF_001499985.1. Taxonomy (NCBI): domain Bacteria; kingdom Bacillati; phylum Actinomycetota; class Actinomycetes; order Mycobacteriales; family Mycobacteriaceae; genus Mycobacterium; species Mycobacterium sp. IS-1556. The sequence goes on from NZ_LQIM01000034.1 coordinate 32,440, forward strand.
GCCGATGCCGCGGCTCTACATCAGCGACACCGCCGCGCCGAACGCGTTTGCGACGGGCCGCAACCCGCGCAACGCCGCAGTGTGCTGTACGACGGGGATCCTGCAGCTGCTCAACGAGCGCGAGCTGCGCGCCGTGCTCGGCCACGAGCTGAGCCATGTGTACAACCGCGACATCCTGATTTCCTGCGTGGCGGGCGCGATGGCGTCGGTGATCACCGCGCTGGCCAACCTGGCGTTCTTCGCCAGCATGTTCGGCGGGAACCGCGAGGGCGGCACGAATCCCTTTGCAATCCTTCTGGTTTCGCTGTTGGGACCGATCGCGGCGACGGTGATCCGGCTGGCCGTGTCGCGGTCGCGCGAGTACCAGGCCGATCAGTCGGGCGCGGAGTTGACGGGCGATCCGTTGGCGTTGGCCAGCGCGCTGCGCAAGATCAGCGTCGGCGTCGAGCAGGCGCCGCTGCCGCCGGACCCCAAGCTGGCCGATCAGGCGCACCTGATGATCGCCAACCCGTTCCGCGCGGGCGAGCGCATCGGCAAGTTGTTCTCCACGCACCCGCCGATCACCGACCGGATCGCGCGACTGGAGGCGATGGCGGGCCCTGGACATCGGGAAGGCCCGGGCTACTACTGACACACGACTTCGGTGTCGCCAGTTGCGCTCAGCGCACCTTTGGGCACCGAAATCGCACGAGCGGAGTAGAACGGAAAGCGGACCGGTCAAGGACGCGCTGCGTCGAACGCACGGAAAGGGTGGTGGGCCGCGATGCCAGGGTGCCGGCTGGGCCGGCTGGAAGAACGAGTCACCCGCATCTGCGCGCGTGGCCGCGACCCGATCGAGCTGCTCGCGGCGGTTGCCGCGGAGGTGCGAAAAGACATCGCCTATGAGGCAGCGGGATGGCTGCTCACCGACCCCGACACGCTGCTCCTCACCGGCGTGCACGCCGAAAACGTTTCGCGCGCACAACATCTCGCATTGATCGAATGTGAGCTCACGACAGACGACGTCAACAAGTTCGTCGACCTGGCCCGTCGCGAGGTTCCGGCGGCATCTCTGAGCGCAGCCACCGGCGGAGACCTCAGCCGCAGCGCCCGCTGGTCGAAGGTGTACCGGCCCAACGGATACGGCGACGAGATGCGGGGCGTGTTCAGCTCCGGTGCGGCGACGTGGGGGCATTTCTGCCTGACGCGCCGCGCCGCCGATCCCTTCTTCACCGACGACGAGGTCGCGGCCATGGCCAGGCTCTGCCCGCACGTGGGCAACGCGATTCGCGCCTGCTTACAGCTGGCAGGCCAGCCCGGCCCGACCAGCCCAGGGCCGGCTGCGTTGCTGATACTCGCCGATGACGGCACCGTCGAGTCGATGACTCCTCAGGTCACCGAGTGGCTCGGCCCCGTCGACGACGAGCGGCTCGAGACCGCGATCGTGCTGCACGAGGTGGCACACCAAGCCCGTGCCCTCGCCGAGCACGGTGTCGGCGAGCCCGCGATGGCGCGCACCCGCAGCCGCAGCGGCGACTGGCTGGTGGTGCGGGGCATCCGTCTCGATCGTGGCGGATCCGAAACAGGCCGTACTGCAGTGGTTTTGGAGCAGGCCCGTCGTTCAGACATCGCGCCCGTACTTGTTCACCTACACCAACTGACCCGTCGCGAAAAGGAGATCACGCAGCTGTTGCTGACCGGCATGTCCACCAGGGACATCGCCGCTCGGCTGTGGATCACCTCCGAGACGTTGCGGGGCCACATCAAGGCGATCTTCACCAAGCTCGGCGTGAACAGTCGCCCGGAGCTCGCCGCGCTACTGTCGCAGGACCTCGTCGTCCGGCATTAGCGGCTTCGAAGCCGACAACTGCCCGGCGATGTCGTCGGCCACCCGGCGGGCCAGCCCGCCGACGAACTTCGTCAGGCCGGGCCGGTACACGTAACCGACGAAGCGCAAACCCGGCAAGACCTCCCCGCCGCGGCCCTCGCGCGGCATGCCGCGCTGGTCGAGGACGTCGAGATGGCCGACCATGGCGTCCAGCCCGGTCCGGTATCCGGTCGCCGCGATGATGCTGTCCACCTGCACCTCGGTACCGTCGACGAGCACCGCCCCACGGTGTTCCAGCCGGTCGACGGCCGGCACCACACGCAGCGAGCGGTCCCGGATCGCGTCGATCACTTCTCGGTCGACGATCGCCGTGCCGGCGCCGCGGCGCTTGAGCCCGGCGATCGGCCCCTCCCGAGGCGCGGCGAGGCCGAAGCCGCTCAGATCGCCGATCACCCGGCGTTGCATGGCTTGCAGCATTTTGTCGACGAGCCCGGTGGGCAGCCGCAGAAACAGCGGCAGCGGCAGGTCGGCGGGCAAGCCACCGACCTCGCGCAGGAGGATGTTCGGCGGGGTGCGGACGGCCAGCGTCACCTCCGGACAACCGGAGCGGCTCAGCTCGTAGGCGATCTCGAGCCCGGTAGAGCCGGCGCCGGCGACCAGCACACGTTGCCCCGCGAACGCGCTGGCGTTGCGATACTGCGCGGCATGCACCACACGACCGGTGAAGTCATGGCCTTCTGCCCAGTCCGGAAGTAAGGGCCGGTTGAAGATGCCGGTCGCGACCACGACCTGGCGGACCCGCTGAGCGCCTCGGTTGGTGGCGACGTCCCAGCCACCGCCGGGAGCCGGGTCGAGCCGGCGCACGTCGATGCCCAACTGGACCCGAACCTGCCGTCGCGCGGCATACGTCTGCAGGTAGTCGACGTACTGGTCGCGGGTCGGAAATTGCCCGAAATGACGGGGGAAAGACGCGCCGGGCAGGGCCGAATTGCGGCGGCAGGTGTTGAACCGCAGGGCGTCGTACCGATGTGCCCAGGCGGCGCCGATCTGCGTGCCGCGTTCGACGACGGTCGCGTCCACCCCGCGCGCACGCAGTTCGCCGGCGCACGACAACCCGGCCGGACCGCTGCCGACGACCAGCACGCTGTTGTCGGTTGCCATGACCCCTCCCTGAGTGAGCCCTCGCCCGCAGTCCAGCGTCGGCCCAAGTCACGGCTGCCACAACCCCGCAGATGGGGGGTTTTCGCTCGTATGCCATCGAGGTGGGTAACGATGCGGTGTTCGGCGCCGATGTGTTCCGTATGCTGCGAGTCCCGGCCGCACCCCTTAGGGTGTGGACCGTGCTGAACAGGGTGTTGATCGGTGTCGTGGGGTCCGCGACGGCCCTGATCGGTGTGCCGGGTATCGCGGCGGCGCAGCCGCCGGAACCGGCGCCGGCCCCGCCACCGCCGAACGTCAACTCGCTGGCGCCGGTGAAGCTGTCCGAGTACGCGGTGATGGACGGCCACTGGTACGCGTTTCGGACGCCCGACGGGTTGACGTGCGTGCTGCAACGCAACGGCGGCTATGGCTGCAGCGGCGCGATTCCGGCCGCACCGAACGGCGCGAACTTCGTCAGCGGCGGCCCGGGCGTGCCGCAGTTCTCCGCGACGACGGCCGACGTGTTCGCGAGTGTCGGTGAGGTCAAGCCACTTCCAGCCGGCTCGCGGATCAGCTATCAGACCGTCAGCTGCGGCAGCGAAGGCGGCGTGACGACGTGTTCGGACAGCCGCAATCAGTCCGGTTTCGTGCTCACGCCTGCGGGCAGCCACATCATCAACGGCGGCAAGGACCCGCTGCTGGATCGGCCCGAGGGCACGAACCCATTCTTCAACTAGGGCGCTAGAAGCCGGCGCCGTGCACCTCGTGGCCGGGTTTCTCGACCATCAGGCCGCGGTAGGCGTCCTCGACGCTGGCGCCGTGATTGACCACCGCGTCGACCTCGCGCGCGATGGGCATCGAAATCCCGTACTGGTCAGCGAATTCCATAATCACGCTGGCGGCCTTGACGCCCTCGGCCACCTGGTTCATCGACGCGATGATCTCGTCAATGGGTTTGCCGGCCCCCAACTGCTCGCCGACGTGGCGGTTGCGGCTGCGCTGGCTGGTGCACGTGACGATCAGATCGCCCATCCCCGCCAGGCCGGCGAACGTGTCGCGATGGCCACCCGTCGCCTCGCCGAGCTTGGACATTTCGCGGACCGCGCGGGCCATCACCATCGCCCGCGTGTTCTCCCCGATGCCGAGCGAATAGCCCATGCCGACCGCGATGGCGTAGACGTTCTTCAACGCCCCGGCCATCTCGACGCCGACCACGTCGTCGGTGGTGTAGGTGCGAAACCGCTTGGTGCGGAACAGGTTCGCCAGATTCGCGGCTAGTTGCGGGTCGGGCATGGCGAGCACCGCGGCGGCGGCGTACCCCTCGGCCACCTCGCGCGCGATGTTCGGCCCGGCCAGGATCCCGGCCGGATGTCCGGGCAGCACCTCGGCGACGATCTGGCTCATCCGGTAGTTGGTGCCTTGCTCCAGACCCTTCACCAGCGACACCACCGGCACCCACGGCCGCAACTCCTTGGCCAGTTCGGTGAGCACGCCGCGGAAGCCGTGCGACGGCACGCCCATGACGATGACGTCGGCGGCCGTCGCCGCCTCGGTGAAGTCGGTCGTCGCCTTCAGGCTCTGCGGAAGCTCGACCTCGTTGCCGAGATACTTCGTGTTGCGGTGGTTGTCGTTGATGTCCTCGGCGGTCTCCGCGGAACGCACCCACTGCAGCGTCGGCCCGCGGCGCGCACAGATGGACGCCACGGTGGTGCCCCAGGAGCCTCCACCGAGGACGACGACTTTGGGATCACGTTTCGCAGGTGCCATGCCGATCAGGGTATGACCGTCGTCCGGCGGCGAGGGCGTATTTGCGAACGCGGCGGCGTCTAGCGGTAGTTGACGAACTGCAGCGCGACGTCGAGGTCCGCGCCCTTGAGCAGCCCGATGACGGCCTGCAGATCGTCGCGCTTCTTCGAGCTGACGCGAATCTCGTCGCCCTGGATCTGCGCCTTGACGCCCTTGGGGCCGTCGTCGCGGATCAGCTTGGTGATCTTCTTGGCCTGCTCACTGGTGATGCCCTGCTTGATTTGGCCGCTCACCTTGTAGGTCTTGCCCGACGCCTGCGGATCGCCGGCATCGAACGCCTTCATCGAGATGTCACGGCGGACGAGCTTTTCTTTGAACACGTCGACAGCCGCCTTGGCGCGCTCCTCGGTGGGGCTGGTGATGACGACCGTCTCCTCGCCCTGCCACTCGATGGACGTGTCGGTGCCGCGGAAGTCGTAGCGGGTGGCCAGCTCCTTGGCGGCCTGATTCAGCGCGTTGTCCACCTCCTGGCGGTCGACCTTGCTCACGACGTCGAACGATGAATCCGCCATTGGATCCGTTCCTCCTTGATTGGTCGGCTGATGCTCTGGTGCCGTTTTCGTCTTGGGCCCATCCTCGTTGTACCCTGCTAGTCGCACCAAGCCGGGTCACCCGGCGGTGCAGTACCCAGGCAGGTTGCCCGAGCGGCCAATGGGAGCGGACTGTAAATCCGTCGGCTTACGCCTACGCAGGTTCGAATCCTGCACCTGCCACTCTGTGATGTCTCACGACATCGGAATAGTCCGAACCCACGTTTTAGGGTTCGGGCTTTTTCTTTGGGCGGCCGGTGGGGACGTTTCGGGGTTGGTAGTCCCTGGTGGGGTCCGGGGAAAGCCCGCAGGAAGGATCGACGGCGTCGCGGCCGGTCTGGGTGGGTCGGGCGTTGCTCGCCACGGCGAGTCGAGAGTCGTCGGCTCGCCAAGGCGAGTCAGCAGTGGTCAGCGAGCAGGTTGAGGATCTCCACGGTGGCGTCGCCAAGATGCCAGCAGGTGACGTCCGCTCGCCAGCGTGACGCATCCTCGCGCTGTCAGGGCAGAGTCTGAGCGCGGCCGATGCACTCGCCGGGCGAACACGGAATTCCATCCAGCGTCGGCAGCTGGTTCGGTCCACGGAGGTCGACGTGCTCGGGCGGGACATCGACACTCGGCAGACAGTTGGTGGACCAGATACCGTGTGTCGGCGCGTTCGGGCAATCACTTTGTGCGGCAGGCTGCATGGTCGCGAGGCCCTGTTGCCCCGCCACGGCAGCGGGGGCACCGGCGAGCACACCGACGAACAAGACTGCGGGAACGACTCGACCCGGGTTCAATCGAAAAGCCATGATCCTTCCTCGATCGGGGTGAACTGTTCAGAGCGCCGGAGTCGGGCAACATATCGTCTCTATACGATTCAGCCTCTGGGGCGATTCCTGCTCAAGCCCAAACGCGCTGATCATTTGCGTACCCGCCCTGCATCGGTGTCATTCATTGGACGGCCGGAATTCTGCGATGCCGCCACCGAGCCCGGCATTCGGCGGCAGGCCACCATAGGGCCGAACGACGACGTCATGCGGTACTGCCGGGCAAAGCGCTGCTCGCAGTGACGTAGCCAGTAGCCCCGTTGCGCTCATGCACGCAGCCATTCCCATGCATCGTCGAGTTGATCGCGACGGAAGGTTCGCAGGTCGCCCTTCATCAGCAACGTCGCAGGAATTTTCACGCACCATGCCTCCCATCTCGGCGCGCCCACTATCGCGATCTTGTCGAAGTCTTGGCGATGCTTGAGATCGAAAATCGTGTTGCCCCATGCCGCAGCGACGCTCCAGCCCTCAAAGGACTCGTCCATGAAGACCAGCACTCTCAGCGTGTCGAAGCGCGCCAGCAAGGACTCGATGCGCGGTGCGAGCACGTCACGGTAGTCGAGTCGGCTCAACTTTCCGCCAACCCTTATACCAACAACATCCCCCGTAGGCTGGGGCAGGAACTCGATCACGCTGCGCCTTTCCAGCCAGTCAGTGCCCACGTGGTGCACTCATGATCACCGCCACACCGGCCAGGCACACCAAGGCGCCGACGACATCTCACGATCGGGCCCAAATCCATCCAGGGCCATCCCCATGCCAGCGAGCCGGCGATGAACACGCCACCATAGGCGGCCAAGACACTGCCGAAATGTGCATCAGGCTCAAACGTGCCCACTGTTCGCAACATCCCCGCTCGCCTCGGCTTGATCATCGTCTGTGGTGAAAGGTAAAGGGCAACAGGGGCTCTCGACGCAAGCCAGAAGGTCATCGCACCCTGCAGCGAGTGCCGCGCGCAGCGTGTCGCGCACCGCGTTCAGCTCGGCCAGCTTTTGGTCGACCTCGGCCAACTTGATCCCAGCGCGGGCGTTCAACCCAATGTCCGAGCGGCCAGCGAGCCGGCTCGCGTCCAACAGGTCACCGACCTCTTCCAGGGTGAAGCCCAGACGCTGTGCGGCTTTGATCACCCTCGTCGTCGTCACCGTTTCGGGCGGATATAACCGGTGCCCGCCCAATTTCCGCTGCGGCTCATGAAGCAGGCCGCGCCGCTCGTAATAGCGCAGCGTCTCGACATTTACCCCAGCGGCCGCAGCAACTTGGCCACTGCGCAACCCCGCCTCGCTCACCGCAACTCACCGCTCCCGGTAACGGCGCATATCCGCACCTCCAGTGCATCCAACACCTCGGTCCGCGAGTCCGGAACTCCGATGTGCATCACCAGATCCGAACCAGTCCAGTCGAACTCGAAGCCGAAGAAGGAACAGCAGCCGAGCTCTCTGGCGGCCAGATCACGCGCTGTGGGCTCACATTCAGCGGCCAGTACTAGATCCAACCGAGTGCTACTCACCCGCGTCGATTGCAGCACCGATTCGCCGAACAATCGGTCGAACTCCGCGACCCGCAGCGGCCGCTCAAGCGTCGGTAACGAGCACGACTCAGGGACCCAGCCCGATGTCTCACCGATTGCCATACACCGACGATAAATCCGTACCCAGGTACGGAATGCAACCCTCAGCTCACACCAGGCAATTTACGACATGAGAGAACACACCAAACGCCTGGCGACGCCGTCCCGCAAATCCGACAGCCGACCGTCGATCTCGACTGCGCCCCGAACCCCACACTCCGATCAGCCAACGCCAACACAGTCAGCCGATTGCGGCATCCCGGATGCCCTAACCGCACCAGACGGTGGACGCTTGACCAGCGGCCAACCGAGGTCCACTGTTCCGTATAGGCCGGTCGAACGTGTGCCGGCCAGGAAGAGGGGCTGATGAGCATCGACGACGAGCCCGACACCACGCTCGAGGACCTCCGGGGCGACTTGGCGCACCGATACAAGTGGACGCCCAGCAGCGGCGCCTCGGTCGACCCCGCGATCGTCGACGCCGACATGGCGGCCCTCGACAACGACGGCTACGTCATCTGGAAGAACCTGCTCAGCGCCGACGAGTGTCAGCAGATCCGCGACGCCGTCGGACCGTACCTCGCACATCCCGGCCGCAATTCGTTCGAGGGACGGCGCACCCAACGCGTCTACAGCGTGCTGAGCAGGACGCGGGCATGCGACCGGCTGGTCGATCATCCGCGGGTGCTGGCGGTCCTCGACCGGCTCCTGATGGCCAACTATCTGCTGTCGGCACTGCAGGCCATCAACATTCAACCCGGAGAGTCGGCCCAGCTCGCTCACCACGACGACGGGTTCTACCCGATCCCGCGACCGCGACCGCCCTTGGCCGCCGCCACGATCTGGGCGATCGACGACTTCACCGCCGACAACGGCGCCACGGTGCTCTACCCGGGCAGCAACCGCTGGGGCAAGCGTCGGCCCGGGCCAGACGACCCCGCGCTCCCCGTCGTCATGCCGGCCGGCTCCTGCGTCCTCTTCGTCGGCACCCTCTGGCATGGCGGCGGCGCCAACACCACCGCCCAAGCGCGGCTTGCCGTCACCGCCCAGTACTGCCAGCCATGGCTGCGACCGATGGAGGCCTTCACCCTTTCAGTCCCTCGCGACATCGCCCGTACGGTCTCCGCCGACATTCGCCGCATGATCGGCTACAGCATCCATCCGCCGTTCGTCGGCGCCGTCGACGGCTTGCACCCGCAGCGTCTGCTCGACCAGCCGTAGCCGCGGGAGGCATCCCGACAATCGGCATCACCCTTGCGCCGCAACCCATTTGGTGGTTAAGCACTGGATAGCCGACGCCCGCCTGCCGCCTCCTAGGCTCGAAATTGCGCGTAGGGCTGTTGCGCGCCGCTATTCACGACCCTCAGTGCAATTTCGACGCTAGGACGCCAGGACGCCCTAAGGCCAGCACGCCAGGACGCCGGGACGCCAGGACGTCAGGCCGGCACGAACCGCACCGCGACGTAGCGCTCCCGGCGCACCAGTTCGGTGAACTCCTCCACGGTCGGAATCCCGTTGTCGCGGAACTTCAACCCCATCATGGTCTGCGCCCGCTTTGCGCCGTAGGACTGCGCGCACCGGTGCGAGAGGTCGGCGACGGCGCCAGGATCCGTGATCAGCTCACCGCGCATCGTCGTCATCCGGCCATCGACCAGCACATCGGCGATCGCCCCGTCGTGGAAGTTGTTCTTCCACGGCGCGCTGGTCAATGCGTAAAGGTCGCCGTCGATCCGGTGCGCGCTCACCGGAATCGAGTACCTTCGACCCGACTTCCGCCCGGTGACGTTGACGACCATCATCTGCTTGCGTAACGACCCCGCCAGCGGACTGCGCAACAACCGGCCGATCACCGGATTGACAGCCCGCAGCACCGCGGCAGGCGGATGCGAGATCGTCACCGCCTGCGATTGTTCTGCCATCCGCTCACGGTATTCCGGGTCGCGTGCGGCCGCCGCCGGAACGGCGCTACAACGACCCGAGGTCGTCGGGCACGTCGACCGCGTACTCCCGCAGCGCCTCCAGCGGGACCACCTCGAGCGTGCGCTCGTGCGTCGACGCCAGCACCACCGGCGCGGCGAAGCCGTCCTGATGGGCCTTCAACCAGTTCACCGCGGTGACGCACCAGCGGTCGCCCGGTTGCAGACCGGGAAAGCGGTACTCCGGACGCGGTGTGGACAGGTCGTTGCCGATCGAGCGTTGATGGCGCAGGAAGTCGGCGGTCACCACGGCGCAGATCGTGTGGCTGCCGAGGTCCTCCGGACCGGTCGAGCAGCAGCCGTCGCGGTAGAAACCGGTCATCGGGTCGGTGCCGCACGGCTGCAGCGGCTCGCCGAGCACATTGAGTTCAACCACAAGTCGTCCAAGTTCCGCTGGGGTCTTAAGGTATTCAGTGATACCTCAACATATTCAGCTGGCGTGTGAACGGACAGAGGAGCATCCGGCATGGCCGCGCTCAAGACTGGCGACGCATTCCCCGACGTCGTGGTGACCGCTGTCGTCTCGACCACCTCGCTGGCGGCCGACGCCGAGGACACCTGGCAGCAACTCCAGGAGGGCCGAAGCGGCATCCGGCCCCTCGACAAGTGGTTCATCGAGGAGTTCGACTCGCCCGTGCGCATCGGCGGGGCCATCCTGGAGGATCTCGACGAACAGCTCGGGCGGGTGGAGCGACGCCGGACGTCGTACATGCAGAAGATGTCCACCGTCCTGAGCCGCAGGCTCTGGGCGGCCGCGGGCGAGCCCGAGGTCGACACCCGACGGTTGTCGGTGTCGGTCGGGCTGGCGTTGGGCAGCACGGAAGAGATTCCGCTCCAACACGACCTGTGGCGGCAGAAGGGCCTGCGCGCTGTCTCTCCGCTGACGATTCAGATGTACATGCCCAACGGCGCGGCCGCCGCCGTCGGATTGGACCGACAGGCGAAGGCGGGCGTGATATCACCGGTGATGGCCGACGCCTCGGGTGCCGCGGCCATCGCCCTGGCGTGGCGACAGCTCGTACTCGGTGAGGCCGACATGGTGATCTGCGGGGGCGTCGAGACCCACATCGAGGCAGTGCCGGTCGCGGCGTTCTGCATGCAAGAGCTGCTGTCGACCAGTAACGACGACCCGGCCGGCGCCTGTCGCCCGTTCGACAAGCACCGCGACGGCATGGTGTTCGGCGAAGGCGGCGCGCTGATGCTCATCGAAACCGAGCAGCACGCCAAGGCGCGAGGGGCGCAACCGCTGGCCCGGCTGATGGGTGCAAGCATCACCTCCGACGGCTACGACATCGTCAAGCCCGACCCCGACGGCCTGCGGGCCGGTGACGCGATCACCCGGGCGATCGAGTTGGCCGGACTGACACCGACGGACATCGACCACATCAACGCGCACGCCACCGGGACCGTTTTCGGTGACCTGGCCGAAGCCCGCGCCATCCGTAACGCGTTCGGTGACCACGCCCCGGCGGTCTATGCACCGAAGGCGGCCCTGGGGCACTCTCTGGGTTCCGCCGGCGCCATCGAGGCGGTGTTGACGGTCCAGGCGCTTCGCGACGGGGTCATCCCACCCACGCTCAACCTGAAAGAACCAGACCCCGAGATCGACCTTGATGTTGTCGCCGACAACGCCCGCAGCGGCGACTACCGCTACGCGATCAGCAACTCGTTCGGACTCGGCGGCGACAACGTGTCGCTTGCGTTCGGCGCTTACTGAGCCTTCGTGAGCGTGAACTGCCCGACGTAGCTGACGTTGCGCTGGAAGAAGTCCGAGCACCCGACGAGGTACTTCATGTACCGGTCGTAGACCTCCTGCGACGTCACCGCGATCGCCTGGTCCTTGGCGGCCTCCAGTTTCTCCGCCCAGGTGTCGAGCGTGCGGACGTAGTGCGGGGTCATCGTGTCGAGTTCCTCGACGGAAAAACCCGCGTTGCCCGCGTACTCGTAGACGTCCTCGTCGCACGGCACCGCGCCGCCGGGGAAGATCTCCTTGGCGATGAACCGCATGAACTTCAAGTCCGACATCACGATCGGGATCCCCATCTCGGGCCAGCGCTTGAGCGGGTGTCCCATGATCGTCTGCAGCACCATCCGGCCGTCGGCGGGCATCAGCCGGTAGCACGTGTCGAAGAACGCCTTGTACTTCGACTTGGGCCACGCCTCGAACGCCTCGATGGAGACGATGCGGTCGACCGGCTCGTCGAATTCCTCCCAGCCCTTGAGCAGCACCCGCCGCGAGCGGTCCGTCTCGACCGCGTCGAGGATCTGCTGGCCGAGCGCACGTTGATTGCGGCTGAGCGTCAGCCCGACGACGTTGACGTCGTAGGTCTCGATCGCGCGCTTCATCACCGAGCCCCAGCCGCAGCCGACGTCGAGCAGCGTCATCCCCGGCTGGAGGTCGAGCTTGCGAAGCGCGCGATCGATCTTGGCGATCTGCGCCTCTTCGAGCGTCATGTCGTCACGCTCGTAGAACGCACAGCTGTAGGTCCGTGTCGGATCCTGGAAGAGACCGAAGAAATCGTTCGAGATGTCGTAGTGCGCTTGAACGTCCTCGTACGCCACCTTCATCGTCGTCCCCGAACTATCCGACATCTTCGATTGGCCTCCTATGCGGGTGTTACGTGACCCCGACGACCGCGTAACGACCAACTTATATATCGCACTTTTCGTAAATGGGCTAAGCAGCCGCCTTCTCACACGTGAACTGAGCGACGTCGGTGTAGCCCTCGCGGAAAAGGTCTGCACAACCGGTCAGGTATTTGCGGAAGCGCTCGTAGATCTGCTCCGAGGTGATCGCGATCGCCTCGTCCTTTTTGGCCTCCAGGTTCGCTGCCCAGGTATCGAGCGTCTTGACGTAGTGCGGCTGCAGGTGCTGTTCGCGGGTGACCGTGTAGCCGGCCTTGTTTGCGTGTTCCCGCACCATCGACGCCAGTGGCAAACGTCCACCGGGGTAGATCTCGTCCATGATGAACTTGATGAATCTCACGCGGGACATGGTCAGCGGCAGGCCCTTGGCCTTGATCTCCTCATCCTCGGGAATGATGATCGTGTGTAGCATCATCACGCCGTCGTCGGGCAGCCAGCTGAACGTCTTCTTGAAGTAGTCGTCGTACTTGTTGAAGCCGAAGTGCTCGAACGCGCCGATCGACACGATCCGGTCGACCTTGCCCTCGAATTCCTCCCACGGCTGCAGCCGGACTTCCATCTTCCGGTCGCTCTTGAGCTTGGGAAACCAGTAGTCCTCGATGTGCTGCTTCTGGTTCTCCGAGAGCGTCAGGCCGATGACGTTGACGTCGTACTTCTCCACCGCACGCGCGATCGTCGAGCCCCACCCGCAGCCGATGTCGAGCAGCGTCATGCCCGGCTGCAGGCCGAGCTTGCTGAGGGACAGGTCGACTTTGGCCCGCTGGGCCTGCTCGAGCGTGTAATCGTCGCGCTCGAAGTAGGCGCAGCTGTAGGTCTGGGTCGGGTCCTGCCACAGCTTGAAGAAGTCATTGGAGATGTCGTAGTGGAACTGGACTTCGTCCTTGTCCGAGCCGCGGGTTTCCGATGCGGATTTCGACAGCCACTTCGACTGTGCCTGTGGTGTCGAGCTGTGCTTTGTTCCTGATGTTCCTGTCACGGTCCGCCCTTAGATGCAATTGAGGGATCGACTGGCCAACTATCGCGCAGGCTGTTCGACACGATGTGTCGACATTACCTCCAGTGGTCGGTCCGTCGGGCAGTGGAGGACGCTCGACACCAGCCTAAATTTTCCCGTTTCTGGTCATCCAGCGCATCACCTGCCAGCCGGCGAACACCGGCAGCCAGATCGTCAGCACCCGGTAGAGCAGAACCGACGGCACGGCGACTGCGGCGGGCATGCCGAATGCGGCCAATCCGCCGATCAGCGCCGCTTCGACGGCGCCGATACCGCCGGGCGTCGGCGCCGCCGAGGCCAGCGTGCCGCCGATCATCGTCACGACGGTGACGGTGACGAACGAGGTGTCGCCGCCGAACGCCTCGATCGCCGCCCACAGCGCGAACGCGTTGCCGAGGGTGGTCGCCGCGCACCCCGCCATGATCACCGCCAGCCGCCGGGGCTCGCGGGCCAGCGCGACGAGGTGGCCGATCATCTCCTGCAGTCGCGGCCGCACCGCCGTCGCCAGCCAGTGGCGCAGTTTCGGCACCAACAGGAACGTGCCGATCAGCCCGAGCAACACACCGCCGATCAGGTACAGCAGCGTCGCGTTCGGGACGAAGCGGGACAGGTCGGCCGATACGCCCGCGGCGGTGGAGAAGAAGATGAGCAGCCCGAGGTGGGTGATCACCTGGACTGACTGCTGCAGCGCGACGGCGGTGGTGGCGCGCATCGGGCTGACGCCGCCCTTCTGTAGATACCGGGCCGACAGCGCCAGCCCCCCGACTCCCGCGGGCGTCGTCGTGGCCGCGAACTTGTTCGCCACCTGCATGACGACCAGACCACGTAGGTTCACCAGCCCGTCCGCACACGCCCAAAGTGCCGCCGCCGCACCGAGATACGTCAGGCTCGACGCGGTCAGCCCCAGCAGCGCCCACCACCAGTTCGCGGTGCGCAGTTCGGTGATGAACGTCGGCACCGAGCTGATGAACGGATAGGCGACGTAGACCAGCGCGGCGAGCAGCACCAACTGGATCACCTGGCTGCGGGTGAACCGGGTGACGGTCTCGGTGCGGATCTCGTCGACGCGGGTCTGGCGCTTCACCTCGTCACGCGCGGCGGAGATCACCGCCTTGGCGTCTTCGACGGAATGGCGGATGCCCGGCGACATCGCGGCCGAGGTCAACCGTCGCGACGCGGTCAGCACGGTGTCCTTGCCGAACGCGTCGATCGCTGCGCGCACCGCCGAACTCGCGTCGTACAGGTACGTCGTCGTCACCAGCAACTGGGCGATGTCGGTGCGCAGCTGGGCGTCGGTGGCGCCGTACTCGGCGTAGTCGAACCCGCCGAACAACACCGTGTCGTCGTCGACGGTGATCTCGCTGCTGCGCAGGTCGCCGTGCGAGATCTGGCAGTCGTGCAGCTCGCGCAGCGATTCCCACACGCGCCCGACGGGTATCGACTCGACGCATTCGTTGATCGGTATGCCGCGCGGCGGGGTGTGCGCATACAGCGTCCAGCCCCGGTCGAGCGCGGCGACGGCGATCGTCGAGGTGTTCGCGATCTTGAGCTCGCCGATCGCGATGGCCATCAGCGCGCGGTGTTCGACGAGCCGGCGCATCGACGCATGCAGCGGCGCGGTCTCGCGGTCGCGCAGCCGCACCTTGCGCCACAGCTGCAGCAGCACACCGCCGCCGCGCTGGTGTGGGCCGTACAGCTCCATCACCGCCGTCGACTGCTGCTCCTCGCAGGTGGCGTTGAGCAGCAGCGGCCCGGCGCCGGCGGGCCGCACCACCTCGATGCTGGAGACGACGCACCCGCGGCGGGCCATCGCCCGCACGGCGCCGTCGAGCGGCACCTCCAGCCCGGGCGTGCCCACGACGAGCACGACCAGCGCCCCGATCAACCAGCCGACGGCCAGCCCGAGCAGCGAGCGGGCCGGCACCACCGCGCTGATCATCAGGTGAATCGGCACGAACGCCAGCAGCAGCGCCCACCACCAGCGCCGCCAGCGGGTCGGCAGCCACGGCCCCGACACGGTGAGCACCGCGGCGAGCATCGCGATCCAGCGGGGATCGTCGACGAACTGCGAGGAGAACGTGTCGAGTCGGCCGGACAGATCGAAGTGCCACCGCGGCGCCGTGAGGCCGAAGCCGCTGATCGACAACGCCAACCCGGCGATGGCGGCGGCCGCGGCGTAGGCGCCGAGCAGTTTCCACTGCCGCGACAGGATCAGGCCGACGAGGATCACGAAGGGCAGCGCGACGATCGCGATGCCGTAGACGAGGTAGACCAAGTCCGCCTGGGTCGGGGTCAACACGGCGACGATCTCGGAGATCGAGCGTTCCAGCGCGACCCACTCGTTGCGGGTGATCAGCGAGCTGGTGACGACGACCGCGAGGAACAGCGCGGCGAGCACGACGCGGACGATGTCGTTGGTCCGCCTCGTCAGTGGCTGCAGCAGGCTGCCCGAGACGGTGATGTCCCGCCCGTCAACGCGCATGAGTCAACGATCTTCTCCGGTTGGGGGCCACGTCGGTAGCGACCCGCCGACAACTTAGCCCGTGTCCAGTGCCGAGGAGCCATTCCGTCGAGCGCGTTGCGGACGTACTCTATTAGGCATGAGTCCAACAAAGGAGTCGGCACTGCCGCCGGGGCCTCGGCTCCCGTCGTTCGCGTTGCTGTTGCTGATGATGCGGTGGTGGACGCCGATCGTGTCGATGTGCCAGCGCCGCTACGGCAAGGTCTTCACGCTGGCCAACTCCATGGTCGGCCCGATGGTCTACCTCGGCGACCCGGCCGACATCAAGACCGTGTTCGCCGGTGACCCACGTATCTACCATGCGGGCGAGGCGAACTCGATGCTGTCCGGCCTGCTCGGGGACAGCTCGGTGTTGGTGATCGACGAGGACGTGCACCGCGAGCGCCGCCGGCTGATGATGGCGCCGTTCCACCGCGACGCCGTTGCGCGTCAGGCGGATGTGATGGCAGAGATCGCCGCGGAGAACATCGCCGGCTGGCCGGTGGGTAAGCCGTTCGCGGCGGCGCCGAAGATGTCGGAGATCACCCTCGAGGTGATCCTGCGGACGGTGATCGGCGCCAGCGACCCGGAGCGGTTGGCGGCGCTACGCGAGGTGATGCCGCGGCTTTTGAGCGTGGGGCCGTGGGCGTCGCTGGCGATCGCCAAGCCGAAGCTGCTGAACCACCGGTTGTGGAAGCGGTTGCGCCACAACATGGCCGAGGCCGACCGGCTGTTGTATGCGGAGATCGCCGACCGCCGCGCCGATCCGCACCTCGCCGACCGCACCGACGCGCTGGCGATGCTGGTGCGGTCCGGTGTCGACGAGGGGGCCGGCATGAGCGACCGGGAACTACGCGATCAGCTGATGACGCTGCTGGTGGCCGGCCACGACACGACCGCGACCGGGCTGTCGTGGGCGCTGGAGCGGTTGACCCGCCACCCGGATGTGCTCGCAAAGGCGGTGCGCGCGGCCGAATCCGGCGATGAGGAGTACCTCGACGCGATCGCCAAGGAGACGCTGCGGATCCGTCCGGTGGTGCCCGACGTGGGCCGGACGCTGACCGAGCCGGTCGACATCGGCGGGTACCGGCTGCCCGCAGGCGTCATGGTGGTGCCGAGCATCTCGCTGGTGCACGACAACGCCGACATCTACCCCGAGCCTGACCGCTTCGATCCGGACCGGATGATCGGCGTGACGCTGAGCCCGACCACGTGGCTGCCGTTCGGTGGCGGCAATCGGCGTTGTCTGGGTGCGGGATTCGCGATGGTGGAGATGCGGGTGGTGCTGCGCGAAGTGCTGCGACGGGTCGAGTTGGCGACGACCGGCGCGGCGGGCGAGCGGCAAAAGCTCAAGCACGTGATCATGACGCCGCACCGTGGCGCGCGAATCACCGTGGCGGCGAGGAAGATTGGCGGGCCGACGACGGCGGGTCACGGTGAATCCCGACCCGCCACCGCCGACTCGTCATCGGCTACGTAAGCCGCTCAGGGGATGTCGGTGGCGGGCACGCCGCCGCAACCGACGCCGGGAATGCAGCCTGCGGCGCCCTGCGGTCCGGCCGCGCCGGAGGGGCCGCCAGGAATCGCGCCTGCCGCACCCTCGGGTCCGGCCACGCCGCCCGGTCCGCCGGGAATGGTGCCCGCGGCACCCTCGGGTCCGGCTGCGCCCGCGGGACCGCCGGGGATTGCGCCTGCCGCGCCCTCGGGCCCGGCTACGCCGCCCGGTCCACCCGGAACGGCGCCGGCCACAGCGGGCGCGCCGGGTGGAGGCGGCGGAGGCGGCGGGACCCAGGCACCGGGCATCGGAGCGGGCGCAGGTGCGGGAGCCGGCGCTGGTGCGGGGGCCGGCGCTGGTGCGGGCGCCGCGCAGCTCGTGCCGTCCGGGTCGACACAGCCCGACAAGCCACCGGTCGGAAGGAACGACGGCGAAGCGAAGCCTACGGGCGCGGAAGCGATCGCGGCCGCGGCCGCGCCCGCCACGAAGAGCGGTGAAAACTTCGTCACGTTGATCAACATGCCGGTGCTTTTACCACCAGCGTCAATCCTCAAACATCGTCTTTTCCGCGAGCGTGCGCCGCAGCAGCGTGTCCGCCCGCCGGACCGAGCCCTCGATCAGCGGCACCGTCGTTTGCTCAGCGTCGCTGGCAAACATGAGGTAGCTTCAATCGACACACGATGCGGGGTTGGCCGCTGTCGAGGGGCTAATAGAGACGGTGGATGCGACGCCATTCGGCCACTACCAGCTGCAGCAGCTGATCGGCCGCGGAGGGATGGGCGAGGTCTACCGCGCCTACGACACCAGAACCGACCGCATCGTCGCGCTGAAGGTGTTGCCACCCAGCATGGCCGCAGACGAGACGTTCCAACAGCGCTTCCGACGCGAGTCTCAGGCCGCCGCCGGGCTCAACGACCCACATGTGGTGCCGATCCACGGTTTCGGCGAGATCGACGGCCGCCTCTACCTCGACATGCGGCTCATCGAGGGCAGCAACTTCGGCACGGTCCTCACCGACACCGGTAAGGCGATCGACACGGCGCTGGCGGTCAAGGTCGTCGAGCAGGTCGCCACGGCGCTGGACGCCGCACACTCGGCGGGCCTGATCCACCGCGACATCAAGCCGTCGAACATTCTCATCACCGACCGCGACTTCGTGTACCTCATCGACTTCGGGTTGGCGCGCACCGCAGGTGAGAAGGGCCTGACGACCGCCGGCAGCACGCTCGGCACGATGGCTTACATGGCCCCCGAGCGCTTCGAGGGCAAGCCGGTCGATGCGACCGCCGACATCTATGCGCTGGCCTGCGTGCTCTACGAATGCCTCACCGGCGTGCGGCCCTATCCCGCCGACAGCCTCGAGCAGCAGATCGCCGGCCACATGACCAAGGAGGTGCCCAAACCGTCGGCGGTCGACCCGCGGTTGGCGGCCTTCGACGATGTGATCGCCAAGGGCATGGCCAAGAAACCGGCCAAGCGCTACCAGAAGGCGGGTGACCTGGCCGAGGCCGCGCGCCGGGCGCTCAACGCCCCGGTGCGCACCGCGGGCAGCGGCCGACACCAGGCCCGACGGGCGCCGGCGCGCAAGCCCCGGGTGTCGCGGCGGGCGCTGGCGGTGGCCGGATCGGTGGTGCTGGTCGCGGCGCTGAGCACGTTCGGCGTGCTGCAGTGGCGCGGCGGCGCCGATCGCAACGACACGAAACCGGCCGGCGTCGAGGCCACGACGGTGACGCCGACCGCCGCGCCCGGCGCCGTCGAAGCGATCGCGTCAACCGTGCCTGAGGAGATCAGATCGACGGGCCGGCTCGTCATCGGCGTCAACACTCCTTATGCGCCAAACGAATTCAAGGATGCCACCGGGCAGATCGTCGGCTTCGACGTCGACCTGATGAACGCGGTCGCGCGGACGTTGGGGCTGGTGCCGGAATACCGCGAAACCGCGTTCGAGGCGATACTGCCGTCGGTGCGCGCCGGCGACTTCAACGTGGGCATGTCGTCATTCACCGACACCAAGGAGCGTGAGGAGTCCGTCGACTTCGTCACCTACTTCCGGGCGGGCACGCTGTGGGCGCAGCGCGCCGGGTCCGGGCTCACCCCGGCCGACGCGTGCGGGCTGCGAATCGGCGTCTCGTACGCGTCGCTGCAGGAGACCGAGGAGATCCCGGCCAAGAGCGCGGACTGCGTCGCGGCCGGATCGGCGCCGATCGACAAGGTCGTCTACGTCACCCAGGACGATCTCAACGCGGCGCTGATCAACGGTGAGGTCGACGCCATGGCCGCGGATTCCCCGGTGACGGGGTTCGCGATCAAGACCTCGGGCGGGGCCTTGGAAGCCGCCGGTGACGTGTTCAACTCCGCGCTCTACGGCTGGCCGGTGGCCAAGGGCTCGGGGCTGGCCGAGTCGCTGCGCCAGGCGCTCGTCCACCTGATCTCCACCGGCGAGTACCGCACGATCGCGCTCATGTGGGGTGTCGAGAAGGGGATGATCTCCACGCCGCAGATCAACGGGGCCACCCGCTGAGCATCGGCATCCGCACCGCCGGGTGTAGCCTGAGAGCAGACCTTCTCCGGTTAGCAGCCATCGAATCCTTTCGAAAGCCGATGAGCCTGCGATTCGACACCGCGCGACACGTTCGACATCGTCCGCCGCGGAACGTAACGAAGGACTTGCTGCATGCAGTCGTACGACCTGTTCTCCCATCCCCAGAAACCTGAATTCGTCTCCAGTCAGGACGATTCCGCCGAACCCGTGACCAACCCCGAGTTCTCCGATCGCCCCGACCGGGATTCGTCGGCAACCACACGCCCCGCATGAAGTTCGGCTGACTGGGTCGGTAAAGCCAGTCAGTGCACCACGATCGAGTGCTGTCCACGCGGCACCAGTTCACCGATGATCGGCGCACCCGGGATCTCACCAGCGACCAGCAGACCGCCCGACGTCTGCGCGTCCGCCAGCAGCAGCGCCTCGTCCTCGTCGACCGCTGTCAGGTCGACGTGCGGGGCGACCCAGTCGAGGTTGCGTCGGGTGCCGCCGCTGACATGGCCGGCCGCCAAGGCATCCCGCGCGCCGTCGAGGTAGGGCACCGCGGCGCTGTCGATCACCGCGGTGACGCCGCTGGCGCGGGCCAGCTTGTGCAGATGGCCCAGCAGGCCGAAACCCGTTACGTCGGTTGCGCATTCGATACCGGCCGCGACGGCCGCCTGTGCGGCGTCGGCGTTCAGCGTCGTCATCACCTCGACGGCCGCGGGGAACGTCTCGCCGGTGTTCTTGTGCCGGCTGTTGAGCACCCCGACGCCCAGCGGCTTTGTCAACGACAGCGGCAGCCCGGCCTTACCGGCGTCGTTGCGCAGCAACCGATTCGGATCGGCGATACCTGTAACGGCCAAACCGTACTTCGGCTCCGGATCGTCCACGCTGTGCCCGCCGGCCAGATGACAGCCCGCGGCCACACACATGTCCATGCCGCCGCGTAACACCTCTGCGGCCAACTCGAACGGCAGCACGTCGCGCGGCCAGCCCAGCAGGTTCACCGCGACGACCGGCCGCCCACCCATCGCGTACACATCCGACAGCGCGTTGGCCGCGGCGATCCGCCCCCAGTCATAGGCGTCGTCGACCACCGGGGTGAAGAAGTCCGTCGTCGCGATCAGCGCGACCCCGTCGTCGATGCGCACCGCCGCGGCGTCGTCGCCGTCGTCGAGCCCGACGAGCAGTTCGCCGACCGGATTCCGCGGCGCGGCGTGGGTCAGCCCGCGCACGACGTCCTCGAGTTCGCCGGGCGGGATCTTGCATGCGCAGCCGCCGCCGTGCGCGTACTGGGTCAGCCGGTAGGTCGTCTGCTCGGTCACGGCCTCCATGCTGCCTGGCATGATCGGGCCGTGTGGGTCAGGGAGGCGTATCCGGTCTGGTGACCGGCGCGGTCTTCAAAATCGCTGAGCGGCAGATTCTGTCGCTGGCGGGTTCGATTCCCGTCCGCCTCCGCCACGGTCCGTCGGTGATTTCGGTGTAGCCGGTCGCGCTCACCGCCACCAACTACACCCGAATCGCACATGCTCAGCCCGGTTTCGCGTCCCACACCACCAGCCCGTCGTCGCGGATCCGCGCGCCCTCCGACGGCGAGTGCGGAACCACTCGGCCGTCGTGCATGAGGTGCCCGACCGGCACCGAAAGCCTCAGCACCGCCACGTCGGCGACGATTCGCCGGTGACAGCGCCACCACACCGACTCGCTGCACATCATCGCGGTGTGCTGCCGTTTCGACTGCTCGACGAGGTCGCCCAGCGCATCGGTGAATTCGTCGGTGCGGGTGTAGGCGGCGTAGGCGGCGAACTGCTTGACCCGCCACCACGGGTCCTCGGTCTCGGTTCCGGCAGGCAGGCTCCGGCGCCCGCCCAGCCGCTGCTCCCAGCGGTAGTCCAGGCCCGCCTCCCGCGTCCACGCGGCGATCGCGGACGTCTCCACGTCGGGGTTGTGCCTGCTGTTCGGGTAGCGGCGGATGTCGACGAGCGCTTCGATGCCCGCCCCCTTCAGCAACTGCGTGAGCGCTGATTTGTCCAGCGCGCCGTGTCCCACCGACGTCAACATGTGATCGGTGTACCCGATCGCGGCCATGGGCCATGATGGCCTCATGCGAGTTCGGCGCGCATGCGTTTGGGATTTCGGTGTACACAGTTGCGGTCAGCGCAACCAACTACACCGAAATCGCCGGGTGAGCCGATGACCGACCCCCGCCGACGCGTGCCGCGCACCGACGTCCTGCTCGCCGATCCGCGCCTCGCCGAGGCGTCGCGGGTGCTCGGCCGCATGCTGGTGAAAACCGTTGTCGCACAATCGCAACAGCGTGCGCGAGCCGGCGAGATCGCGCCGGAACGGGTCGCCGACGACGCGGTCACGGCACTGCCGACGAGTGCGGCCACGCTGCGTCCGGTGATCAACGCGACCGGCGTCGTCGTGCACACCAACCTCGGACGGGCGCCGCTGTCGCAGGCCGCGGTCGACGCGATCGTCACCGCGAGCGGCGCCACCGACGTCGAGTTCGACCTCCAGACCGGTCGCCGGGCCCGACGCGGTCGCGGCGCGCTCACCGCGCTGGCCCGAGCGGTCCCCGCCGCGGACGGCGTGCACGTCGTCAACAACAACGCCGCCGCGCTGCTGCTCGCCGCGATGACGCTGGCGCCCGGCAAGGAGATCGTCGTCAGCCGCGGCGAGCTCATCGAGATCGGCGACGGCTTCCGGCTGCCCGAGCTGCTGGAGTCGACCGGCTCGCGCATCCGCGAGGTCGGCACCACCAACCGCACCCACCTGCGTGATTACGCCGACGCGCTCGGGGCCGGCACTGGGTTCATCCTCAAGGTGCACCCGTCGAACTACTCGGTTACCGGGTTCACGTCGACGGTCGGCATTCGCGAGCTGGCCGGTTTGGACGTGCCGCTGGTCGCCGACATCGGTTCGGGCCTGCTCACCCCGCATCCGCTGCTGCCCGACGAGCCCGACGCGACCACGATGCTGCGCGACGGCGCCGACCTCGTCACCGCGAGCGGGGACAAGCTGCTCGGCGGGCCGCAGGCAGGTCTGCTGTTCGGCGACGCCGAGCTCATCGAACGGCTGCGACGACACCCGGCGGCGCGGGCGCTGCGCGTCGACAAGCTGACCCTCGCGGCGTTGGAGGCCACGCTGGCCGGCCCGCCGACACCGGTCGCGCAGGCGCTGGACGCCGACATCGCCAACCTACGGGCGCGGGCGCAGCAGCTCGCCGCGCAACTGCCCGGCGCGGAGGCGGTCGAGTGCATCGCCGCGGTCGGCGGTGGCGGCGCTCCCGACGTCTCGCTGCCGAGCGCCGCGGTCAGCCTGCCCGAGTCCTACGCCGCGCCGCTGCGCACCGGGACCCCCGCGGTGGTCGGTCGGCTCGAAGCCGGCCGCTGCCTGCTCGACCTGCGCACCGTCGCCCCCGATGACGACGGCCTGCTCGCCGAGGCGGTGCTGGCGTGTACGTCGTAGCCACCGCGGGCCACGTCGATCACGGCAAGTCCACGCTTGTCGAACGGCTCACGGGCATGTGGCCGGACCGGCTGGCCGAGGAGCGGCGCCGCGGGCTGACCATCGACCTGGGGTTCGCCTGGACGACGCTCGACGGGCGGGAGATCGCGTTCGTCGACGTGCCCGGCCACGAGCGGTTCGTCGCGAACATGCTCGCCGGTGTCGGGCCGGTGCCGGCGATCGTGTTCGTCGTCGCCGCGACCGAAGGGTGGATGCCGCAGTCCGACGAGCATCTCGACGCGCTGCGAGCGCTCGGGGCCCGGCACCTGCTGGTGGTGATCAGCAAGGCTGACCTTGCCGATCCCGCCAGCGCGATCGCGCAGGTGCGCGAGCGGCTGCCCGATGCGCCGATCGTTCTCGGCACTGATCTGAATGCTGTTCGTACACATCTTGTTTCGCTTGTCGACGGGCTGCCTCTTCGCGACCGCGACGCCGACGTGCGGCTCTGGGTGGACCGCTCGTTCACCGTCCGGGGCGCGGGCACGGTGGTGACCGGGACGTTGGCGGCAGGCACGCTGCGTGTCGGCGACGAACTCGAGCACACCGGACGACGGGTCACGGTCCGCGGCCTGCAGTCGCTTGGCAGGGACCGCTCGGAGGTCGGCGCCGTCGCGCGCGTCGCGGTGAACCTGCGCGGTGTCGACCGACGGCACATCGGCCGCGGCGACACCGTCCGGACCCCGGGTGCGTGGCTCGACACCGCCGAGATCGACGTGCTGCTGCGGCTGCCCAGTGAATCGCACCGACTGCACCGGCAGCTGGTGCTGCACATCGGGTCGGCGGCGGTGCCGGTGCGCGTGCGGCCGCTCGGCACGGCGGGCGCCCGGCTGCGGTTGGCGCGGCCGCTGCCGTTGCGGGTCGGTGACATCGGACTGTTGCGCGACCCCGGCGAGCACCGCATCGCTGCGGGTGTCGAGGTGCTCGACGTGCGGCCGCCGGCGTTGCGGCGTCGCGGCGCGGCCCGCGAACGAGGCGAGGAGCTGGCGACCGGACGCGTGCGCCGGCCGCCGTGCGCCCGCGTTGACGAGTTGCGCGCCATGGGTTTTGACACCGGCGGCACGCGGGTGGGCGAGTGGGTCGTCGACGACGGCTGGTGGGCGCAACGGCGGCAACAGATGATGACGGCCGTCGCACGGTGGGCCGCCGAGCACGACGTCGCGGCGGGCATGCCGTTGGAGACGCTGCGGCAGCAGGCGGGTCTGCCGGCCGCCGAACTGCTGCCCGCCCTGCTGGCGGGCACGGAATTGCAGGCCGTCGACGGGGTGGTGCGTCAGCCCGGTGCGGGGCTGCCTGCGCGCGTCGACAAGGCGGTGCGGACGGTGGAGGAGTGGCTGGCCGCTGAGCCGTTCCGCGCGCCGGAGGCCGCCGAGCTGGCCGACCTCGAGCTGGGACCGCGCGAACTCGCGGCGGCGATCCGCGCGAAGCGGTTGACCAAGATCGCCGACGGTGTGGTGCTCGGCCCGGACGTATTCGACCGTGCCGCAGCGGTTCTCAACGCATTGCCGCAGCCGTTCACCGTCGCCGACGCCAAGCGCGCGATGAACACCACCCGCCGGGTCGCGGTGCCGCTCCTGGAACGGCTCGACGCGCTCGAGGTCACTCGTCGCAACGAAGACGGCACACGCTATACCTAGAGCTGCTAGGCTAGCGGCGCTATGTATATCGACAAGGATCTGGTGGCGGCCTCGGCGACGCCGCTTGTGCTGGGCATCCTCGCCGACGGCGAGTCCTACGGATACGCCATCTTGAAGCGGGTGCAGGAGCTGTCCGGCGGACGTATCCAATGGACGGACGGAATGCTGTATCCGCTGCTGCATCGGCTCGACCGCCTGGGATATGTGACGGCGTCGTGGGGCGTCTCCGACACCGGGCGTCGGCGTAAGCACTACGCGATCACCGACGCCGGTCGAAAGATGCTCGCCGAGCGGCGAACTCAGTGGGAGACGGTGGCGGGCATGCTCGACCAGGTATGGCGCAGCGTCCCGCTACCGCCTACAACGGCGCAAGGATGGGCGTGATGGACTCCGACGCCGCATTGGAATCGCAGATCGGCCAGTGGCGAGGTTACGTCGAGCGGCATCGGGCGATCTCGGCCGCAGACGCCGACGAGATGGAAGACCACCTGCGCAACCAGATCGCCGATCTGTCCTCCGCCGGCCTGATGAGCGACGAGGCGTTCCTGGTCGCGGTGAAGCGCATGGGCAACGTGCACAGCATCTCCCGCGAGTTCGCGCAGGAGCATTCCGACCGGCTGTGGAAGCAATTGGTCTTGACGGCCGAACCGGGTGCCGATGGGCGACAGCAGCGAAGCGAGCTGTTCGTCGTCCTAGCGCTCGCGCTCGGTGGGGCAGTGGCGCTCAATGTCGGATCAGCCGTGCTCGGCGAGGAGGTATTCGCCCGCAATGCCGGTCTTTTCGTGCTTCCGTTCCTGATCGGCTATTTCGTCTGGAAGCGCCGGCTGAGCTTGCGCGCGATCGCGGCGTTGACGCTGCCGTTCGTCGTGGCGGCCGTCGTGCTCAACGTGTACCCGTTCGATCCGGATGGCGCGACTGCGGTGATCGCCACGATCCACGCGCCCATCGCGTTGTGGTTCGCCGTCGGCTTCGCCTACGTCGGGGGAAAGTGGCGATCCGACCGGCGGCGAATGGATTTCATCCGGTTCACCGGCGAGTGGGTGGTGTACCTAACCCTGCTCGCCCTCGGCGCCGGCGTGCTGATGGCGCTGACGGTCGGCGCGTTCGAGGCGCTCGGCACCGATGTCGAATGGGCCATCGAGGACTGGATCGTGCCGATCGGCGTGGCGGGCGGGATCCTCGTCGCCGCATGGCTCGTCGAGGCCAAGCAGAACGTGGTGGAGAACATCGCGCCCGTGCTCACCCGGGTGTTCACCCCGCTGACCACGATCATGCTGCTCGTGCTGCTTGCGTCGTTCATCGCGGAGGGCAGCTTGGTCGACGTCGACCGGAACCTGTTGATCCTGATGGATCTCATCCTGGTTCTCGTTCTCGGCCTGCTGCTGTACGCGATCTCCGCCCGGGACCCGTTGGCGCCGGCGGACCTGTTCGACCGACTGCAACTCGTGCTCGTGCTCAGCGCCCTGGCGGTCGACGTGCTGATGTTGGTCGCGATGCTCACGCGCATAGCGGAATTCGGCTTCACACCGAACAAGGTGACCGCGCTCGGCCTGAACCTGGTGCTGCTGGTCAACCTGTCGTGGTCGGCATACCTGCTCGTCGGCTTCCTGCGCAGCCGCCGCGACTTCGCGACCATGGAACGCTGGCAGACCCGGTACCTACCCACGTTCGGAATCTGGGCGGCGCTGGTCGTTCTCGTCATTCCGCCGGTGTTCGGATTCGCGTAGCGACTCCAGGTGCAAAGGTTTGGCCGCCCAGCACGCGGGTAGCCGCCTCACTCGAGGAGGGTGATCATGGCTGATACCGGCAACATCGTCGACGACATCATCACCGACCATCGCGAGTTCGAAAGCGTCTTCACCGAGATCGAAACCGGTGGCGACCCGCACAGCCAACCCGATCTCGTCGAGCACGTGATCGCCGGCATCGTCCGGCACGCCGTCGCCGAGGAGCAGTACCTCTATCCTGCCGCCAGAAGCGTGCTGCCCGACGGTGACGAGCTCGCCGATCACGAGCTGAAAGAGCACGCCGAGGCCGAGGAGATCATGAAGGCGATCGAAAAGGCCGGAAGCGACGACCCCGAGTACGACGACCTGGTCCGCAAACTCATCGGCGAGATCCGCCACCACATCGAGGACGAAGAGAACGACATGCTCGCCGAGCTCCGCGATTCCTGCGCGCCCGAGGAGTTGCACGAGCTGAGCGGGAAGTTCCAGCGCGCCAAGGCAATGGCGCCGACGCGGCCGCACCCGCTGGCGCCCGATCATCCACCGGCCAATAAGCTCCTCGCACCCGGGGCCGGCCTGGTCGACCGGGTGCGCGACGCCCTCAGCGGGCGCAACACCTGACGCCTACCGCTGCGCCCGGATCACCTGCACCAGGCTGAACTGCCACCGCTCGACCAGCCGGAAGCCCATGTCGTGCGTGACAGCGAACGCGCGGGTGCCGCCGAACAGCGGGCCGGGCGGAATCGCCACTCCCTGTTCGCGTTCGGGAGCGCCCGGGTCCGCTTGCGTGATGATCCAGACGGTCGCGCAGTGCTCGAGCGGGCCCACCGACGCCTCGGGGATGAGGTTCGTGTCGAACACGTCGTGGGTGTCGACAGCCCGCTGCCACAAGCTGACGTCGACCACCCCGCGGAAAGCGTCGGGGCGCGCGGCCATCAGTGGGCGCATCGGCGCGGGATGAAACGTCACGGTGTCGTTGACAAGAAGACAGTCGCCCGCGGCGGCCTTCGCCGAGATCAGGTCGGCCACCTGGCTGTAGTCCATGTGGTACTTCGCATACGGACCGCGTTGCACCGTAACGAAAGTGGGCGCCGCGGCCACTGCGAACACGCCGACGACCGCCGCCGCCACCCATGCCGAGCGCGCCAACGCGGTGATGCAGACGCCGAGCAGCAGCGCCATCGCGGGGGCGGTGAAGCACAAATAGCGTGGGGTGTAGAGCGGTTCGGCCACCGCGGAGTACGCCACGATCAGCGCCGTCGGAATCGCCAGCCACGCCACCGCCAGCACGATCGCTTCCCGCTCGCCGACGCTGGGCCGCCTCGCGACGGCCCACACCGCGATCGCCACCAGCACCACCCCCGCGGACAGCGCCGCGAAATACGGGTTGCGGTCGAAATACTGTTGTACGAAAACGTCTTCGAAGGTCCGCAGTCCGATCGGCGTGATCCAGCTGATCTGGTTGGCCTGCCCGGCGACCACCGCGACGAACGGCGCCATCACGGCGAGTGTGATGCCCGACGTGATCGCGAACGGCAGCACCACCGTCCGCGTGCGCCGGAACGCCACCACGAACACGGTGTGGACGAAGAACAGCAGCGCCAGGTAGACGTCGAGCAGGATCGACACCGCGAGCAGCGCCCCGTAACCTGCCCACACCCAACGGGATTCGCGCTGCGCCGCCCAGACCAACAGCACCGCGAGCCACACGGCGAGCATCATCGACAGCGCGTACGGACGCGCCTCGATGCCCGCCCACGTCGCCCGGGGCAGGATCGCGCAGACGACCCCGGCCGTCAGCCCGACCGTCCGCGACGACAGCTGCCTGCCCAGCACCACCACGCCCGCCGCGGCGGCGCCGACCGCCAGGCCGCTGGGTACCCGCGACCAGAACTCGGTCGGCGGGAAGACGGCGAACCAGCCGTGCATCAGCAGGTAGTAGAGGCCGTGGACGGCGTCCACGTCGGCCAGCATCTGCCACAGCTGATCCAGCGAGCGGCTGTAGGACGCCGAGATCGTGGCGGCCTCGTCGTACCAGAACGACGGGCGGCCGGCGCCGGCGAGGCTCACCGCGGCGCCGAGGATGGCGACGAGCAGCGGTTCCAGCCGCGTCAGCCGACCGCCCGCGGAGTCGTCTACCAGACGCGGATCCAGTCGACGAGCATCACCGACGGGTAGGGGGCCTTGGTCGGATCGCCGCCACCGGAGCCACCGACTGCGAGGTTGAAGATCGCCTGCAGCCAGTACCCGGGGATGCTGAACGGCCACCGCAGGTCGCCGGGCCGGCCATGGACCGGAATCGGCTTGGCCGGAACCGTGAAGTACGGCTCGGCGCCGTCGACGTAGTCGCGCCAGAAGCGGAAACCGTCCTCGCTCCACTCGGTGCGCCAGTTGTGCCACGCCGGATCCACCAGCTCGGGGATCGACATGCCCTCCCACGTCTTGCCGTTGGAGGCGGCGTGCACGGTGGTGCCCGGCGGCCAGGCCCCGTTGCCGTAGTACTCGACGATGTCGATCTCGCCGTCGGGCAGCGGGTCCTGGTTGAGCAGCCAGTAGGCGGGCCACAGGCCCGGGTGCATGCAGTCGAGCTTGATGCGCGCTTCCCAGGTGGTGCCGATCTGCCCGCGGAAGTGGCTGAGCACCTTGCCGCTGAAGTACTGGTCGCCCTCGTGGGTCGCGCACAGCACGAGGTTGGAGTTGCCGTCGATGAACACGTTGCGGCGGTCGTCGCGGTAATGCCCGACGATCGGCGGCGTCACCGGGTCGTCCCAGTTCTGCACGATCCACTTCGCCGGATCGGGTGCCGACCCGGCCGGACCGTCGAATTCGTCCTGGAAGAGGTAGGTGCCTGTGGCCGCGTCAGGTGGCGGCTGCGCCGGTGGGGACGGCCGAAGTGGCGAGGCATTGGCCAGCGGCGAGGGCACGGCCGCCGCGCCCAGCGCGGCGACTCCGGTCATCATCATCAGGGTGCGACGGTCGATTTCGGCCACAGCAGCACCATAGAGGGTCTCGCGGATGATCACCGTGGTTTGTCCACGCGTTGACCGCATTAGTTCCCGTAACAGCGCTAATGTCGTCAGTGCGCGGGCGCCGTGTGGTTCCGGTCACCCTCGCGAACGCAGCCGGGGCGAACGTCGAGTCAGGGTCGGATACGGGAGGCGCTGTGGACATCAGGGGGCTGTTCCAGTCGTGGCCGGTCTACCGCCAGCTCACCGGCCAGGACCGGCTGGGCCGGGGCCAGGCCGCGCAGTCCAAGCGCTCCGCCACGCTGACGCCGCGGACCACCGAAGCCGACCGGGTCGCGCATTCCGTCTGCCCGTACTGCGCGGTCGGATGCGCGCAGAAGGTCTACGTCAAGGACGAGAAGGTCATCCAGATCGAGGGCAATCCGGACAGCCCCATTTCGCGAGGACGGCTGTGCCCCAAGGGTTCTGCGAGCAAGCAGCTCGTCACCGGGCCCCAGCGATTGACCAAGGTGCGCTACCGCCCGCCGTACGCCTCCGAGTGGCAGGACATCGACCTCGACACGGCGATGGACATGGTCGCCGACCGGGTGCTCGACGCGCGCCAGAAAGGTTGGCAGCAGTTCGACGCCGACCGCAACACGCTACGGCGCACCATGGGGATCGCCAGCCTGGGTGGCGCAACCCTGGACAATGAAGAGAACTACCTGATCAAGAAGCTTTTCACAGCGTTGGGGGCGCTGCAGATCGAGAACCAAGCCCGCATTTGACACAGCGCCACGGTTCCCGGTCTGGGAGCCTCCTTCGGTCGCGGCGGAGCGACGGACTACCAGCAAGACCTCGCCAACGCGGACTTCATCGTGATCATGGGCTCGAACATGGCCGAAGCCCATCCGGTCGGCTTCCAGTGGGTGGTCGAGGCCAAGGCGCGGGGCGCCAGGGTCGTGCACATTGACCCGCGGTTCACCCGCACCAGCGCGTTGGCCGACCGGCATCTGACGTTGCGCGCGGGCAGTGACATCGCGTTCCTCGGCGGGGTGATCAACTACATCCTGAGCAACGACCTCGACTTCCGCGAGTACGTCACCGCGTACACCAACGCGTCGTTCATCGTCGACGAACGCTTCCGCGACGCCGAAGACCTCGACGGGTTGTTCTCCGGCTACGACGACGAAACCGCGTCGTACGACCCGTCGACGTGGCAGTACGAACGCACCGATCCCGAATACGGTGGCGCTGGTGCCAAGGAGCACGCCGCGCCCGAGCAGCAGGGATCGGGCGGAGCACCGATAGAAGGCTCGGCGCAACACATTCCGTCGGACCCGACGTTGCAACATCCGCGCTGCGTCTATCAGATCCTCAAGCGGCACTACGCCCGCTACACGCCGGAGATGGTGGAACGGGTGTGCGGCATACCGGCCGCCGACTTCGTCGAGGTCGCGCGGACGTGGGCCGCCAACTCCGGGCGCGAGCGCACGTCGGCCCTGGTGTACAGCGTCGGGTGGACTCAGCACACCATGGGCGCGCAGTTCATCCGCGCCGGAGCGATCATCCAGTTGCTGCTGGGCAACATCGGCCGACCCGGTGGCGGCGTGTTCGCGCTGCGCGGGCACGCGAGCATCCAGGGTTCGACCGACGTCCCAACGTTGTTCAACCTGCTGCCCGGTTATCTGGCGATGCCACACGCCGGCCAGGAGACGCTCTCGGAGTATCTCGACGACATCATCGGCCGCAACCAGAAAGGCTTCTGGCGCAACGCCGATACGTACATGGTGTCGCTGCTCAAGGAGTACTGGGGCGAGCACGCCACCGCCGACAACGACTACTGCTTCGACTATCTGCCGCGCATCAACGGCGACCACGGCACCTACCGCACCGTGATGGACATGGTCGACGGCAACGTGTTCGGCTACTTCCTGCTCGGACAGAACCCGGCGGTCGGGTCGGCGCACGGGCGGCTGCAGCGCCTCGGCATGGCCAACCTCGACTGGCTGGTGGTGCGCGATCTGGTCGAGATCGAGAGCGCGACGTTCTGGAAGAACGCGCCCGAAATCGAAACGGGGGAGATCGATCCGCAGACGTGTCGCACCGAGGTGTTCCTGTTCCCGGCCGCGTCGCACGTGGAGAAAGCCGGAACGTTCACGCAGACGCAGCGCAAACTGCAGTGGCGGGAGAAGGCGGTCGAACCGCCGGGCGACGCCCGCTCCGAGTTGTGGTTCTTCTACCACCTGGGCCGGATCCTGCGCGAAAAGCTCGCCAGCTCAACCGATGAGCGCGACCGCCCGATGCTCGACCTCTCGTGGGACTACGGGCTGGAGGGCGACGAGCCGTCCGCCGAGGACGTGCTGAGACGCATCAACGGTGTCGACCTGACGACGGGTCGTGCGGTGAACAGCTATTTGGAACTGAAGGCCGACGGCACCACGATGTGCGGGTGCTGGATCTACAGCGGGGTCTACGCCGACGAGGTCAACCAGGCGGCCCGTCGCGCGCCGCACGACGACGCGCAGTGGGGCTGGGTGTGGCCGCTGAACCGGCGGGTGCTCTACAACCGCGCGTCGGCGGATCCGCAGGGCAGGCCGTGGAGTGAGCGCAAGAAGCTGGTGTGGTGGGACTCAGAGGCCGGCGAGTGGACGGGCTATGACGTCCCCGACTTCGAGAAGACCAAACCGCCGGACTACGAACCGCCCTCCGACGCAGTCGGTGTCGAGGCGCTGCGCGGTGACGACGCGTTCGTGATGCAGGCCGACGGCAAGGGCTGGCTGTTCGCCCCGAACGGGGTGCTCGACGGGCCGTTGCCGACGCACTACGAGCCGCACGAGTCGCCGGTGCCCAACGCGTTCTACAAGCAGCAGGGCAACCCGGCACGCAAGGTGTACGGCCGTGCGGACAACCCGTCGAACCCGTCACCGCCGGAACTGCACGGCGAGGTGTTCCCGTTCGTCTTCACCGCGGCCCGGCTGACCGAGCACCACACCGCGGGCGGAATGAGCCGTCAATTGCCTTATCTCAGTGAGCTTCAGCCGGGTCTGTTCGTCGAGGTGTCGCCGGCGCTGGCGGCCGAACGGGGCCTGACGCATATGGCGTGGGCGCATGTGGTGACCAGCCGGTCGGCGGTCGATGCGCGGGTGTTCGTGACCGACCGGATGCGGCCGCTGCGCATCGAGGACCGGATTGTGCACCAGGTCTGGATGCCTTACCACTGGGGCAATGTCGGGCTGATCGACGGCGATGTGGTCAACGATCTGGTGGGCGTGGTCGCCGATCCGAACGTGTTCATCCAGGAGAGCAAGGTCGCGACATGCGACATCCAGCCGGGTCGACGGCCGCGCGGCCCGGCGCTGCTGGAGTACATCGCGATGTACCGCGAGCGGGCGCGCATCACCCCCGAGACCGGCACCGACCTGGACACCACCGAGGCTTCGACAGATCACACCGAGGAGTAGCCATGAGCCGCAACAGCTTCTACGGCCCGCTGGCCGATGTGGCGGGTGAGGCCGGCTATGTCGAGCATCCGCCGCGGATGGGCTTTTTCACCGACACCTCGGTGTGCATCGGTTGCAAGGCGTGCGAAGTCGCTTGCAAGGAGTGGAACGGTGTGCCCGACGACGGGTTCAACCTGCTGGGCATGTCGTTCGACAACACCGGCGAGTTGGGCGCGAACTCGTGGCGCCACGTCGCGTTCGTCGAACAGCCCGCTCCGGTGGACCTCGGGATGCCGGGTTTCGAACGGCCCGGCGACGCTTCGGGAGCCGAAACCCGAACCGACTTCCGGTGGCTGATGAGCAGCGACGTGTGCAAGCACTGCACGCACGCCGGCTGCCTGGATGTCTGTCCGACGGGGGCGCTGTTCCGCACCGAGTTCGCGACCGTCGTTGTGCAACAGGACATCTGCAATGGCTGCGGATACTGCGTGTCGGCCTGCCCGTACGGCGTGATCGAGCGGCGCGAGGGCGACGGCCGGGCGTTCAAGTGCACTCTGTGTTACGACCGGCTGCTCGACGGCTTGGAGCCGGCGTGCGCGAAGGCGTGCCCGACCGACTCGATCCAGTTCGGTGTGCTCGACGAGCTGCGGGAACGGGCCGCGATGCGCGTCAACGAATTACACGACCGTGGCGTGACCTCGGCGCGGCTGTACGGCGAGGACCCGAACGACGGCGTCGGCGGCGACGGCGCGTTCTTCCTGCTGCTCGACGAACCCGAGGTGTACGGGCTGCCGCCGGACCCGGTCGTGCCGACACGCGACGCCGGGGCGATGTGGCGCTATGCGGGAATGGCGGCGTCGGCGTTGGTCGGGCTCGCGGTGTCGTCGTTCCTCGAAAAGAGACGCTGATGCCGCGCGAACAGCTGGCGGTGCCGAAGGCCGAGTTCCGGTCGTACTACGGCAAGCAGATTCTCAAGACCCCGGTGTGGAACTGGATGATTGCGGCGTACTTGTTCTGCGGCGGGCTGTCGGCGGGCGCGGCGATGCTGGCGGCCGGCGCGGACCTGACGGGACGACCCGGGCTGCGCAAAGTGTCCCGAATCGGTGCGCTGTCAAGCGTTTTGGCGAGCTTGTACTTCTTGATCGCCGATCTCGGGCGACCGGAGCGGTTCCACCACATGCTGCGGGTGGCGAAGCCGAGTTCGCCGATGAGCGTGGGCACCTGGATCCTGTCGGCGTACGGACCGGGCGCGGGCGCGGCCGCGGTGGCGGAGTTGATGCCGGGCCGGCTGCGGCGGACGTGGCTGGGCCGGCTGGTGGACCGGGCGGCTCGACCGGCCGGACTGTGGGCTGCGGCCACTGCGCCCGGGGTGGCGTCGTACACGGCGGTTCTGTTGTCGCAGACGGCGGTTCCGGCCTGGCGGGAGGCGCACCCGTATCTGCCGTTTGTGTTCACGGGTTCGGCGGCGGCGAGCGGAGCCGGACTCGGAATGCTGTTGGCGCCGGTGGACGAGTCAGGTCCGGCGCGACGGATGGCGGTGCTGGGCGCGGGCATGGAAGTGGCGGCGTCGCGGCTGATGGAGCAGCGGTTGGGCCTGTCCGGCGAGGCATACACGACGGGCAGGGCGCACCGGCTGCGTCAGTTGTCGGAGGCGCTGACGCTCGGCGGAGCGGTCGGCGCGGTGTTCGGGCGGAACCGAGCGACCGTCGCGGCGTCGGGGGCGGCGCTGCTCGTGGGCAGTGCGCTGCAGAGGTTCGGCGTCTTCGAGGCGGGCGTGGCGTCGACGCGCGACCCGAAGTACGTCGTGGTTCCGCAGCGGGAGCGGTTGGATGCTCTTGAACGCCTACGCGCGAGATTGCACTGACGGTTGCACTAGGACGTCACGACCCTGAGTGCAATTTCGGTCATAGGACCGCAAAGCAAAGTGGCCCGAAAGCGCGCGGAATCGGGCACTTCCCGACCTGTCGCGGATAGGGTGGCCCGGGCACACGGCTCGTTTGGAGGTTGACGATGGCCACGACAACCGAAGCGCCACCGCCGCGGTCGAGCCCCGCCGAGACCCGGCGGGCCATCTGGAACACGATCCGTGGCTCGTCGGGCAATCTCGTCGAGTGGTACGACGTGTACGTCTACACGGTGTTCGCGCCGTACTTCGAGAGCCAGTTCTTCGACGAATCGGAGAAGAACTCGACGGTCTACGTGTATGCGATCTTCGCGATCACGTTCGTGATGCGTCCGGTCGGGTCCTGGTTCTTCGGCCGGTTCGCCGACCGACGGGGGCGCCGCGCGGCGCTCACGGTGAGTGTGTCGCTGATGGCGGGCTGCTCGATGGTCGTGGCGCTGGTGCCTTCACAGGCCAGCATCGGCGCGGCCGCGGCGGTCATCCTGATCCTCGCGCGGTTGGTACAGGGTTTTGCGACCGGAGGCGAGTACGGGACGTCGGCGACGTACATGTCGGAGGCGGCGACGCGTGAGCGGCGTGGCTTCTTCTCGTCATTCCAGTACGTGACGCTGGTCGGTGGACATGTGCTGGCTCAGCTCACGCTGTTGATCGTCGACGCGTTCCTCGTCGACGAGCAGATGCGTGAATTCGGTTGGCGCATCGGCTTCGCCGTCGGCGGTGTCGCTGCCGTGGTGGTGTTCTGGTTGCGCCGCACCATGGACGAGTCGCTCAGCGAGGACGTCATCGAAGCGGCCAAGACAGGGGAGGACAAGGGCGCCGGTTCGATACGCGAGTTGTTCACCCGCTACCCGAAGCCGCTGCTGATGTGCTTCTTGATCACACTGGGCGGCACCATCGCGTTCTACACCTACAGCGTCAACGCGCCGGCGATCGTCAAGACCGCGTACAAGAGTGAGGGCATGACGGGCACCTGGATCAACCTGATCGGGTTGATCTTCCTGATGCTGCTGCAGCCGGTCGGCGGGCTGATCAGCGATAGGGTCGGACGCAAACCGCTGCTGCTGTGGTTCGGTTTCGGCGGGGTGGTCTACACCTATGTGCTGATCACCTACTTGCCCGAAACACGCTCTCCGCTAACGTCTTTCCTTCTGGTGGCGGTCGGATACATGATCCTCACGGGCTACACCTCGATCAACGCGCTGGTCAAGTCGGAGTTGTTCCCGGCGCGGGTGCGGGCGCTCGGCGTGGGAGTCGGCTACGCGCTGGCGAACTCGATGTTCGGCGGCACCGCTCCGATGATCTACCAGGCGCTCAAGGAACGCGATCAGGTCCCGTTGTTCATCGGCTACGTCACCGTCTGCATCGCGGTGTCCCTAGTCGTGTACTTGTTCTTCCTGAAGAACAAGTCCGAGACCTTCCTCGACCGCGAGCGCGGCTCGGCGTTCGTCAAGGTATGACCGCGGCTCCCTAACCGCGAGATTGCACTGAGGGTTGTGCCGCCGGCCACGACCACGACCCTCTGTGCAATCTCGGCGCTAGGCGAACTAATCCTCCAGCGCCCGGCCGACGATCAGCGGGTCCGGCTCGCCGACCACCTCGTCGTCCTTGTCGTCGTAGTCGAACCGCGACAGCAGGTACCGCATCGCGTTGATCCGGCCGCGCTTCTTGTCGTTGCTCTTCACCACGATCCACGGCGCATAGTCGGTGTCGGTGGCGACGAACATCTCCTCCTTGGCCCTGGTGTAGTCCTCCCATCGGTTGACCGCTTCCATGTCCATCGACGAGAACTTCCACTGCCGCAACGGATCAACGAGCCGGATAGCGAACCGCGTCCGCTGCTCGGCCGGCGACACCGAGAACCAGAACTTGGTCAGGTGCAGCCCCGAATTGACCAGCATCTCCTCGAACGCAGGGGCCTGCCGCATGAACTCTGCGTGCTGTTCGGGCGTACAGAAGCCCATCACCCGTTCGACGCCGGCGCGGTTGTACCAGGACCGGTCGAACAACACCATCTCGCCGGCGGTCGGCAGATGCCTGACGTATCGCTGGAAGTACCACTGAGACTTCTCTTCTTCGGTCGGCTTCTCCAACGCCACCACGCGTGCGCCGCGGGGGTTGAGGTGTTCCATGAACCGCTGGATGGAACCGCCCTTGCCCGCCGCGTCGCGACCTTCGAACAGGATCACGTGCCGCGCGCCGGTGCGTTTGCTCCACTTCTGCAGCTTGAGCAGTTCGATCTGCAGCCGCCGTTTCACCCGCTCGTAATCGTCGCGCGACATCCGCTCGTCGTACGGATAGCGCTCACGCCACGTCTGGATCGGCTTGCCGTCGCGGTCAAGCAGGACCGGGTCGTCCTCGTCCTCGTCGTTGACGGTGTATCCATGGTCGTCGGTCGACAGGGCGTCGAGGTCAATCTCAGCATCAGCGGTCGTCATCCCAGCTCCTTGCACGATTTCTATCCCCGCTCGGGCCGGGTGACAAACCTGCTCGGCAGTACTGTCGCCTTGTGCAGCTCATCCGCGGCGCGCCGCTCACGTTCGCGTGGTTGGTCGTCCTGCTCGTCACCAGCCGCGTGCAGCGCTCGGCCGGGCATCGAGGCTCGCGGCGGATCCAACGCAGAAACTCCACAAACCTGCGTCGGCTGCGCACCGAACCGTCGCGCGTGCTCACCACCAGCCTGTTCTGGCTCGACGACCACCGGTGGTGGCCGTACGTGCCGGTGTTCGTCGGCGTGGTCGCACCCGCAGAGCACCGATTGCGTTGGTGGCGTTGGCTTCTCGTGGGGATAACCGCACACGTCGTCGGCACCTACGTCGGCCAGAGCTACCTGCGGCTACTGATAGGCAAGGGCCGCGCGCCGCAGCGACTGGAGAACGCCCGCGACGTCGGGGTGAGCTACTTCGTCCTCGGCGTGGCCGGCGCACTGTCGGGCTACATCCGAAGGCCGTGGCGATCGCGTGCCCAGGCCGCGGCGGTGCTGGCGCTGACGGGTAACGCCGCCGCGCGGCCGACCTTCACCGAAGTCGGGCACCTGACCGCGTTCGTCGTCGGGCTGGCAACCGTCGGTCTGGCCCCGGATCGCGAGTCCAAGCCGTATCCGAACGTTTCATAGCCGCCACCCCGGGAAACATGTCGCCATGCAATGGGAATGCGCCGTCGTCGGTGCCGGAGCCGCCGGGCTGAGCGCCGCCCTCGTCCTGGGCCGGGCGCGACGGCGCACGGTCGTGATCGACGCCGACGAGCAGAGCAACCGCGTGTCGAGCGTCATCGGCGGCCTTCTCGGCTATGACCAGCGGCCACCGGCCGAGCTCTACGCCGCCGGGCGCCGCGAGCTGGCGTCCTACCCCAGCGTGGAGTACCGGCACGGCACGGTGCGCAGCGGCCGCCCCGTCGACAGCGGATTCGTCCTCGAACCGGACGACGGCGACCCCATCCTCACCAAACGTGTCCTGCTCACCACCGGCATGCAGTACTGCCCGCCGGACCTGCCCGGCCTCGCCGAACTGTGGGGCACCTCGGTGTTCCAGTGCCCGTTCTGCCACGGCTGGGAGATGCGCGACAAGCGGCTCGCCACCATGGCCGCCGGCGAGGAGGCCATGCACTCGGCGCTGATGCTGCGCGGCTGGAGCGACGACGTCGTGCTGCTGACCGACGGCCGCACCGACCTGTCACCCGCCGACATCAACGTGCTGCAATCGGCGAACATCACCATCGACGACCGTCGCGTCGTCGAATTACACAGCGACAACGGCCAACTGACCGCGATCGCGTTCGCCGACGGTGACCGCCTGGCCCGCGACGGCCTGTTGGTCGAGGCGCCGCTGCGGCAACGCTCGCCGCTGGCTCAGCAGTTGGGCGCGGAGTGCACACCCGGCCCGCTGGCCGCCGACACCATCAACATCGACGAGATCCACCGCACGGTGACCGGCGGCGTGTTCGCCGCGGGTGACGTCTGCAGCGAACAGCCCTATGTCGCGGGCGCGATCGCCGCGGGCTCGAAGGCGGCGATGATCGTCGTGCAGAGCCTGCTGGCCGACGAGTTCGGCCTGCCCTACCCGCCGACCTGAGTACTGCCGTCGCTGCGCTAACAACCTGCATACCGCGTCGCATCTCATTGACTGAACATTCAGTCAATGAGATGATGGCTACATGGCTGGGACAGGGCGGCGGCAAGAGTGACCCCGCTTTCCCGCCGCGAGCAGGCGGATGTCCGGAAGGCGCAACTGGTCGAGGTCACCCTCGGCCTGTTCGTGGAACGCGGGATCGAGCGGGTGACGATGGGTGAGGTCGCCGCCCGTGCGGGGGTCGCGCCCGGACTGCTCTACCACTACTTCGGCAGCAAGGACGGACTGATCCGCGCGGCGATCGAGGCCGCCAGCCCACGCGACGCGCTGGCCGGCGTCATGGGCGACCTTTCGGGTCGGCCGGCGGACGAGGGGCTGCGGGCGTTCTGCCTACGACTGGCCACCGTGCTCGAAGAGCGCGGCGATGTCGTGCGGACGCTGTTTCGGGAGATGCTGGCACCCGAGTCGGCGATCTCCGCCGGCGTTGCCGAGATGCAGGAACACGTGCTCGGGGACCTCGCGCGCTATATCGATGAGCGGATCGCTGCAGGCGAACTCCGCGAGCACGATCCGCGGGTGACTTTGCGCTTGCTCATCAGCGCGATCCTCGTCCTCGGAGTCACCCGTCAGCCGGTCAAGCCGTGGATCGACGGCTTCGTGAACACCATCCTCAGCGGAATCCGGACGGAATCATGACGAAACTACGAAACAGCTGGCTGTGGCTGCTGAAGAACACCCTCAACCGCTTGACCGCCAAGCTCGCCCGGTCCGGACACGGGCCGTTCTGCCTCGTCCGGCATGTCGGCCGGAAATCGGGGCGCGTCTACGAAACGCCGATCATCGTGGCGGCGGCACCGGGCGGCTTCGTCGCCGAGCTCACATACGGCGAGAACGTGAACTGGTACCGCAACATCGTCGCCGCCGGCGGCTGCGAACTCGTGGTCGGCGGCGCCACCCACACCGTCACCGGGATCGACCGCTATCCCGCCGATGCCGGACGCCGCGCCTTCGGTTTCCCGGCAGTACTGGTCCTGCGGCTTCTTCGCCGCAACGAATTCCGTCTGCTCCGCACTTCCGACTGATCGGCAGCCGAACATGGTGAAGAACAACTGGCCCGTCATCGGTAGCGTCATCGTCGTCGCCGCGCTCTACCTGCTGGCGGAGTTCATCTTCGCGCCGAAGGTCATGGCGTCTGCAGCGGTGCTGCTGGTCGGCGGACTGGTGTTGTGGCGGTTCGCCCCTGCGACAGCAGAACTCGACCCCACCACGGTCATCGTTCCCTATCTGCTGACGGTCATCGCGTTCATCGCTCATGTCTACGAGGAATACCGCGCGTTCGTCCTCGGCTTTCCGAGCGTCCTCGACCCGGTGGTCGATCTCGACCTCAACACACTGCTGTCCCACGCCGCATTCGTCTCTCCCATCGTGTGGCTCGCGGCCGCCGTGGTGATGCTCAAACGGTGGAGCGTCGGCTACTACCTCGCGTGCGTGTTCCTGTTCGGCATGATGTTCATGGAACCCACCCACTTCATCGCGCCGTTCCTCGCCGACGGGACGTGGCACTACGTCGGTGGAGCCTGGACCGCCGTGATCCCCGCCGTTCTCGGTTGGTACACGTACCTTCGGCTGCGACGCGAGACCAATGCGATGAAGGCCGAGAACAGGACTCACGCCTGATGGACGGGTTCATGCTGTTGCTCGCCGGCACCGTTTTCCTTCGCGGTTCGGGCGCGGGGATGATCACCGGCATCCTGTTGCTGACGATGCCGGCGCAATCGCGGCTGGGCTGGCGGTCCTACGCGGGTGCGCTCCGTGCGATGTACGGGGCGTGGGGCGTCAAGGTGTACGGCGTCGTCACCGGGCTCGGCCTGATCCTCACCATCGTCGCGTTGGTCTGGGCGATCCTGCGCGGTGAGAGCCCAACCGTGGTGGGCCTGCTCGCGGCGTCGCTGGCGGCCACCGTCGGCGGGTTCGTCGGAACGGCCGGCGCCTACCCGGCGATGAAGAAGCTCTTTGCCACGCCCGACGAGGATCAGCGTCTTGTCCTGATGTTGTTGTCCCGCTTCGGTACGTGGGGGATCGTCAGCGGTTGCTGTCACGTCGCGGCGTTCGCATTGATCACCGCAGCGATGGCAACGGCCTGAGCCCACAATGGACGCATGCCGCAGACGTGGAAGCTGGATCGATCCGACGGCCGCCTCGAAGTCCGCACCGGCGTCGAGGGCCGCGCCGCGAAGATGGGCCACCGCCTCACGATTGCGATGAACAGCTGGCACGCGACGGTCGCATGGGCGGACGGCGACCCGACCGAGGTGACGCTGACGGTCGACGTGGATTCGCTGGAGGTGCTCAGCGGCGAGGGCGGCGTGACGCCGTTGACCGGTCCGGAGAAGGCGCTCGCGCGGACGAATGCGTTGAAAGTGCTGAATGCGAAGCGGTTTCCACGGATCACATTCGAAACGAGTGGCATCGACAAGACCGGCGACGGATACCGTCTCACCGGGACATTGCAGATTCACGGGCGGGATCGAAACCAGGTCGTCGACGTGGTGGTGAGTGAACTCGATGATGTGTGGCGTATCTCATGTGACGCCGACGTGCGGCATTCGGACTTCGGCGTCAAGCCGTATTCGATGCTGATGGGCTCGATGAAGGTCGCGGATGCGGTGACGGTGTCGTTCAGCGCGAAACGAAACAAGCGGTAACCTGGTCCAGGAAATCGCCTGTGCTGCTGCGACATCGGAGTCGACGTATACCTGCTGCGGGGAGCGGGTTATGTAACAGCGCGTTGCGGGAACACCATTGACTGCTGCGCTGGCGGCGAGAAGAGGAAGGATTGCATGTTGAGCTCCCCGAAGGGCGGCTCCCGACTGGGTACGCGATTCGGGCCGTATGAGCTGAAGTCCCTGATCGGCGTCGGTGGCATGGGT
Source organism: Mycobacterium sp. IS-1556 (assembly GCF_001499985.1). Classification (NCBI taxonomy): domain Bacteria; kingdom Bacillati; phylum Actinomycetota; class Actinomycetes; order Mycobacteriales; family Mycobacteriaceae; genus Mycobacterium; species Mycobacterium sp. IS-1556. The sequence goes on from NZ_LQIM01000034.1 coordinate 74,393, forward strand.
GAGGTCTACCGCGCCTACGACACCGCAAAGGAACGGACGGTGGCGATCAAGCTGCTACGTCCGGATATGGCCGCCGACCCCAATTTTCAGGAACGTTTCCGACGCGAGTCGCGCGTTGCCGCGCGGTTGCAGGAACCGCACGTCATCCCCGTGCACGACTTCGGCGACATCGACGGAACGCTCTACATCGACATGCGCCTGGTCGAGGGCGCGAGCCTCAAGGAGCTGCTGCGCACCGACGGGGCACTGCCCGCCACCCGGGTCGTGTCGATCATCGCTCAGGTGGCGGCGGCGCTGGACGACGCGCACGCCAACGGTCTCGTGCACCGCGACATCAAGCCGGAGAACGTGCTGCTCACCGCCGACGACTTCGCGTACCTCGTCGACTTCGGCATCGCCCACGGCGGTGGCGAAGCGGCGGTGACCAAAACCGGGCTGGTGATCGGCTCGTGTGCCTACATGGCGCCGGAACGCATCAGCGGCGAGCGCGGCGGGCCGGCCTCCGACATCTATTCGCTCACCTGCCTGCTCTACGAATGCCTGACCGGTCGTGCACCGTTCGACTCCGGTGACCTGCGCGAAATCATGGGCGCTCACTTGTTCTCGCCGGCGCCGCGGCCGAGCATCATGCGCAGAGGCATCAGCCGGGAGTTCGACGACGTCGTCGCGCGCGGCATGGCGAAGAAGCCGGCGGACCGGTTCGCGACGGCCGGTGAGCTGGCCAAGGCCGCCGCTGCGGCGGCGAATGCACCGGTCGCGGCGCCGCCACCGCCACCGCCACCGGCGCCGTCGACGCGGCAGTTCTCGGCCGTCGACCCGAATCCGGCGCGCACCGGCTATCAGCCGGCGTACGCGCCGTTGCCGCCACCTGCGCCGAAACGCAAGCCGCGGTTCGGCCCTGCGCAGGTCGGGTTGGTGGTGACGACGATCGTGCTGTTCACCGCGGCGGTGGTGCTCGCGCTCGTGCTGGCGTTCGGCGATAACGGGAGCGGATCGGCGCCGCAGACGTCGCTGGCGGTGCCGCCTACGACGACGACGGAACCCACCGAGCCGTCGGCCGAAACCACCACGCCGTCGACCACCACTACGACGACGACGACCACGGCGCCGTCGACCACGCCGACCACCAGCGGACCGCCCATCGCGGGGGTCTCGGGCACTGACTCGCAGGGCTTCATCGGGCACACCGCGCGCTGCGACGCGGGCAGCACGCCGGCGGCGGCGATCAGGACCGCGCAGTCGCTGGCGGTGATCTGCGAGACGGCGCCGGGCGACTACTACTACCTCGGCGAGCGGCTGCGCGACGGCGCCAACGTACGACTCGACAACGTGCAACCGGCGGGCGCCGGGTTCGTCGCCACCAACCCGGCCGACGGCGCGCGCTACGACGTGCAACCCGGCATGCTCACGATCTCGAGCAACGGGACGGTGGACTCGGCGGAGCCGGCGTTGGAGTACGGCTCGGCGGACCGCTAACCGGCTATTTCGGCGCGCTAACTATCGCTTCGGCGACCGTTTGCGCACCCGAACCGGCGCTGGTCGGCTACCGTTCGGCGAGAGACACGTCTCGGATCGGGGACCACTATGGACAACCGCAGGTACGCCCGGGCCAGCGAAGAGGCCCGCGCGCAGGAGATTCAACTCGACGCCCGCCGACTACGGGAATTCGACACGTTCGCGAAATTCTCTGACAGCGACCTCAGGCGTCTCGTCGAAGCCGCGCATCGCACGTCGACGTCGGGGCCGTGGCCGCTGATCCGCGAGCAGACCCCGTCGGACGCCTGCTACATCCTGCTCAGCGGAGAAGTCGGGGTCTACGTCGGCCACGACCGGATCGCCGTCGTCGGTCCGGGTGAGGTGATCGGCGAATCGGTGCTGCGGCGCGGCGCTCTGCGCAACGCGACCGTGACGACGACCGGGCGCGCTGAGGTGCTGCACATCGAGCGGGACGACCTGAACCGCCTGATCGCCGAGATACCCGCGCTGCGCGAGGCCATGGACGCGACGGTTGCCCGCCACGCCCCGAAGGCCGACAGCGCCGAACCAGGCTGACCTGTACCGTCACGCGCCGAGGTTTTACGCGCGTGTCAACTCGGGTACGTGGGGGGAATGGAACGGCTCAGCGCGTTCGATGCCAGCCTGCTGTACAGCGAGTCGCCCAGCGTGCCGCTGAATGTGTGTTCGATTGCCTGCCTTGACACATCGACGATCCCCGGCGGCTACCGCTTCGAACGAGTCCGCGAGTACCTGGCATCGCGGCTGCGGGCGTTGCCGGAGTTCCGGGCAAAGCTCGCCAACAGCCAGCTGAATCTGGATCATCCGGTGTGGGTGGAAGACGACGACGTGGACCTGTCCTACCACCTGCATCGCATCGCACTGCCCGCACCGGGCGGACACACCGAACTGACCGAGGTGTGCGGGCGCATCGCATCGACTCCGCTGGACCGCAGCAAGCCGCTGTGGGAGATGTGGGTGATCGAGGGCATCGCCGAAACCGATCCACATGAGACCGGCGACGTCGCGCTGATGACCAAGGTGCATCACGCCGCGGTGGATGGCGTCTCAGCAGCGAATCTGATCAGCAAGCTGTGCGACGTCGAACCCGACGCCCCGCCACCGGGTTCCGTGCCCGGTCCCGGCGGCGCGACGCGGTTGGGGATCGCCGCCGGGGGTTTGGTGCGGTCGCTCACGCGGCCGTTGCAACTGGCGAGAGCGGTGCCCGCGACGATGTCGACGATCGCCAGCACGATTGCCCGCGCCCGCAGCGGCACGGCCATGGCCGCGCCGTTCAAAGCTCCGGCGACGGTGTTCAACGCCGAGATCACCTCCGACCGCACCATCGCGCTGACGCAGCTGGAGATGGCCGACGTCAAACGTGTGAAGAACGCGTTCGGCGTCAAGGTCAACGACGTGGTGATGGCGTTGTGCGCCGGTGCGCTGCGCGGATACCTGCTCGACCGCAAAGAGCTGCCCGACAAGCCGCTGGTTGCGGTGGTTCCGGCGTCGGTGCACGACAAGTCCGACCGGCCGGGCCGCAACCAGCTTTCGGGCATGTTCTGCAACCTGCAGTCCCACATCGCCGATCCAGCCGAGCGGCTGCGCGCTATCGCCGAATCGAGTTGGCGGGCAAAGGAACACAGTTCAGCGATCGCGCCGACGCTGCTGGCCGACGTGACCCAGGCGCTGCCTCCGCCGTTGTTCGGGATGGCAATGGAGGTGATGTCGCACACCCCGCTGAAGCGCACGCCGATCCACAACGTGGTCATCTCGAACGTGGCGGGACCGGACACCAAGCTGTACGCGATGGGCGCCGAGATGAAATCGCTGTATCCGCTGGGACCGATCTTTCACGGTTCGGGACTGAACATCACGGTGATGTCGTTGAGCGGCAAGCTGAACGTCGGCATCATCTCGTGCCGAAAACTGGTGAACGACTTACCGACCCTGGCCGATCGCTTCGAAATCGAGTTGGCCGAACTGCTGGACTGTTGCTGATCATCGGGCGGGCTTGATCAAGAAGAGCGCCAGGACGATCGCCGCGATCGGCCCGACCGCCATGATCAAGCTCAGCGTGTGAATCGCATCGACCGCGTTGTGCGGCGCCTGATCGACCACCAGCCGCGCCTGCTCGGGGTCGACCAGGTGGGCGCCGTGGCCACCGTGCACGGTCAGCATCGCCTCGCGGGTCTCGGCGCGCGTGATCCCCGCCTGGTGCAGATCGTGGACGCTGTCAGTGAGGAACAGGTTGATCCCGACGAGCGCGAAAAGCGCTGGGCCGAGCGAATACCCGCCCTCGTTGACCGCGCTCTTGACCGCAGAGACCGCGCCGCCGAGATCTGGTGGCGCGCTGCCCATCATGATCATGGCTTGTGGGGTGGTGACCAGTGCACCGCCGACCACGATGAGCGCGGCCGCGGCGAACACCGTCGTCCGCGACGTGTCCAGGTCGAAGAACCGCATCGTCAGCAGGCCGCCGAGCATGACCGTCAGCCCGCTGACCATCACGGCGCGGGGGCCGAACCGGTTCGCGGCCGGGCCGGCGGAGGTGGCGGCCACGGCGGCCATCGCGGTGGCGGGGATCAGCAGCAGGCCGAACAACTCGTGCGATTCCTTGCGGATCGTGACGAGGTAGAACGACATCAGCACCATCGAACCGCCGAGCACGACGTTGAACATCACCCCGGCGGTCACGGCGGCGTTGAACCGGCCGGACCGAAAGACCCGCATGTCCAACGCGGGCTCGCGCGTGCGCAACTCCTGCGCGACGAACGCACAACCGGCCAGCAGCCCGACCGCGACAGCGGACAGTCCGACTGCGTTGATACCCGTCTCGATCCGCGACATACCGAAGATCAGGCCCATCAGCGCGACGGCGAACAGCGCCATTCCGAGCACGTCGAGCCGGTGGGTGCCGCGCACGGTGTCGGGTACGTAGCGCCACGTGATGACCAACCCCAGCACCGCAATGACCGGCACCACGAAAAAGCATGCGCGCCAACCGATGGCATGGCCGAGCATGCCGCTGATCGCGGGCATCGGCGTGGCGACGGCGTAGCCCACGCCGAAGTAGGCGGCGATCGCCGCGGCGCGCCGGCCGGGCGGGAACACCGCGTTGGTGATCGCCAGCGAGAGCCCGATCAGGAACGCCAGCATCACGCCGGCCCCGGCGCGGGCGACGATCAGCACTGCCGGCGCGGGCGCAGCGGCGGCGAGCACGCTGAACGCGGTGGCACCGGACAACCCGAGCAGGTACATCCGCCGCATGCCGTAGAGATCGCCGAGCGCGCCGGCGCTGAGCACCGCGGCGGCCATGGTCAGGGTCGCGAGGCTGGCGACGAACGTCGCGGTGGTTCCGGTGATTCCCAGCCCGGTCGACACCAGTTGCAGGTTGGCCGACAGGGCGGTCGGGTCGCCGATCGAGATCGCATACCCCAGTCCCATCGCGATCACCGTCATGACAGCGGATAGTCCGGAGACTTGACGCTGCTCGACGTCGACGCGAGGACCGTCCGGCACGCGCCGGATGCTACCGCCGCAACAGCGCCGCCATCACCTCTTTGGAGGGCACCGCCGCGGTGGTCAGCGCGATGGTGTGCCGCCCGGCGGGCACCTGCACGAGAGGACCGGTCGGCTCGCCGTCCAGCAACACCGCCACCTCCGGCGGCAGGGCGGCGAGTTCGACCCGCGCGGGAGTGTCGGTCGAGACGTCGATGGTCGACGTGTCCAGCGACGCGAGGCCGGCCCTGGCGACGTCCACGGTGAGCCCCGCGATGCCCGTGAGCTTCAGTGTCAGGAACGGCAGGGGGTCGACGGCAGCGCCTGTGCGCCACAGCAATTCGGTGTACAGGCCGGGGGGCAGGTCGAGGTCGGGTTCGAGGCCGCGGCGACGCCGGATCGTGCGGGTCGGGTCCGGGCGCGCATACGACCGCGCGTCGACGGACGCGACCGCGCCGCGCCTGCCCGCCAGGTCCGGGTCGGCCGCCAGTTCCGACAACCACCAAACCCGCTGCGGCCCAAGGCCGAGATCGGGCCGCACCAGCTCCGGATACCAGGAGTAGGTGATGTGCCCGGGGTCGCTCTGGCGCAGCTCGGTGCCCATGTGCGAGATCGGATCGTCGAACTCGTCCTCGAGCACCCAGGTGACGTGGTCCTCGAACGGGTAGGCGGTGAACCGGTAGCGGTAGCCCAGCCGGTCGAGTTCGAGCACCTGCGACAGCACCGACGTGATCGGCACGAGTTGGTCCAGTACGCCGTGGGCGATGAGGAACGGCAGCCATCGCGCGTTGGGCAGCAGTTCCCAGGTGTCGCCCTCGCGGGCGCAGTGCGAGTTGAGGTCGAGGTCGCCGGGGACGTCGACGTTGGGCAGCAGTCGCACTCCGCAAACGGGCGGCCCCGCCAGCACGACGGCCTGGGCGAACACCTCCGGATACGTCAGGCTCAGCTTGTAGGCGCCGTAGCCGCCCATCGAGTAGCCGGAGACCACCGTGCGGTTCGGGTCGGTGCCGAGCTGTTCGGCCGCCCGCGCCCACACCTCCCACACGTCGAGCTCGGCTTCGTCGAAGTACCAGCCCGACGGTCCGCGCGCCAGCGGCGTCACCACCACGGAGTCGCGGTCCTCGCAGACCTGGTGCAGCAGGCGCGGGTCGATCGCGGCGAACTGGTTCTGGCCCAACGCAAGTGAGTGCAGCAATAGCGTCAACGGCAGGGTGCGGCCGGGTGCATAGGTCGACGGCAGGCACACCGAATAGGGCTGCACGCGGCCGAGGAACTGCGGGTCGGTGTCGAGGATGTTCGTCTCGGCGACGCCCTGCCCCAGTTCGATCGACGAGACGTACCAGCGGGTGGACGTGCCGCGCACGATCGGCTCGTCGGTGGTGCGGCGCTCGGCGAGCTGGTCCCACGCGACCGGTAGCGAGAACCCGGTCACGTCGCCGTCGGTGAGCGCGGCAGCCTGGGCCTGATCGGACCAGAAGTTCAGGTGCGCCTTCTCCTGCTGGTGCGTACGGAACGCGACGTTGTAGACGTTCGGCTGGCCGAGCCGTGCGCCGCGGGTGACGGGAACGTCGGCGAACCCGTCGCCGGTGTCGTTCGCCAACCCGGCGGCGAGGCGGACGGTCCAGGTGCCTGTCGGTTCGACGAGCGCGCGCGGCACCTGGGCGAGGAAGGACCGCGACTGCATGTCGACCTGGTGGGCCACGGGTGTCGACGCCTGCGTGGTGAGGTCGATCAGTCTGGCTTGCTGACCGGAGATGAGCAGCGCCATGTCGATGCCGGCGGAGGTGACGCCGGCGTTGGCGGGCCACTCGTTGGTGGGCGCCGCGGCGCGGTCGGTGTCGAAAGTGAAGAGCGCGACGGGGATTGACGGGTCGAGCAGGGTGTTCCAGTCGACGCGCCACCAAGTGTGGGTATCGGTGAGCCCGATCGCGACGCGGAAGATGTCGGCGCCGTTGCGGGCGGCGGGCCCGTCGGGATAGACGTAGGTGCCGCGCGAGGGGACCAGCCCGCCGGTCGGGATGGCGACGGGCAGGCCGGTCGCGCCGTGGTCGTCGTAGAGGAAGTCGGTCCAGAACAGGGCGCCGCCGGCGTAGCGGCCGGTGCCGCAGGTGCGCGGGAAGTCCACGCCGAACGGCCATCCTTGTGGCACCGGAAGTTTCGGCTCGGGGCGCAGCGCGGCCTGCGGCACCCCCTCGGGCATTCCGTTGATGACTTTGAGGTCTTCTGGGGTCGCCGGCGCAGTTGGGGTGACGGTCTTCAGCACGGAGTCCGCTGCGCGCAGCCCGAGGCGGACGGGCAGCAGCGCCAGGTCGATGAGGGACATGGCCTCAACGTAGTGCTGCTGCGGGTGCTGGGTCAGCAGGGCGCTTTGACCTCGAAGGGCATGGGGCGGCTCTGGCTCGGATTGGCTCGGTCGGAGCCGACGACCGTGCCGGTGATGGTGTAGACGTTGCCGTCGATGGAGGCTTCGGCCTTACCCGTGTCGCCGCCGGCGACGCCGTGGATGTCGTTGATGTTCTGGATGTTGACGGTCCGGACGACCGGTTCGGCGCCGCCGAGGTGCAGGAAGACCTCCGCGTGCCCGGGCTTGGCGGCGGCGTCGATCATGAGGTCCCAGGCGTGCTGGGTGCACTCGACGGACTCCGTGTTCTGCGAGGTGCCGTCGATGGAGATTCGGCCGGACTGGGCGGGTACTTCGGTCGGCGCCGGACCGGTCAGGCCGCATCCGGATACGACGGCCGTCGCCGTCAGTGCAAGACCACTCAACCGGAACTTCACCCCGTCACCTCCGCCGTGATTTCGCGGGTTCCCCGGGAGGGAGCATCACATACAGCAAGGACCGGCAGCTGCGTTAGCGCCGTATTGCCACGAAAGTGATCGAGTTGAACGCCGCTTCGGGGGTTTCCGCAGTGGTTCGTCGAGGTATCCCGCGACCAGGTATGCCGGGTCAGTCGGACCGGGCGTCGAGTCTGGAGGAGCAGGCGATGGGCGCAGCAGACAAAGCCAAAAACAAGGCGCAGAACCTCGGCGGCAAGGCGAAGGAAGCACTCGGGAACGCCACCGGCGACCCGCAGGCCCGCGACGAGGGCCGCGGCGATCAGGCGAAGTCCAACCTCAAGGACGCCGGCGAGAAGATCAAGGACGCGTTCAAGAAATAATCACCCCGCGTCGAGGCGTGGGTTCAGTCGTAGATGACGGCCAGGCCGCGGCGCTGAAGGTCGGCCAGGCCGTCGCGCATGGCTTGGAGCTGTTCGGGTGAATGTCCCACCCAGTCCGTGATCTCGCCGACGATCCGCACGGGCTCGCGGGTGCGGTAGGAGCGTGTCGGATTGCCGGGCAGCTTCTTGTCGGTGACGTTCGGGTCGTCCTCCACTGGGCCTTGTGGTTCCACGATGTAGATGCGGCCCCGACCCTCGCCTGCCGCGAACTCCGCTCCCCACACGGCGGCATCCAACGTCTGGGTCACGTATACGTGGTTCGAGATACGTCCCTCCTCGAAGTTCGACGGACGCCCGGGCACCAGCAGATCGCCCACCGACAGGTCGGCCTTGGTGCCGTGCAGGAAAGCGCCAGACTCGTGAACTTCGAATGGTTTTGGCGTGCTCGGCACGGTGCTCCTCCATCTGTTGCGGTCGCGGCCGGACGATTGTGCAGCACACCGGGGGCCTTGCCGCAAGCCCCACCTCCCGTCGTACAGTGAGAGTGGGAACAAGCTCATTGGCCGGCGCGCTCGAAGTGTTGATAGTCCTTCGGAGTTCGCCAGTCACCACCCCAACGCCAGCCGCGGCTGGTGAAGACCCGCACCGCCGGATCGCCGTCGTGCAGCAGTCCGGCGTCGACACGGTGGCGGTCGAGGTAGGGCCTGGCGTTGGCCGGTTGGAAGTCGCCCGAGCTGTCGACGTACGGGTTGAGAAGCGGATTGATGTCGATGGCCCGGCCGTAGGCGTGTAGTGACCAGTTGCCGGTTCCCGGGATGTCGCGGCAGTTGAACGCCGAGGTGTTGTTGTCGCGCATGGACAGTTCGTCGTCGGCGCGCGGGTACTTGTCGGGCGTGCGCATCTTCTCGATGGGATAGCGGATTTGGCGCAGCTGCTCGAAGATTTCGATGACCTCCGGGACCAGGTCTTCGTGGACGATCAGCTCTCCGCGATGAGTCTGGCCGTCCATTCCGAGGTGGTCGATCTCGACTCGCCGCAGCTGCGCCGGCTCGAGAGGGCAACCCGGGCGCCAACTTTCACCGAGTTCGGCGGCGGTGACGGTCATTACCCGGGCGGGCGCTGGTGATGTGGTGGTCGGTGACGGCGGCGGGGCAGCGGCCGGTGACGGAGTCGTTGTGCTCGGCGGTGAGGTGGGTGCCGGCTGTCGTGGCTCGGCGGCGCATTGCACGAGGAGCGCACTGGCTGCGGTGATGGCGGCCAATCTCCGGACTGCGTGACCTCGTGAAAAGTGGTGTCGCATGCGCTATCGCAGACCGGCTTCGATGTCGGCAACCGCTGCGGATGCCGCTGGCCCGCAGATCGTGCGGAGGTCGACGGGTCCGGCGGAACGGAGCTGTTCGATGCGGTTCTCGAGGTCGCCCGAGGTGACATGGGCGTAGAGGTTGGCGCCCGGGCATGAGGTTTCGGGGCTGGCGTCGCGGTGGCCGGCCAATGTATCGGTTGGAATGCGGAATCGTTCTGCGGCCCAGGCGAATGCGAGCGCAGCACCGTTGAGTTGTTCTTCGGTGATCGGTTCTTCGTCGAAGTTGCCTTCGCAGACGACGAGGAAGTGGCCGGTCGGGTCGTAGTTCGTCGCGGTGTCGCCGACGAGTTCGGGCTTTCGTAACTCGTAGATGTTGCCGTTGCGGTCGACGCTGAGGTGGTAGGCGATGTCGATCCAGCCGTGGGTGTCCTGGTGGTAGTGCTGATGCTGGCGGAGACGTGCAGGCGCGTTGGCGTTGTCCCCGAGCGTCACCGCCGTGTGGTGGATCGTCATCCGGACCGGGGTGTGGGGCCTGCCGCCCGGGCGGGGCGGATTGGCGCCCCATGCGTCACGGCACAACACCGCGTGGGACGGGGTCGCGGACGCGGTGGGTCCCGCCGAGCAGGCGGTGGCGGCGGCCGCCAGGCCGGCCAGCTTCAAGAGGCGGCGCCGGCTGAGCGCGAGGCGGCTGTCCATGCGGTCACCATACGGACCAGCGGGACTGGGCGTCGGCCGTCGAGGGATTCATCGGCAGCGGCTTTTCGCATATTCTTCGTGCCTGAGCGGCAGAGCCGCCGGCCGCTGGCGATGGAGAGGTTCGAGTGCGAATCAGGTTGATGGCCGCGATCGCTGGTGTCGCGCTATGCCTGACGAGCTGCGCTCAGACCACGCTCGACGGCCGCGCGACCTCGATGCTGTTCAACCCCGAACGCGTCGGCGGCCTGCCCGTCGGCGACGGTCCCAGTGGTCCGCGGCCGAACGCGCCGCAACCCGTAGGCACTGTCGAGAACACCGACGGCGGTGCCATGGACCAGCTGGCGTTGTTGGCGGTCAACGACATTCAAGGATTCTGGGAGAAGAACTTCGACAAGTATCTGTCCGGCGACTTCACGCCGATCGACACCTTTGTGTCGTACGACTCCACCGACGCCGACAGCCCGGTCATATGCCAATCCGAAACTTACGAGTTGGCGGGCGCGTTCTATTGCATCGGCGACAAGTTGATCGCCTGGGATCGTGGTCAGGCGCTACCGGTGGCGGCCGAGTTCTTCGGCGACATGGGCGTTGTCGGGGTGATCGCCCACGAGTACGGGCACGCGCTGCAGCGGATGGCTGGCCTGATCGCCGAGGGCACACCGGTTCTGGTCGCCGAGCAGCAGGCGGACTGCTTCGCCGGGGTCTATCTGCGGTCGGTCGCCGCCGGGCAATCGCCGCGGTTCACGTTGAGCACGGGCGAGGGATTGAACCGAGTGCTCGCCGGCGTCATCTACCTGCGCGACCCGCTGACTCCCGCTGCGGCGGGCGATCCACACGGCTCCGCGCTCGACCGGATCAGCGCGTTCCAGATGGGGTTCAGCGGAGGGGCCGACCAGTGCGCCGCGATCGACGTCGACGAGATCGTGAGGCGACAGGGCGACCTGCCGCAGCACATGGTTTTCGACAAGTACGGCGAACCGGTGCTCGACAGCACGATCGATGAGGCGACGATCCAGACGTTGATGGACGTGCTGACCGGAATCTTCCAGCCCTCGAGTGCGCCGGAACTGTCCACCGATCCGGCCGGGTGCGGAGTCGCGGCAGACAAGACGGCATATTGCGCTGAGGACAACACAATTCACGTCGACATGCCTGCGCTGGAGGCGGCCGGAGAACCGAAAAACGAAGAAGAGGATCGGGTTCTGGTGCAAGGCGACAACACCGCGATCTCGATGGTGACGTCGCGGTACGCGCTGGCCGTACAGCAAGAGCGAGGCGTTGGACTCGATACTCCGGTCGCCGCGTTGCGGACGGCGTGCCTGACGGGTGTGGCGCAGGGCCGGATGACGGAGGAAAGCGGGTCGGAGTTGGTTTTGACGGCGGGTGACACCGACGAGGCGGTCGCGGGCTTGCTGACCAACGGTGTCGTGGCGAGTGATGTCAACGGGCGGCCCGCACCGGCGGGGTTCACGCGCATCCTGGCGTATCGGCTCGGCCTGTCCAGTGAGGTCGACGAGTGCTTCGAGCGGTTCGAGTAGCCATGTTCCAAGCGAGTGAGCAGTGACCGGCCCGCCCCGACAGGGCCCGGGGGAGCCGTGGTGGGCGCGTCCCGGCGGTGCGCCGCCGCCGAGACGGCCGCAGGGATACCCGCCACCGCGGCCGGTCGGTCCGCCGCCGCAGCCGTGGCGACAAACGCCACCAAGGCAGTACACGCCGCCGCTGGCTCCGCCAGCGCAGCACGCCCCGCAGATGCCGCCGCCGAGACCTGCGCCCGTAGCTCCCCGCGGTTCGGGGCGGGGAATGGTGGTGTTGGGCGGACTCGCTGCCCTGGCCGTCATAGCAGTGGTTGTGATGGTCGCGGTGTGGGCGTTCGGGGGTTTCGACGGCAAGGTGCTCGACGTGCGTCAGGCCGAGGCGGGTGTGGCGCAGATACTGAGCGACCCGATCTACGGCTACGGTGCGAACGACGTGACGGCCGTCGAGTGCAACGGCGGTGAGAACCCGAAAGTCGAAGCGGGCAAGGGTTTTAACTGCCAGGTCAGCCTCAACGGTGTGCAGCGGCAGGTCGCGGTCGTCTTCCGTGACGACGCGGGCACGTATGAGGTCGACGGGCCGCGGTAGCTCTCTGAATCCCTGGCGGGTTGCCTATAGCGCGCAGTGGTGGTGACTGTGAGAGGATTCAGGCAATCGCATCGGCGTGACGGTGCAATTCGCGCGGGGATCCGCCTGGCCCACACCGATGAAGTTGTGTTGGTCGGCGCACCGTCACGCCCGAAGACGTCTGGGGATGTTTGGAGTTTCCATGTCCGCTCACAGAATCACTGAAAGCGACGCTGCCGTCTCGCCGATTTCCGCGGTATTCGTCTGGCTCGGCGGTGCCGAGCGGCGTGAGCTTGCCCGCCGCGACGAGCGGTCCACTCTCGTCATCGCGGGAGCGGTGGTGCTGCTTGTCGCGCTGTTGGCATGGTCGGCCGCGGCCGCCGCGGTAGCCGGGTCGACATCCTGGCCGATCGTGGCCGTCATCGCGGCGACGCTCGCGGTCGGATTGCTGGTGGGCGCCGTGAGCCGTGCGATCGCATCGGGCGCGGTACGTGGTCGGCCCAATCTCGCGGGGCGCGCTGCCGTCGCGGTTGCCGTCGGCATCGTGGTCGGTGAACTCGCCTCCGTCGCGTTGTTCTCCGGGTCGATCGATCGTGTGCTCGATGAGGAGACCGCCCGCAGCGCCGAGTCCTCACCAGCGGTGGCGCAGGCGGCTGCCGGTCTGGACCGCAGCCGCACGGCTCGAGGTGCGCTCGACGACGCCGTCGAGCAGGCGCTGCTGCGTCGCCAGGAGGCGCTGGTGGTGGCGCGCTGCGAATTCAACCCGAGGCCCGACTGCCCGCAGACCTCCATCACCGGCGTGCCGGGTTCGGGTCCTGGAACCCAGACGGCGGACGACTTCCTTGCCGATGCCCAGCGTCAGTTGGACGACGCATTGGCCGAGCAGGAGGTGCGGGCGCCTGCGCTGGACGCTCAGGTCGCCGCCGATGAGCAGGCGCTGACGCAGGCGCGCGAGTCCGCCGCGTTGGAGGGGGATCGAGGGCTGGGCGCTCGGTGGGTGGCGATGAACGAGTACACGTCGGCCGATATGGGCGCGCTGGCGTTGCGGTTGCTCGTCATTGGGTTCTTCGTGCTGCTGTGCTTGCTGCCGCTGATCCTTCGTGTGTGGCGTGGCGAGACGTCGCAGGACCGCGGGATCGCCGCCGACGTCGAGCGGGACCGCGCCGAGCTGGATGCCGACACCGCGATCGCGGTGAAGCGGGCAGAGGTGCGTGCGGCGATCGACAACATGTGGGCGGAACAGCAGCTGACCAGTGCCCGGCTGGCCATCGAGGCGCAAAACCAGATCGACCGTGAGCAACAACGCCGTCGAGTCATCGAGGCGATCGAGGCTCCGGCGGCGGCTCGGGTGGAGCGCCTATCCGAGCCCGCCGTCGACGATGTGTACCTGCCGATCGCCGCGGAGGCGGAAGCGGCGAGTCTCGAGTTGCCGGTGGCACATGAGGTGGCTGCCGACGAGCGTGTGGCTCTCGACGAGATTCCGAATCTGCCGGTGCGCGATGAGCGCCACGTTCTCGTGCCGTCCGGCGAGGCCGGTCGGCCGCTGATCCCGGCGATCCCTGACGTCACCAAGGCGGCCGCACGGTGGCTCCGCCCGTTGGTGCCGCCGATCATCGCCAGCGCGATCGACACCACCACGCGACCGCTGCGGGGCGCACGGCAGATACTCGAGGAGACGGAAGAGGTTCACTTCTCGCTTCGACGTAGCCGCAAGGTGACGTTGCAATCCGAAGAAGGCGACGATATGTCGGGGTCCTCCGCCGAAGCTGAATGCTGGCCGGCGGGGGAAGAGGACCGTGACTACCGCAGTCAGGGCCGGTTCGATGATCGTGTGCAGCACGGGTCATTGGCCGGGCGTGAAGCTGAGGGTGAACTCAGGCGGGGTGGCTCATATGAACTGAGTGGACCCCGCGGACCACGGCAACTTCCGCCCGGACGATAGGCGGCGGGGAAGTGCCGTGCTCTCCCTTACAAGCACATCTCAGCGATGTGGCCGTTGTCAGGCTCACGCGTCGACTTGACGGACGTCACATAGTTAGCTGGGTTTTGACGTATGCCACAGTTGGCTGCCCCTGGGCCGCATGCGGACGCATCCCAGTCCAGCGGCTTCGACCCGTGTGAACTGCGGTTTCATACTCTAGGGCGGGCTGCGTTTAGAGCGTCACTGCCGCGTCAGCGAGCTGACAGCCATTTTGCTACGCGGTCGGGCGTGTCGGTAGGGTCCGCCTCCGATGGGAAGACACGGATTAGCCAAAACACGGCGACGGTCGCCGTTGGCCCTAGTTGTGGGGGTCGTATCTGCGGCGACGTTGTTTGTTGTCGGCGCAGATAGTTATCCGCAGGTCACTAGTGAGGCCGGGTGCTGTGATGACATCGCGGCGTCGAAGCCGGCCGGCCCGCCGCCGGTAGCTACGCCGCCGATCGAGCTGAAAGCGGTTCCTGCGGCGCTGCCGCAGACATTGCCCCATGGCGTTGCCAAAGAGACGGGGCTGCAGGTCAAAACGATCCTGACCGCCCGCGCGGTGAGCGCGAGGTTCCCAGAGATCCTCGATATCGGCGGGGTGCGCTCGGATCCCTTGAAGTGGCATCCGCACGGGATGGCGATCGACGTGATGATCCCAAACGCTCGGTCGGCGGCCGGAAAAGCGCTCGGCGATAGCGTTCTCGCGTACGTCCTACAGAACGCGGAGCGGTTCGATTTGAACCACGTCATCTGGCGGCAGACCATTTACAAGCCGAACGGCTCGAAACGAATGATGGCGGACCGCGGCGGGGACACCGCCAACCACTACGACCATGTCCACATCGCTACGGACGGCGGCGGATACCCGCGGGAGGGTCAGACCTACCTCCGCTGATCCGCGGGCTCAGTCGGTGGGCTCCTTGGTCCCTTCGCCGAGAGCTTCCGGACGCTGTCGATCTCGGCGTAGTTGATGGCATGGCCTGAGCGCTGATTGTTTGGCGAGAGCTAAGAACGTTCGTCGTAACGGTTGATAGAAAAGGCTGGTGACTCCGCCGGCGGTCGTGAAAAGGCCGCGTCTGACAGAAACCAGCCGGCACGGGGCATGCTAAGTACCCGCCGAACTTGTCGCTCTAGTGGCAGTCCCCAGCAACAGTGTTGTCGGACGACAGGCAATTGCTCGTACACGCTGCGCATCCGCAGCACGTTGTTCGGAAGCTAATCGGCGCGGCTCATGCCGCTCAGTGGATTCCTGTGTAATTTTCGGTTGGGGCTTCGGCATGACTTCTTCTCGATAAGGCGATCGGTCGCGGCGTTCGAAACGGGTTTCTAGACCGGCGAAGGGGGTCGATGTGACAAGTGCGAGGAACTCTCAACTAGCGCTAGCTCCAGGAGTACGCGCCATAATTCTTCTGTTGTCGCTCGCAGCGGTGGGGTTCATCTCGTGGCGGTCAACTGGAAGTCTATTACCTTCGAATCCGAATGATGCTCTGCTAATTCAAAATTCGATTTTACTGATCGTTTTAGCGACTCTGTTAACCGAGCGCTATTTCACTAAACCCGGCGATGCCTTTATAAACGCGCTAAGTGCGTTATTAACTGTGTTGCCTCTACGCGCCACAGCTCCACGCTTGGCGTGGTCCATCTTGGCCGGGTTCTTGCTGTTCGTAATTGCCGCGGCGCTGGTAACCATCACTTTACAAGCGGGATCTCGGCTAAGGGTCAAGACGCCGTGGCTGATGAACTTGCAGCGCATCGGGTATCAGGTCTGCTTGGCACTCGGCAGGGCGCGAGTCGTGTACTCGATCGTGTTCCTTACAGCCGTAGTGTTTTTCATAAAAGAACGTGGTCCGCTCGAGACCTGGCTCCTAATTTTCTGGGGTGTCTATTTAGCGCTCTGGCCATTAGGAATTCCAGAGCTACTCTCTCGGGTAATTCGCCGAGACCCGACAGATGACGAGACGATCGGGACGCTCTTGAGGGTAGACAGCCCCGATGTTGCACGTGTCCTTCTAACAACAGAAGCGCGATGGGCTGGAAGCGAGAGTCCAGTGCTGGTTTCGCTCGCTGACGGGTCGCATCGTTGGGGCGTCCCCTTGATGTCAGAGAACCGAGCCGATGGCGTACTCGGGACAGTGCTCCTCGGCCACGACGCGCCTGACTGCTCAGGAAATGTCGGCGATGTTCGCGCTGCGATCACGATTTCTGGAGCACCATCAAGAAGCGAGTTTACGAAACGCGTTTCGGGGGGCAAAGGCACAAACATTTTGGGTCTTGTTCGCGAGGGCTCAAGGTCGACAAAATTACGGTTCGAGCTGATCCCATCAGCTCAGTTGGTTTTGGGGCAGCTAACTGTGGTTCCTAGCGGCCTAAATTGGGCTTACTACCAGGTGATCGACTGCGAAACTGCGGAGGAGCCTTTCGGGACGTTAAACTACGGATCTCAAATCGCCACTGCTGTGCCAGTCGGAGTCCTGAACTGCGACGGTGTCTTCAATCGAGCGGAGTGGATACCGAAAATCAATGCGCCCGTGTTTGGCGTGGACCCGGGTCTTGCGGTTCATGCGAAGTGCGAAAACGACTTCGTTCTCGGCCATATCCCCGGGACGAAACTCGATCTTCGAGGCGACTTTGTCCGAGCGCTTGAATCTCATACCGCAATCCTAGGCGCAACGGGGTCAGGCAAGACCGAACTCGCTTTCGATCTCCTGAAGCACGCTGCCAAGAACGATGTGAAGGTCATTTGCATCGACCTGACGTCTCAATATGCGCCCAGACTCGCAGACCATAACCCCACGCATTTGACAATCTCCGAGGAGCAGGCGCGGGATCTTGGTGAAAAGCTTTTCGATGCCGAGACTGGCAAATACGGAGCCGGTGACGAAAAGAAGGTTTTGCACGGGTTCGCCCTGCGTCTTCGCAATGAAGTCGAGGCGGGACTTCGGGGTTTTCTTGTCGGAAAGGATAGTCATCTGGCCTTAATCGAGCTGAATGAGATCTCGAACACTAAAGCTACCCTTTGGATTACGGAGATGTACCTAAGCACACTCCTGAAGTTAGCCAAGGTGGACTGGCATCACAAAAGATCCTGGTAGTCATTGAAGAGGCGCACACGGTGATGCCCGAAGCCAGCTTCGCTGGCTTAGGTGACTTTGATTCGAAAGGAACGATTGCCAAGATTACCCAACTCGCACTGCAGGGCAGGAAATATGGCGTTGGGCTCTTGGTTCTCGCGCAACGTACCGCCACTGTCAGTAAATCGGTTCTGACACAATGCAACACGGTCATCTCGTTCGCTTGCATGGATGACACGAGTATTAACTTCCTGCGGAACGTATACGGAAGTTCGGTGGCGGAAGGGTTACCGGCATTAAAGAGCCTTCGTGCGGTGGCTCATGGACAGTGGATAAGAAGTGAATTGCCTGTCGTATTTGATGTTCCGTTCGTTCAGTCAAAGGCCGACCGAACTGACTGGGAGGCGCAACTAAAAGAATCCGCGGCAGCTGTCGAGCCGCAAGAGGAGTAGAGGCGTCCACAGTCGAGCTGATTGCAACGACCGTACTTGAGGCTAGAGGGGCCCCGGCATACCCGATCTTTCTTGCGCACCTCCTGGCGCAGCGAGCTGAACTCCGAGACGGTTCATGTCGCCACCGAGGCGACCGGGCGGGCGTTGCGGCCGGTGGACTCGGTCTTGGGCACCATCACCACGCTGTCGATGTACGGCCGGATGGTGGTGGCATTCTTCACCGTCGCGACGATCACCAGCTGAAGCCGAACTTGCGGAACGCCCTGCAGGGCCAGCTGCGCCAACTGCGGGTCGGACTTGCTGAATGCCTCGTCGAGCATCAGCTGCGCGAAAAGCGGCTTGTTGTCTTCATTTTCGGGGCTGGCCAGGTTGAAGCTCAGCGCGCTAGGGAGGCAGAACGCCATGAGCTTTATCTGCTCGCCGCCGAAGTTGTCGCCGGCATTGCTGTGGGTGCGGATCAGCTCCTCCGTGCTGACGTCCCACTCGGCGCAGTCGTACGTGAACCGGTTGCGCACGTCTCGCGCGTCGACGCCTTGTCCTCGGGCGCGGTGGACGCCAGCCGGTTGCGCAGCTGCAGGATGTCGGCGTACTGGTCGAGCGGGGCGTGCTTGTCGCCAGTCCGACCTCGGCGGTGCGCCGCGAGATGGACCACACGATCTCGGTCAGTTCATCCGCATCTGGAAGACACTGCGGCGTGGCCCTTAGCGTGAGCCGCGTGCCGCGGTTGAACTCGACGGCGCCCCGCCCGGTGTTAACGCGGTCGATCTGCTCGGCGATGTGCCGGGCTTCCTGCTCGACGCGATGCAGGGTGAGGATCGCGTCGGGTGGTTGCTCGGTGACAGGTCGTCACAGGGTTCTCAAAAGGCTCGAAGGCCTCACTGGTTGTGGTTGGGCCAAAGCGTGCAGGGTGGCAAACGACTGCGGAAAGGAACTTGGATCGGCCCAAAAACGCCACGACAGAAGTATTGGTGACGGCCTTCAGCAAATCGCTCGGCGTCTAAAATCATGACGATGCCTGGGCCGTTAGAGAAGGACACCTGCCGGGATTACGTGGTTCCCCGCTTAGAAGCCGCTGGCTGGCAGGACAAATTCGTGGAGCAGTATCGGGTAACCGACGGGAAGATTGTTCCCCTACCCCGACCGCGGCGGCGAAGCCGCGCTCATAGGCGCGACGAGCCATTGCGGGCCGATTACGTCCTCGAATATGAACCCAACCTGCCTGTGGCGGTGGTCGAAGCCAAGCGAGCGCGCAAGCTACCAGGCGATGGGCTCCAGCAGGCCAAGCGGTACGCCGAGATGCTGCGCGTCCCGCTCGCCTATTCGACGAATGGCAAGGGCATTGTCGAGCACGATTACGACACAGGTCGAGAATCTGTCTTGACCGTTTTTCCCACACCAGCCGATATGTGGCTGCGATATCGGGCATGGAAGGGTCTGACCGAGGAGATTGCCACCGCGACGCTACTCCTCCCGTTCAACCGTGATCTTCGGCTACCCGACGGCCGAATCAAGGAACCCAGGTATTACCAGCGGGCCGCCATCGAAGCTGCGCTGACTGCGATCCTCGACGACAACCGCAACCGGGTCTTGCTCACGCTCGCTACCGGCACGGGAAAGACCTTCGTTGCTTTGCAGATTGTCTGGAAGCTTTGGCAGAGCCGATGGCGAGAAGGCCGTAAACCGCGCTTCCTCTATCTGGCCGATCGCAACATCCTTGTAGATCAGCCGATCTCTAGAGAGTTCAAACCTGTCTTCGGCGATGCCATCTGGAAGGTGCAGGGTGAAGCGAAGACTGGCCGCGAAATTTACTTCGCTCTCTACCAGTCGTTAGCTGACTCCGGCGGTGATCTCGGCGTCTTCCGAGATTACCCATCGGACTACTTCGATCTGGTGATCGTCGATGAGTGCCACCGGGGAAGCGCGCGCGGGGAATCAACCTGGCGATCGATTCTGGAACACTTCTCGCCCGCTGTCCAACTCGGAATGACGGCAACACCGCTTCGTGACGAGAACCGCGACACTTACCAGTATTTCGGCGACCCGATTTACACATATACTCTCTCCCAGGGGATCGAGGGCGGCTTCTTGGCTCCGTACCGCGTTCGCCGCGTCGTCCTCAGTCCTGACGCCGCAGGATGGTCGCCTTCCCCAGGTCAGCTCGACCGGTTCGGCCGCGAAATCCCTGAGGGCGTCTACGAAACCAAGCATTTCGAACGGGTGGTGTCACTGCTCATTCGTACCGACGAGGCGGCCAAGCATCTAACGGACTATCTCAAGCGCACGGACCGCATGGCGAAGACCATCGTCTTCTGTGTCGATTCCGATCATGCCGACCAGATGCGACAGTCACTCAACAATGCGAACGCAGATTTGGCCCGCCAGTATCCCAACTACGCCGTGCGCATCGTTTCAGATGAGGGAGATGTGGGTCGCCAGCACCTCGGAGATTTCGCCGACCCTGAGCGTGAAACCCCCGTTATCGCAACAACGTCCCAACTTCTCTCGACTGGTGTGGACCTGCCCACGGTACGGAATATCGTCTTATTCAAGCCGATTGGTTCGATGGTGGATTTCAAGCAGATAATCGGTCGGGGCACGCGACTCTACCCAGACGACGACAAGTTGACGTTCGAAATCATCGACTACACAGGAGCCACCGCCCTGTTTGAAGATCCGGAGTTCGATGGACCGCCAGAGGAGCCTCCAGCGACAGAAGAGATCGATGAAACCGGTGAGGTCGTTAGCGAGACGGACGAAACCGAGTCGGAGTCAGCGACCGGGGGCGACGGCGAGCCAGGGTCTGAAGCGGAATCAGATGAGGTCGAAGATGAAGCAATCCGGAAGTTCTACGTCGATGAAGGAATGGCCTACGTCGTCGCCGAAGGTGTCTATTTACCAAATGCCGATACTGGGCGACTGCGCCTGACCGAATATAGCGACTACGTTGCGGAGGTGGTACGCCGCCTGTATGCAACTCGTCACGACCTGCATGAGAAATGGTCCAGCGGGGATGGACGATCGGAGGTGACGGAAGCGCTACTGAGCCGCGGCATCGACTTGACGGAGGCAGCAGAACGACTCGGGTTGGTGGAGCTGGACCCGCTGGACCTTCTCGTGTACGTCGCTTGGAACGGGGACGCGATCACCCGGCGCGAGCGTAGCATCCGTCTCCGCACGAAACAGAAGAAGTTTCTGGAATCGTTCTCGCCGGAGGCTCGGTCAGTGCTGGACGACCTTTTGGAAAAGTACGCCGAACACGGGATAACGCAACTGGACGACCTCCGTGTCCTCGAGGTACCACCACTCGATCGACACGGGAGCCCGGTCGACATCGCCTTCCGGTTCGGGGGGCGGCAGGAGTTACAGGCTGCGGTGGAGAGGCTCGAAGAGCTTCTATACGCCTCATAAGAAAGCAATTTCTGCATAAGTCACAAATTCAAGGAGCGAACAATTGCCCAAACGCGCAAAGCCAGCATCTACAACTCCTCAGGCGAAGCTGTCGTCGGTGATAAAGAGCGCCCGCGACACGATGCGTAAGGACGCTGGCCTCAACGGTGACCTGGACCGGATTCCCCAGCTTGCCTGGCTGCTTTTTCTCAAGGCGTATGACGGTCTGGAAGAGCGTCGCGAGGTAACCGAGCGGAAGTTCCGTCCGGCTATTGAGAAGCCGTACCGCTGGCGCGAATGGGCAGCTGATTCCGTGAACGGATTGACTGGTGACGAATTGCTGCAGTTCGTGAACGGAAAGCTGCTGCCCTACCTCCGCGAGTTGCGCGGCACGAGACAGGACGATCCCCGCGATGTCATCGCCGCGGTGTTCAAGGAAACCCACAACCGGATGCTTTCCGGCTATCTGCTCCGCGACGTCGTTAACAAGGTCGACGAGGTCAATTTTAAATCGAGTGATGACATACATACAATGGCCCACTTCTACGAGTCGATGCTCCGAGAGATGCGCGACGCCGCGGGTGACTCAGGCGAGTTCTATACGCCGCGTCCAGTGATCCGGTTCATGGTTCAACAAATTGATCCGTTGTTGGGCGAGACGATCCTAGATCCCGCGTGCGGGACAGGCGGCTTTCTTGTTGAGTCGTTGGAGCATGTCCGCCCCCACGTCAAGAATGTCGAGGAGTTACGGGCGCTGGACTCGGACGTGCGCGGGATCGAAAAGAAGCCCCTGCCTTATCTTTTGGGAATGATGAACCTGCTGCTTCATGAGGTGCAGCAGCCGCACATCGTCCGGGACAATGCGCTAGCCCGTCCGGTGACCGACATTCGTGCCACGGACCGCGTCGATGTGGTTCTCACTAACCCGCCTTTCGGCGGCGAGGAAGAGAAAGGCATCCAGTCCAACTTCCCGGAGGCGACGAGAACCGCGGAAACAGCTTGGCTCTTCTTGCAACTGGTGCAGCGCATTCTGCGCTCCGGCGGACGCTGTGGCATCGTCCTACCAAACGGCGTCCTCTTTGGCCAAGGTACGGGTGCCCGCATAAAGGAGCGCCTTCTCGCCGAATGTGATCTACATACCGTAGTGCGACTGCCTCCGGGGGTATTTACGCCGTACACACCGATTCCGAGCAACCTCTTGTTCTTTGACAAATCGGGTCGCACGAAAGACGTCTGGTTCTATGAGATTTCGCCGCCGGAAGGCCGGAAGGGCTACACAAAGACAAAGCCTCTACGGTTCGAGGAGTTTGCCGACTGTTCAGCGTGGTGGGGAGGAAAGGATCGCAAGGGACGGAAGGAGACGTCTCAGGCGTGGCGTATTCCAATTGCTGACTTGGAAGCCAACGGATTCAACCTCGACCTTAGAAACCCTAACCGGCCAGATGAACTTGCCCACCGCCCGCCACAAGACCTAGTGAACGAACTGCGGCAGAAACAGGCTGAGATCTTCAAAGCCCTGGAAGAGATTGAAACCGAACTGGCGGCGAACCGTTGAACCCTGCGTATCCCTCTGCACCTTTCGGTGATGTCCTCGCGATAGAGCGCAACGAAGTCCCGGTTCTACCAACGGAAAAGTACCGAATCGCCGGAATGTACTCATTCGGGCTGGGTGTTTTTGAACGGCCTCCTGTCTCCGGCACTGACATTAGGGCCCGCTCACTGTTCCAACTGCACGATGGACAGCTCGTGATGAGCCGACTCAATGGTTGGGAGGGGGCGATCTCGGTTGTGGCTCCGGAGCATGGCGGGTGCTTCGTATCCAACGAGTATCCGACGTTCTCAATTGATCGAACGCGGGCACTTCCGGCTTACGTCAGCTATCTCTGCAGATGGCCCCGTCTTTGGGAATCGCTGCGCGATAAAGCTCGGGGAGTGGGAAGCACGGTGGGAGCGCGGCGACTGCGCGTCCATCCCGATCACCTTCTCTCGCTTGAGGTTCCACTACCGGACGTCCAAGAGCAGGATCGGGTCGTTCAACGTATTCGCGAGCTGAGTCGGTGTCATGTTCACTCCGAAGCGGAGTTGAAGAGTACCGAGGCATACGCGAAGGCGATCCTCGCGTCAGCTCGAGCGGAGATGGTGAGTCCTGATCGATTGAAAACTAGGATGGCAGAGGGGTGGAAAGCAGTCCAGCTAGGCGATCTGGCCGACTTCGTCAACGGCACAAGTTATGACTCTAACCAACTTGTTGAAACAGGCACACCGATCATTAGGATCAGCAACATTTCGGATCCGTCGTCTGACTTTCTCTACACCGCACAAGACTTCGACGATCGATTCATGGTGGATGAAAAGGATCTGCTGGTGTCCTGGTCCGCGTCCTTCAAATCGATTATTTGGCCAGGCCCGCGAGGCGTGCTCAATCAACACATCTTCGCTGTTACGGAGCGAAGTGATACACATCGCGGCTTTCTTCGCCACTTGATAGAGGCTGTGTTCGACGATATGCGTACACAAGCGGTGGGCATCGGCATGATGCATCTTCGGCGCGATGCCTTCCTGACGCATCCTGTCGTCGTCCCGGACTCTCGCACGCAACAATCGATCGCCGAAAGTCTCGATCGAATCGAAGAGCGGGTAGCAACAATTAGGAGGGGTCAGAAAACCATGGGCTCCCTGCTATCCGCGCTGGGTGTGTCAATTCTGAACACCGCTTTCGATGGTCTCCTATGAGACTCACAAATGATTTGTGATCTGGCGGGTAACATGCGACCACATCCTGGCCTGCCCGCGTATTCGCGTGGATCACAGGCTATTTGATGGTTTGCATCATGACCTTTGACGACCGCGATGCGCTCGGGCCCACCTGAGGCGAGCATTCCCAGCCGGTGCCCGACCCGCGGTGGATCAGCGGGTGTCGGTGCGTCGGCGTAGTGTCCACCTTCGTGTCGACCAGCGACGAGCTGCGCGCCGCGTTCGAACATGCGCTCGCCGACGCGATTGCCGGGAAAGCCGTGCCAGACGGCATCGGCTTAGATGACGAAACGATAGCTGCGCTGTTGGCTGTTGATGCGGCTGCGCCCAACCCGTCGCCCGAACTCGTCCGACTCGCCCGCAACGAGTTCGAAGAGCTGCTCAAAGACATCGCATCTGTAGACCCACGTCGGCGACGTGACGCCATCCCCGTTTCGGACTTGCTGGCTCGGCTCGGCATATCTGAAGACGACTTGAACGCTGGTCCGCCTTCCGCGTGAAGCCAGTGCGCCGGCCGTGGCCATCGCCACCGCGGAAAAAGCAGTTCAGTTCATCAGAGGGCCGTGCGACCATTTCCTCATGAACGAGTTCGAGATGCCCGACGGGAAAGGTACACATCACGGATCGGGTGCTTGAGAACTTCGATGAGGACCACGATGATTGCGCTTTCTGCCTCGGCCGGGCCGCAGCGCATCGAGGGGAGGCCCGAAGTGTCTGCCCCTTTCCGGAAGCCGCTTTCTCCGACGGGTCGACAACGTACTACGAGACTGACTACGGCTTGTGGCAGGTTGGGTATGACCTCGGCGCTACCGAGCCGGGCGGATTGCTCTGGTTTGAGCAGCCAAATCGCGAGAAGTGGTAGCTTCACCGCCGCTTTTTCACTGGAGGGTCATATCGGCCGTCAACGTATTGGCGTGGGTCAGCGTCCAGCCCGCCGTACTGACTGCGGCCTACTACGTGATACCAACGGTTAGCCACCTTCGGCGGCTCCACGCGACGGGTTTGATTGTGTCGACATCTGCCTGGGCCGCCGGAACACTACGTGTGCGGGAATGCTCGCAGAAGCCGGTGCATTGTCATCGAAGGCTCGCAACTGTCGCCTCTCGTGAGATTCTTCGAGCGAGTGCAGGACGATGCTGAGGTAGCCGACCCCTTCGTGCGGGTTCGAGCAGGCACTCTCCAGTTCTTCGGGACACCTGGGATGTACAGCGCAGAAATCGGTCATTCGGATGACGATGACTGACGCCATCATTCGAACGCCGCCTATCAAAGGCACGCTACCAGTTTTTCGATGGCTCTGACTTTGCCTTAAACGAGTCCACGGCCGCCACGAGCGGTCTTTCGGCACCGACTTGTCGGTAGCTCCCGATTCCGTCGAACCGACTTCACTGATGCCGTCACCTCAGCCCGGCCCGGCATCTCGTGTGCCGAAGGAGCCCGCCATGATTCGACCCCACAACGCGACCGCAACAGCGGTTATCGTGCTCGGCGACGACGAAACCATCCGCCGCTGCGAACAATTGACGGCCCGCGCGGCGCTGCGTTCGGCGAGCATCGTCGCAATGTTCGCGTTCACGGCCGGCACGCCCGTCTCGCACGACGACCTAACCGAGGTCGAAGCGGTCGTCGCCGCTGTGGCCCGGGCGATCTCGGTCCGGCTGCCGATATGGATGCCCGACGCGCTGGCGGATCTGGGGCGCGAGCAGCACTACCGTCGCCTGAGTTTGGTACTGCAACGGCACGGTCTCGACCTCTTGGTGGGCCACGATCTCTGGCCTGTCCCGGATGCCGGCGGCATGAACGAAATCGACCACGCGTTGCGCCGCGAGGTTCAGGCCGTCGACGCCCTCGATCGCGCGGCGCTGGCCGCTGCCGGGGCGGAAAGTCTCGAGAAAGTGGTTGAACAGGCCGCGAACGCTGCGCCGATGACCCCAAACGAAAACGGTTGGCCGCCAAAGCTTCCCAGTCTGCCGTGCCGTGGGACCAGCGTCGGCAGGCTGTCTTGGGCTATGTGCGCTGGCTGGTAGAGGCTTGCGGGGTGACCCGCGCGGCGGCGGCACGGGTGCTGAACTCGTCGGGTCAACGCACTCCTGACGGCCGGGCATGGCAGTCGAGGAACGTGACCGCGTTGCTCGAGGGCCGTTATGACCATGAAGCGGCCGCATGATCATGTGCTGTCGAAGCGCTACGCTCGTAGCATGTCTACGGTGGCGTCCCGCGAATTGCGAAACGACACAGCGGGCGTGCTTCGTCGAGTTCAAGCGGGCGAGGAGGTGACGATCACGGTGAACGGGCGAGCCGTGGCCGTGATCGCCGCGGTCGAGCCGAGGCGTCGGCGGTGGGTGTCGAAGACGGAATTCGTCAAGCGGCTCGAGACCAGCCAGGCGGATTCCGGCTTGCGTGACGACCTCGCGGCGCTCGCCGGCGAATCGACCGACGAACTCGACGAGTTGTGACGACCGATCGGCCCGCGCTCGGCATCCTCTGACACATCCGTCTTCATCGCTAATGAGAGTGGCGCCAACTGGAGACGTCGCTGCTCCAAGACGAACTCGCCACGACCGTGATGACCTTCGCTGACTGAACGCGGGTGTGGTCGCGGGGCGGAGTTCCGAGATCCGGGCGCGTCGCCTCCGCACGTTGGATGCCGTCGCTGATATGTCCGTGCTACCGGTCGACGAAGAGGCCGCTCAACTCTGGGCGCTGCTACGCGTGCACCGGACCGAGGCTGAACCGGATCAACTGTCCCGCCCTGCGGTCCAGCACCCCCTTTGAAGTCCCCAGTCGGTCCAGCGGCCCGCACCCGGTCTAGAACAACGACATCTGTCGCGTGTTCCCGTCACCGAACTTCTGCGGAATTGGCCGCTGCCGCACCACCACCGGCCACCAGAACCATCGTCCGAGCAGCGCGGCGATCGACGGCGTCATGAACGACCGCACAATCAACGTGTCGAACAGCAAGCCCAACGCGATCGTCGTGCCGACCTGGCCGAGCACCCGCAGATCGGCGAAGATGAACGACGCCATCGTGAAGGCGAACACCAGGCCCGCCGCCGTCACCACCGAGCCACTGCCCGC
The DNA here is from genome assembly GCF_001499985.1 of Mycobacterium sp. IS-1556. NCBI lineage: Bacteria > Bacillati > Actinomycetota > Actinomycetes > Mycobacteriales > Mycobacteriaceae > Mycobacterium > Mycobacterium sp. IS-1556. The sequence continues at coordinate 101,350 of NZ_LQIM01000034.1, forward strand.
CATCGACCGGATGATGCCCGTGTTGATGCCGGCGTGGATCTCCTCCTTGAACCTGGAGACCAGTAGCAGGTTGTAGTCGGACCCCACCGCTAGCAGCAGTGTCACCGCGATCAGCAGGACCACCCAATACAACTCGATGCCTAAGATGTGTTGCCACAACAAGACCGACAAGCCAAATGACGCGCCCAACGACAACGCCACGGTGCCCACGATCACGAGCGCGGCAACGAGGCTTCTCGTGATGAACATCATGATCAGCAGAATGAGCGCCATCGCTGCGATCCCCGCGATGATCAGGTCGTATTTTGCCATATCGGCAATGTCCTTGAAGGTGGACGCCGTTCCGCCGATGTAGATCTTCGACCCCGCCAACGGCGTTCCCTTGACCGCCTCCATCGCCGAATGCCTGATCGCATCGATATGCGAAATCCCTTCGGGCGTCGCCGGATCGACGTCGTGCGTGACGATCATACGCGCCGCCTTGCCGTCCGGCGACATGAACAGCTTCATCCCACGGATGAACTCCGGGTTGCTGAACGCCTCCGGCGGTAGGTAGAACGTATCGTCGGTGTCCGACGCGTCGTACGCCGCACCCAGCTGAGTCGCATTCTCCAGCGCCGCCGCGGTCTGATCGTAAAGACCCGACGTGGTGGAGTGATTGGTCATCGTCAGATCGCGGTTGGTCTCCTGCGATTCGATCTGCGGCGGGATCAGCGCAAGCAGCTTCGGCTGCAGCTCATCAAGTTTGGCGATGCTGCCCGACACGTTCGCCAACTGATCGGTCAGCTCGTTGATGCCGTCGAGCGCGTCGAACAGCGACCGCATTGCCCAGCAGATCGGGATGTTGTAACAGTGTGGCTCCCAATAGAAATAGTTACGCATAGGCCGGAAGAAGTCGTCGAAGGTGGCGATCTTGTCGCGCAGATCCTGCGCCGTGGCGACCGTCTGCGCAAACGCCTCACTCTGCTCGTGGGTGATCGCGCTGGACTGCTGCTGCAGCGCGTGCTGCTGGCGCAGGATGTTGATCGAGTCGTTGATGACCGCCACCTGCCGGATCATGTCGTCGGCACGGGCCTGCTGGAACGGCAGGTTGTTGATCTGCGCCGCGCTCTGCGCGCTGATCTGGAACGGGATCGACGTGTGGTCCAGCGGCGTGCCCAGCGGCCGCGTGATCGACTGCACCTGCGCGACGCCATCAGTATGAAATACCGCCTTGGCAACCCGTTCCAACAGGATCATGTCGGTGGGATTGCGCAGATCGTGGTCGCTTTCGATCATCAGCAGTTCGGGATTCAATCGCGCCCTTGTGAAGTGGCGCTCCGCGGCGTCGTAACCCATATTGGACGGGGCACTGGCAGGCATATACCGGCTGTCGTCGTAACTCACCTTGTAGCCCATCAGCGACAGAAGTCCTACAAATGCGATCACCAGTGTGGCGACCAGGATCGGGGCGGGCCACCGGACAATCGCCGTGCCGATCCGCCGCCATCCCCGCTTGGCGGTTTTGCGTTTGGGCTCCAGCAGACCGAACCGGCTACCCACCACCAGCACCGCGGGTGCCAGCGTCAACGACGCGGCCAGCGCGACGAGAACACCGATCGCGGAAGGGATTCCGAGGCTCTGGAAGTATGGCAGCCGGGTGAAGTGAAGGCAGGCCACGGCGCCGGCGATGGTCAAACCCGAGCCGAGGATCACGTGCGCCGTTCCCCGGTACATGTCGTAGAAGGCGGCCTCGCGGTCCATGCCTTCGTTGCGTCGCTCGTGGTAGCGGCCGAGCAGGAATATGACGTAGTCGGTGCCGGCAGCGATGACCAACAGCGTCAAGATGTTGGTCGAATACGTTGACAGGCCAATGACTCCGGAGTTCGCAAGGAACGAAACGATGCCTCGTGCCGCCGCCATCTCGATCAGCACCGTGATGAGCGCGATGATCATCGTGACCGGTGAGCGGTAGACGATCAGCAGCATCACCGCGATCACCACGACGGTCAGCACGGTGACCAACACGGTGCCTTCGCTACCAACCTCGAACTGATCGGCGACCTGGGCTGCCGCACCGGTGACGTAAGCCTGGATACCCGGTGGTGCAGGAGTTTTGGCGATGATGTCACGCAGCGCGTCGACGGATTCCAACGACAGCGCCTCGCCCTGGTTGCCCATGAGAAACACCTGGACGTAGGCGGCCTTGCCGTCAGCGCTCTGCGATCCGGCGGCGGTGAGCGGATCGCCCCAGAAGTCCTGCACGTGCTGGACGTGCCTGGTGTCCTCGTTGAACCGTTTGACCAGTTCGTCGTAATAAGCGTGGGCCTCGGCGCCGAGAGGCTGGTCACCCTCGAGCACCACCATCGCCGCGCTGTCGGTGTCGAACTCGTGAAACACGTCACCGATGCGCTGAAACGCTTGCAGCGACGGCGAATCGGGGGAGCTCAGCGCCACATTGTGTTCTTCGCCGACCTCTTCGAGCGGCGGCACGAACACGTTCGTCAGAGCGGCGACGGCCAGCCAAAACAACACAATCGGCACGCATAGCCGACGGATCCCCTTGGCGACGCGATCGGTCGACGTCGGACGTTCGGCCTCCTCCGTGCCTGTCCGGGTCCTCATCCTGACTTGTCCAAGCAGTAGGTGTATGCGTTCAACGCGTTGACCGTTCTCTCGTCCTTGACGACGTCGTCGATCCTGATCCGGCAGCCGATGGAGTCGCTGTCGCCCTGTGCGGAGACATTGACGAAGACGGCCGGTTGAGTGGTGGTCGCGTCGTAGACCCAGGGAAGAGCCGCGTCGTCGACCCGCTGTGGTTGGGCGTCGATGTCGGTGTAGGTGATGGTCGCGACCGTGCCTGGGGGACCGAACACCTCCATGACGACATGCTTCGGGTTGAATGGGACGATCTCGTTCGCGGCGTTGTTCGGCGTCGACGTGACGTCCTGCGAGCCGAAGATGCCGTTCAGCCGGTAGACCGCGAATCCCGCCACCGCGACGACCAACACCGCCACCAGAAGCATCCAATGCCGCATCAATCGGCTTCCGATCGAAACCCGCTGCATCCGCGGCCCTTTCGACGAGCGGTCACACGTTGACGGACGGCGTGACACCCTTTAAGCGGGTATCAACGAACTTGACGGTACGGTACGGGACCGTTTCCTGACAACCCGTACGTGGTTTCGTTCACTGGATAGACAGGTCAGTCGTTGTGGCGGGTGAGGCTGGGGATGAGCACGTTGTCGACGAAGTCCTGAATCGTGCGGCGCGTTGGCGCTCGTCCCGTGAGCACCGAGCGGTAGATGAGGTAACCGGGCAGCACGTCCCAGAGGTCTTCGGTGATGGCGGAGGCGTCGATCTCACCGCGGTCGACGGCACGGGCGAGGACGCGCGACATCAGCGCTTTGCGCTGGCTGAGGAACTGCTCGTGGAGCATGGCGGCGAGCGTGTCGCTGCGCGAGATCTCCATGAGCACCGCGCGGATGGTGCTGGCATGGGTGCTGACGTGAGCGCTGATCTGCTGCGCGAGTCGTAGCAGGTCGCCGCGCAGCGTGCCGGTGTCGGGGTCGACCGCGACATGTCGGGTGCCCTCGACGAATGCGGCCAGCACGAGTTCGGCCTTGGTCGGCCAGCGTCGGTAGAGGGTGGCCTTGCTGGCGCGTGCGGCCGTGGCCACCGCGTCGAGGCTCAACCGGTCGTAACCGTGTTCCTGCAGGAGTTCCAGCGTCACGCCGAGCAGCTCAGCTTCCCGCGGCGACCACGGGGAATCCGCGCCGCTATCGGAACTCGGAATCACGTGACTCTCCATCAACTTCCCACCCGGCTTCAGTCATCTTCGCGAAGCGCGTTACACAGCGTGTCACAGTCCGTTCGTGGCGCTCCGTGTATCGGAATGCTACGGCGTGAACACACTTCACCGTTGCCGTCGACCATGTTGCCGTCGCGGACAGTCTGCGGTGCTGCGCACCGCCGGCGTCGCCGGGCCAGGCGGTATCCCGGGTGGCGCGTTGTTGGCCGAGCACCGATTGCGCGTACTTGGTGCCAAACGGCTTGCCGGTGGCGGCGTGGATGAGAACCTCACCGAGCTCGAATGTGCCCGAGACCACTCGCGTAGCGAATGCGATCGCGGTGCGCGGAGTTCATGCCCGCCTGGACCTTGAAAACGAAGGCGCTGAACGGTGATTCGGTGTCGTGTCGGCTCTAGCCGGCCGGCACCAGCGGCCCGCCGGTGGAGTCTTCCGTCGACTCGTAACGGAACGTACCCGCACAGCCTGACGCCGGCACGTGCCGCCGCCGGCGATGTGAGGCTTGTTGTGCGCCGCTCAGTTATCCGACAAGTGCCTTCCTAAACAAGGTCCATTGGATCGACTTGGTACCCCGCGCAGCTGCACTCGTCGAGACCGCCGTATACCTGACACCCTTCGTGGTCGTGATCGATAGCCGGATGTACGCAGGCGGAACAGCACACAGCGGCGCGCGGTCCCGTGTGTGTACCGGGATCGAGATGGTGCTCTACTACCGGAATACCGGCGATGTGCGCTCGGGTCATGCAATCGACCGATCCGCGAGAGGCCGGACTGATGAATGCAAGACACAGGTCGGGACCGCGATCAACCATCCGCTGATTGCGCGAGGCGATACCGGCAACACCGTCTGTGCGGAGGTCGATCGGGTAGCTTTCCTCGAGCCGGCGCATCAACTGTTGGTTGTGCGGATCGCAACATGGCAGATCACAAGCTGGGTCCTCGATATAGAGCCATTCGTGAGCTAGTGCATCAACGCCTACCGGTGTCCCGCCATGGACGAGGACGAACGGACCGTGTTTCACGACCTGCTCTGACAGCACGCCCCAGACAATATGGTCGTCTGGCCAATTGCGGGCGCCAGTGACCAAGACGACTCGCATGAGTCGATGGTGAATGATGACAGGGATCTCGGCAATGCAATTCGATCAAACATTGGGGTCCTACCAGAAGCGTCTGCGGGTTGGCCTGTTGAGGTCATCGAATGCGTACTCGTCGCCGTGACGCCAGGCCCGGAGGGCGCTGCGAAGGGAGGCGCGGTCGCGGTGGCGCTCGATGCGATTGAATCGACGGCTTTCCCAGCCGGCGTGACACATCCAGCAAGAGCAGATAGCGGTACCGGTATAGCGGAACGACCAGTAGCACTTGGTGGTTGGCCGCCACGGCGGTCGAGCCGCAGGGGGATGCGGTGGAAGATCACAGCAGGTGTGGTTGCTGGCATGCTGTGCTTCAGCGGCGAGTTCGCCGCGAGCCAGACGGACCCACAGTGGAGCGTGGGCATCGGTGCGGGACAAGGCAAGGCCTCCGGGGACAGGGCCCCTGCCCGCTATCCCCGGATGAGGACGGACAGGGGCTACGGTGTCTCCACGGAGTCCCGAGGCCTGTGCTGTCCGGCAATCATGCCGTCAATTTACCAGCGATGCCCGACACGGTTCGAAAGTCGTGACTGTCCCTATCTGGAGCGGTGGAGACCCTCGTGTGTGCGCCGCACGTGCGAAGTAGCGCCAGTACCGCCACAATGGCGCCATGCCCAGTGTGCTGATCAAAGATCTTCCGGACGAGACTCATCGCGTGTTGCGGGAGCGCGCTGTGCGCGCACATCAGTCTCTGCAGGAATATCTTCGGAGCCGCTTGATCGCCGATGCGAATCAGCCGACGTTGGAGGAGGCATTCGACCGTCTCGCGCCACGACGCGGAGGCAAGGTGTCCTTCGCAGACACTGTGAGTCACCTTCGAGCAGAACGGAACCGTCGTTGACCAGCGTTCTGGCCGTGGCGCTCGGCGATGGCGCGGCCGATGGGAGCGTGCCCGCGTCCGTCTGACCGGCGAAGCATTGGCCGCGCCGGAATTCGTCGATCTCAAAACGGTGTCGATGTGACGCCGGCACGTCGCGTCGAAGCTGATGACAGGTCGGGTAGCTGCCCTTGCCGTTTCGGACCTCAAGAATCTACCGCTACAGCGATCGTCCATCGGCCGCTCCTCGAGCGAATCTGGGTGCTGCGCAACGGTGTGACTACGTACGCTTGGCGCGCGTCCCCGGCATCAGATGCGAAATCGAAGGCATCGCGGGGCGCGGTCCAGCGCGATGACGTCGCTTGCAAGCCTCGCGCCGCTCCCGACACGGTTTGGCGTATCCGCCGTCCGCGCGATGATGGCTAGCGCATCGCAGCGCCGGCTCAAGCGACTAGCGCCGTCGATGTACTACCCCTACGCCGCCACTAACGACCCGAGTTCGATTTCGGGGTTATCGCGTTGGAAGCCCTCGAGCCGCCATGGCGTGGAGAACAGCACGAGCATGACTCCGTCGCTGCGGGTCAGCACTTCCGCTGACACCTGCTTGTCCATGAATTCGGCGTCGGCGGGATCGACGATCCGAGCGACCTGATACGGCAACGACTCCAGCGCGATCGGGGTGCTGAACTCGGTGGCCATGCGGTGGAGGGCCACCTCGAACTGCATCGGGCCGACCGCGGCGAGCACGGGTGCCTGGTCGCCGCGACGGTCTGAGCGCAGCACCTGAACGACGCCTTCCTGTTCGAGCTGCTCGATGCCGCGGCGGAACTGCTTGTGCTTACTGGGGTCGGTGCCGCGGGCCACCGCGAAATGCTCGGGGGAGAAGCTCGGTATCGGCGGATACTGCACGGGGACATCGCGATACAACGTGTCGCCCGGGCGCAGCGCGGCGGCGTTGGCCAGCCCGATGACATCACCGGGCCACGCAGTATCCAGGGTGGCGCGTTGCTGGCCGAACACCGATTGCGCGTACTTGGTGACGAACGGCTTGCCGGTGGCGGCGTGGGTAAGAACCTCACCGCGCTCAAACGTGCCCGACACCACCCGCGCGTAGGCGATGCGATCGCGGTGCGCGGAGTCCATGCCCGCCTGGACCTTGAAAACGAAAGCGCTGAACGGTGATTCGGCATCGCGCCTGGCCCCGCCGACGTCGAGTGCTCCGCTCGGTGGCGGCGCCAGCTCGACGAGCACATCGAGAAGCTGATTCACACCGAAGTTCAACGCCGCCGAGGTGAACAGCACCGGTGTGGTTGCGCCGCTGAGGAATTGCGCACCGTCGTAGTCGGAGCCATCGGCGGAGAGCAGTTCGCTCTCTTCGACGGCGTGCTCCCAGTCGTCACCGGCAGCGTTGTGCGCCTCGTCCGCCGCGATGTGCTCTTCGGGAGCCGCGGTGGCCCCGCCCGCGGTGCGGGTGAACCGGATGAAGTTTCCCGTCCGCCGGTCGAGCACGCCTTTGAAGTCTCCGGCGATGCCGACCGGCCACGTCAATGGAGTGGGGCGCAGCCCGATTCGGGCCTGAATCTCGTCCATCAATTCCAGCGCGTGGCGGCCGGGACGGTCCCACTTGTTGATCACCGTGATGATCGGGATCCGACGGTGCTTGCATACCTGAAACAGTTTCAACGTCTGCGGCTCAAGGCCTTTGGCCGCGTCGATGAGCATCACCGCGGAGTCGACGGCCGTCAGCACCCGGTAGGTGTCCTCGGAGAAGTCGGCGTGGCCGGGGGTGTCGAGCAGGTTGATGACGCAAGTGCGGTACGGGAACTGCAGCACCGTCGACGTGATCGAGATACCTCTAGCCTTCTCCATCTCCATCCAGTCGGACACCGTCGCGCGACGGCCCGCTTTGCCGTGCACGGCGCCGGCCTCGGTGATGACCCGGGCGTGCAGCGCCAGCGCCTCGGTCAACGTCGACTTGCCGGCGTCGGGGTGGCTGATGACGGCGAAGGTTCTGCGGCGGTCCGCCTCGGCGGAGATACGGCCAGGTGGCGAGGCGTCGGCGCTCGGCGGAGCAGCAGCCAGGGCATTATTGGTCATAACGTCAGCGATGGTATGGGTCCCCAGTGCGAACCAGCTAATCGAGTCGAGATGCCGGTTGACCAGCATTGCCCCGGGACGTTCCCGTGCCTTCGCAGCCGCGCCGCAGCCTAGGAGGATGGTCCGACATCATGGAGTTGGTCGACAATTCGACTGTCCGCCGGGCTGTCGCTGAATTCGCTGCCCAGCCTGACCAACGACGCGCGATTGAGGTGCTTCGCTCGTGCATGTACGGCGAGTTACTCTTCGACCTCACCGGGTCAGACAAGCCAGTGGACGGTTCGTTTCCGCGCGGATCCCGGATCCAGATCCGCGGCGGCACAGGGCCGGGTGGCGGTCGGGCGCTGTTTGCATTCACGCGTCAGGAGGAGATCGCCCGCCTGTATCCACCGGGCACTGAGACTCAGTCGATGGTCACGCCCGCGGCCGGCGCGCTGGGGTTGGCCCGGCAACAACAAGATTCCTGGCTCTATATCGATCCGGCAGGTCCAACGTGTGCGTTGTCGGCCACCGACCTGGAGTTTGCCTTGTGTAATCCGAACAACGAACCATTGAAGACGACGCTCGCCGCGCTGGATGCCGGTCACACCGGCAGGCGGGATGTCCTGGAAGTCCTTCAGAGAGAGGGCCCGATGTTGCTGGGTGCGGACGAGAAGTCCGTCGCGGGCAAGGTGCTCGTTCGTTCGATGGCCATGGCCGACGGCTCAACTGCTCTGGTCGGCTTTACCAGCGCTCCAGAAGTCGTCGCGTTCAACCCAGCGGATGCTGTCGCTGCCCTCACTACGCTCGAGGTGCTGGAGATGGTTCACAGAAACGGTTATAGCGGAATCGTCATAAACCCCGCCGGGCCATCAATTTCGTTCTCCAAAGCCGAAATCGGGGCCAACGGATAGGTGTCGATCGGGCGGATTGATCTCACAGCATGGGGCCGCGTCCTAGTAGATACCGCCATTGCGTCTGGCTTCATCACCTATGTATCCATCGTCGTGTCCGGCCCACTTGCCCAGGACCACGCTTTCGTCAAGTAGTGGCGAGCTGAGTAGGTGTTGCGCCGAAATGACGTCGGCTGCCGTTCTCGACTCCTAGGTGGTTGCACGCCGGCGATTAGCGGAGTTGCCAGCCTACGCATCGGCCGATTTCCTCCAAGGCCGCCGATGACAGTTCAGGATGCCGCTGGCTGAATCTTCCGATGATGTCATTGACGCCCTCGGCCAAAGTCATGGTTCCCCAATCAATCGGCATCGCAACCGCTTCGCGGACTAATTCAATGACTCGGTCGGCGGCGACGTTACCCTCGTCCTCTCCGTAGTGATCGATAAGCTTCTGCCGGTCCACCCGGGGTATTGCGGATTCGCTCATACCGATGAGAACCGCTTCGTTGACCGTCTGTGCGTCCATTCCGGGCCGAACGGACTGTACTTCATCGGAACAATCGTCAGCCACCGTCGTTTGTCCGCTCGGTCAACTGGTCCACGGTATAGCTCCAACTATTTTTGTTTGTGGATTCCAGCGTGCGCCGCCTCATAATATTTCAGAATATTGTCTCGAACCCACCGCAACTCCTCAGCGCTGGTCTTGGTCTCGAAACTTACGGTCTCGATCAGTTCTTCGAGGGGCACGTCAGGCATCGGAGCAAATTTCGTGAGGTACTGCCATTTAAAAGATGCGTCGTGAGGACCGAATTCGTTGGGTGCATCCAGCGGCGCAATCATGCAATTTACGCTGCCCTCGCGGGATGACTGATAGATCTGAAGCTTGCAATCGGCGGATTTGTAGTAGACAACAGAACCATGCCTACCGCCTTCATCGACATGAACGTCGACATTATCTAAAGTGAACCCAAGATCAGACAACAGAGGGCCGACTATGGACTCCACTTCAGTCGGAAAGTGATCAACCATGTCCATCAACTTCCTACTCTCACCCATGAGTTTCCAATTCGCTCATATCCGTATGCGGGTGCATTCTGGATCAGATACTTTATCTCCTTTGCGGAGAACGAATTAGGGTCGGTGCGGATGACGTCTTCGACCGACGAGAATCTCGTGCCTTCAACGACATAGTCGATGCGTGGAACGCCGCCCTCCAGTTGAGTCTTGAGGAACTGCTCGTTGACCTGCCACCCGAGTGCGTCCGCCTCTGGTCTGCTAAGGCCATGACCGATAGCGCTCCAAGTAGCGGGTCCTGTGTCGTAGTAGATACCGCCGTTCTTCCTGGCTTCACCTATGTATCCATCTTCTGGTCCGGCCCACTTCCCCAGGACCACGCGGTCTGCATTCCCGGTGTCGGAATTTGGACTTGGCATGTGATGTGTAGAGAGATCTGCGACTTGGCGGGCGAGCTCAACTGTGGGCTGGCCATTCACGTAGGCCTCGTTGAGGCTTGATGCCACAGCTGGAGCGTCAGGCGAGTAGCCGTCAGAGTAATCCCATACGGCAGGTGGTGATTGATCGCCCGCTGAGGGACTGAGCGGAGTTAGCTGATCGACCGTCCCTGGCGCACTTGGCGTATCGATGACATCGTCGGGGATGGCCGCCCGAGCGCCGTGGGCGGCCAGGGCCGCTTCACCGCCGAACATGGCACCCGGTGCGGTGATCGCGGTTTCGCCGGCGAGCTCACCAAAGTAGTGCCCGGGGTACTTCGTCAAGTGCTCGATTTCCTCGGTCCAGGAGTCGACGGGGTTGGTGATCCGTTCCCAGCTGCCCTTGGCCGTTTCGGACCAGGAGTCCTTGAACTCCTCCCATCCGTTGGCTCCGATGAGGCCTTTGATGCTCTCCTCGGTGTTGAACCAACCGTCGGCGAACCCGTCCGAGACGCTGGGTGGCGGCGCCGCTTCATGCTCGGTCGGCTTCGACGCGGGAAGGGGTTTCTGCGCCGCAGCGACGATCGCGTCAAGTCGCTGCTCGATCTGCTCTGGCGGCACACCATCGCGCAGCATCGCCTGCCGAGCGAGGTTCTTGAACTGCTCGACCTTCGCCGGGTCCATCGGCAGTGGCCCGGCTGGGGCGGCCGCGACGTCGTCGGCGGTCGGCGCCCCAGGCTGATGACCGGGCTCGCCGGCGAGCTGATCCAGTGCACTATCGAGACTGTCCGGTGTGGACGCGGGTTCGCCGGGCTTGGGCTCATTACGCTCTTCGCCGTTCTGGGGCAGCAGCAGATCTTCTAATGAAGAGGCCGTCTTCACAGCCGGCTCGGTTGTTCCACTGGCAGCCGTTATTGCCCCCGCCAGGTCGGCGTCAATTCGCTCGCCGTCGGCAAGCGCGGCGCTGATGCGCTCTCGTAGATCGGTGACCTTGGCCGCGACCTGCGCGGCGTATTCCTCCGTCATGTGACTGGTGTCAGGCGGGATCACCTGATTGGTCGACTCGTTGATGACCACCACTGGCTGAGTGGCGGCGTCGTCGAGGATGCGCTTTATCGTCTCGGCGAGATCTTCAGCGTCCTTATGGACCAGTTCCATCCTGGTCGCGGCGCTACCGAGATTGTCGGCCACCCCATCGTGGTCGCTCGCCGTGGCCGTCATCGCGGATTTGGCCGCATCCGCGCCCTTTCCCTCCCAGGTGGAGACCGTAATCAGCGACCGATATAACTCTGCGGAGTTGCTGTGGTTAGCGGCTGCTTCACGTGCTGATTGGGCTAGGTCGGCGATCTCGGGAGGCCACTCTTTGAGCTCCTTCAAGTTCAGCGACACTTGGTCAACTCACAGCGCAGAACCCGCGTCGTCGATCCCCTGGGCACCGCCGGCATCGGTACGCACATAGCTGTCCGCCGCGTCGCGATGTCCCTGCGCGTGGCGGATGAAATGCTCGTTGAACTGCGTACCTTCGGCTTCCCACGCCGCCAGCATCCCCGGCAACGCGGTCGCTGCCGATCCCGAGCCGAGAGCCGCTTTGCTCGCCCGTGACTGAGCCGTTTGATGCGTCGCCCGAAAGGCGCTGGCGTGACCGTCGAGCTGGTCTGCCGCCATGCGCAGTTCTGTCGGATCGACCTTCAGCGGCTCGTTCGGATTCGACACCGTGCCCCCTTCCCTGTTTGCCGCACATTAACATCGCTGCGTTGCCCACTGACGCGGCAGATTTGTCCGCGGGAGTTTGATGGTCGTCGGATTCTCTTGGCTATTGGGCAAAGTGTTCGTTGGTGCGCATGGGGCCTTGCTGTTCCTGTCCGGCGCGGCAGTCGTGCTCGTTGCGTCCGCCGTGGCTGCCGCCGCACTTCTCCGATCAGGCTCTTCCCGCCTCATGGGGCTAGCCCTCAGCATCGCAGGCTCGTACGGCGTGGTTCTCGTCGGCGGGCTTATCTATGGAGTTTGGATAATCCGGTGGTGAGTGAATCGGAGAGGACTTCAGCGGCGCGCTATGGCCCGGCGACTTTCGTTGCAGCACTTGGAAATACCCTCGTGGTCGGCCTTGCGACGTGGTACTTCATTCCGTGGTTCGCACTCGTAGTGTTCACTATCCCGCTTCTCTTGCTGGACTTTGCAATCGGTGTTGTATTCGTGACACGCCCGGGCGCGATGGGACAAGTTGGACGGGGAATGCTCATCGGCTTGATCGCGGCTCCGCTGACGTTACTTCTCTTCCTGCCCGGCCTCCTGTTAGTTCAGGCGATCAATCTGGTGTGACTGACGGGCGACTGAACAGCGTTCTGAAAACGTTCCGCGGGCGGTGTCATCCCGATTGCGCGAACTCGGTTCACTCACAATGCATAACCACAGCTGGGTGTAGAGAGCGTCGACTGACCGCGGAGGGCGGTACTCACCGCTGAATTGGTGCGTCCTGACCTGTCCGGCGTGCTGGATAATGGACGGGCCATCAATACGAGACAGGGGATTCTGTGCTTGTCGATCCGGAGATCCTGCGCGCGTTCGCCGGGCACGTGGACACCGTCAGCGGACGTATCACTGATGCCGCCGTGGGGCACACCGTCACGTCGGCGGCAGACGGGTTGCCCGGGTCGACAACACAGTGGGCTGCGAGATCGGTCGGGGAGCATTTCACTCAGATGGCCGACAAGTTGGCAGCGAACGTGGCGAAGATGGGTGAGGCCGTGCGCGGGGCGGGGGACACCTTTGAGGTGGCCGACGCGACACTGGCAACCAACTTCGATGGATTGTTCTGACCGATGCTGCCTTCCCGGCCGACTCTGCGGAGTTGGAATCCAGAGTCGTTGTCGACCTCCGCCGCGGCGATCAAAACGCGAGCACAGACAGTGGCCGATGCCGTGTCGGGTATCGATACGGCGTGCGCGCAGATGCCGGAAACCCGGGCATGGTCGGGAGCATCCCATGACGCCGCGAGTGCGATGTTCGGGCGAGCGGAGCGTGAAGCGTCGAAGTTCTCGGAATACGCCAGCAAGGTTGCGGCGGCGTTGAGGAGTGGCTCCGAGTCGATCGGTACTGCCCGCAAGACGCTGCTGGCCAAGGCCGACGAACTCGACGCCGGCCCGTTGAACGTCAGTGATCAATGGGTGGTGCTCGTCGATCCGGTCTACATGTCCGAGGAGGAGATGGCCAAGGCGTTGGCCCAGCAGGAGCAGGCCACCGTCAACACGATGCTGACAGCTGTCGGTGATGCCGACAACGCGACCGCGGACGCCGTCGTGGCCGCAGGCAAAGAATTTGGCTTCGTCGAGGCAGGCCCGCCGACCGATCTGGGCGACATCATGTTGCCCACGGCGCAGCGCCCCCAGGATCAGGTGCCGGACCCGCGCACAGTCGTCGGCATGATGGCGCAGGACTCGATCCGCGCCGCCGATCAGCAGCAGAACGTCCGGGAAGTCATCGAATCCACAAACAAGCACGGCGAGGAGGTGACGACAGTGATCAAACAGGACGGCAGCAAGGCCGTCACCACCCGCATGGACCCTTTCGATTGGCCGAGCAAGCAGAACTTCTACCAAATGGAGGAGTTCGACAAGGATGGCAATTTCGTGGCGCGGACGAGTTCGTGGCATGACATGGGGACCGACTGCGATTACACGTCGATCACCTACGCCGACGGCTCGAACTTGACGATGTCGATGGACCCGACTGGCCACCGGACCGCCGGCTTCACCACGGCAGGCGGTCGGCACAGTGCGGTGCCCGTCGAGTTGATCGACAACATCTCGACGGGGACCGGGGCTGCCATGTCGGGGCTGGAGAAGCACATCGCTCGTGGCGGCTCGTTGCCGATGCTCACCGCGGAGTCGGTCGAAAACATTGGGAAGACGATGAAGTTCGGCGGTCCAGCGCTGGGGGCGGCGACGACGGTGTTCGATATGGCGATGGCCGATTCCGGCAAGGAGCGGTGCGTCGCCCTGGTAGCCGGTATCGCGGGTGCCGGTGGCGGGTGGGGCGGTGTGGAAGCTGGTGTGGCGGTAGGTGCTTTGGGAGGACCTTGGGCGCCGATCACCGTACCGGCCGGGGTGCTGATCCTCGGGGGTCTCGGAGCTTTCGGTGGTTCCGACTTGGGCAAATTCGTTGGAGATGTCGTATGTCCGTACTGAACCTCCCCGAGCCGAGAAACTGGGCAAAATCCGGCAAGCTGCCGTTGTGGGCGATTCTTGGGTGCCTCGCGATCATTACCTACATTGCGGTTCTTGGAGTCTTGGCCGCCCTCCGCGGCAAATACCTGACGACGGTCTTGCTGTTCGGTGTCCTCGCGATTCCGCTGTTGATCATGGCGATGGTTCTATTTGGCGCCACCGGGAGGATAAGCGTCCGGACAACCAGCGACGCAACGGGATTCACGGTATGGCCAGACAAGCGCCTTGGCGCACTGTACTTTACTGCGCTGGTGATTGCGGTCCCGGCGTGCCTGCTGTTTGCGCTCTTTCTTCCGCGTGGAGTGCTTGACATTCCCATTTCCCGTGGCCTGCAGATCTTCTCACCACCGCTCTTCATCGTGGCGGCTTTGATCGCAGTCATCGGCTTGGTTGCCGGGGTGCGGCGAGGAGGTTTCGGGCATCTCAAGTTCACCCCGGCGATGATCGAGATCGCGGACGTCCTCAGGACAAGAGTCTTGGAGTGGGACGACATCATCGATGTCACAGACCATTCGGAAACCAAGAAGGCCGGCAGGTCGGTGGTGCTGTGTTTGCGCGACGGCGGCGAAGAGGTCGTCGGCGGCCTGAACCTGTACGTACCAACCGGGGTGCCGCTCTACTGGATGGTGCGGCACTACTGGAAGCATCCCGGAGACCGGATGGAGTTGGTGGATACCCGTGCGGCCGAACGGTTTCGAGAAGGGCGGTTCGCGCTCGACTGAAGTTGGTTCGCAGCCGGCAATCCCGTCCAACACTGCTGCAATAAACCTCAGCCGCGCTGGGTGATGCGTTGCGCCACCTCACCGTAGCGTTCGAACCGCTCGGGATCGGCCAGTGCGTTGTACAACACGATGCGTGACGCCACATCGCCGTACTTCTCGACGAGCGCGTCCGCCAAGCCATCCCACGTCGACTCCGTCGCGAACGTCGCGATGTGCTCGTCGCTGATCTGTGCCGCCATGCCCTGGTAGTCGCCGGCCTTCTGCTTCTCCCGGATCCGCGCCGTCGTGCCCTCGAAGCCCGCCTCGTCCCAGATGAACGCATAGTTCGGCGTGCTGCCGTAGAAGCTCATGCTCGCCCGCACCAACTCCCGTTCCCGATGCCGCTCCTCATCGGTGTCTCCCACGATCGTCATCACCGGCACGATCACCGCGATGTCATCCGGCGACCGCCCCGACTTTGCCGCGCCCTCAGCAACATTCGGCATCACATGCCTTCCGATGTACCCCGGCTCGCCGAGCGGATGCACATGGATTCCGTCGGCCACCTCTCCCGCCATCCGCAACATCCACGGGTTCACCGCCGCCACATCGACTTTCGGATCCGGCGCGTCGATCGGCCCCGCGCTCCACTGCGGCGTGATGAAGTCCAGGCTGTAGAAGTCGCCGTGATGTTCCAGCTTGCCTGTCCGAAACGCGTGAAAGCACGCCTTCACCGCCCGCACGTAGTCCCGCAGCCGCGGGCCCGGGCGCTCGAACTCCATCCCGTACCGCCGCACCACATGGGTGCGTACCTGCGTACCCAAGCCCAGCCGAAAGCGACCGCCCGTCGCCTCCTGCAACTCCCACGCCGTCGCCGCCGTCACGAACGGACTGCGCGGAAACGCCACCGCTACCCCCGTCGACAACTCCAACCCCGGCGCCGCGTCCGCCGCCACGGCAGCGTTCAGGTACGGCGTGCGACCGGTCTCGGTGAACAGCAAGCCAGAGAACCCGGCGTCCCGTGTCCGCCGGGCCAGGTCACCGATTTCTCGCAGCGGCCGCGGAGTCGTCATCACGTCGACGTACACGGTGGAACAGTACGTCGATTCGCTCGCCGGCGTGTGCACTGCCGGACCACAACGTGTCGCATTGCGTTTGAGAGCGAAGAGTCGCGGGTCCGTCACCATCGCTTTCGGCGTCGCCACAAGAGGGGTGATGATCAAAAGCTAGCGGCGACCTCTTCGTGTGGATACCCGGCCCGCCCCAGGGCACCACGCGACCCTAGTGTCCTGAGTCGTTTCCTCGTCGTCAGTGAGAATTCGAGGTTCGCGCATTCGGTGTGGTCCGGTTTCGGCTTCCTATGCTCGAGATTGCACACACGGCTGTGGTCGTCTTCTCAGATCAGCACAACCCTGGATGCAATCTCGGCGCTAGGACCATTTCGCAGACCAGCATTCCCGGCCACGTGCGTGCGTACAGGCACCCCAAATACTGCTCCCAAGCTAACGACTCACGGTATTCGCGCTACTGGGCCGTTTACGCGACCCGGCTGACGTGTGCCGCGGACTCGCCGATCGTCGCTTCGCTCTCGCCGATTATCGTGCGCAGCCACGCTTTCTGCTCCCGGTCGCCGCGCACCGCCGCGCGCTCCATGCCATCGGGACGCATCAGCGCCGCAACGCTGCGGACCAGGTTCACCGGCAGTCGCACGACGGGGTACCACGGCACGACATACGGCGACAGCCCCAGTGCCCGCATCGCGCGTGGCCCGAGGAATCCGCTTGTCACCGACAGGTGCTGGGACCGCGCGATGCGCCGGCGTAGCCCAGACATGCTGCGGTAGTGCCACACCATCGGGTCGTCGGCCATCGGCATCGCCAACTGCTTTGTCGACTCGTCGGGCTCCGACAGCGCCGACACCGTGTGATAGAGCACCCGGACACTGTCGCGGAAGTCGCGCGGCAGCCACTCGTCGTCCACCCCGATCAGCCATCCGACATATCGGGTCAGATGCGCGATCGCCTCATACTCCTTGGGCGCCAACACCAATCCCATTCCCAGCGCGCCCACCGGCGGAGCGATCAGCGCGCCGACCAACGTCGCCGCCATGTCGGTCTGGTTGACCGGAACCCCCCAGTCATCGCCCTGCCAGTCCGGCATCGCGGCCACATGCCGGCGTACGAACGCGTGGATCAGCCGCACCCGGATCGTCGACCGGTAGCCGATACCCAACGGCGCCATCCCGTCCTCGGAGATGATGTCCAACGCCCACTGCATCGTCTCGGCGAACCGCTTGTTCGAACCTTTCTCCAGCGCGCCCGTCCGGATCAACGTCTTGTTGAACCCGGAGAACTGGTAGCCACCGAGCAGCGACACGTCACGCGCGACGTACATACCGTCGGCGCCGCCTGCGCGCAGCGCACGCTGTCCTCGCCGCACGAGCTGCCAGTCGACCCACTCGGGCACCGTCTCGACGTCAGTGAAGAAGGCGCGCAACGGTTCCGGTGCCTCGGGAACGCTGGCGATGCCCGACGTGAGCGCGCGATCGAACAGCGGCCGCGTCTGCTCCATGCCCGTCGCCGACATCCACTCGACAAGGCGGTCCATCGGCTCGTCGCCGATGTTGAGGTTCGTGCCGAGCTTGGCCCACCGCTCGCCCGACGGCGCTTCGATGCCCAGCAGCGTCGCGAACAACCGGACGGCCGCCGGGACGGGGCCCGGCTTCGACGGATGACGGGCCGGAACGGGCTGATTCATCGCGTCTCTCCCTCGAGCACTTCTGATAACCACCGTTGTCCAAAGCTAACGCGCAGGTAGAGTCCTTGTCAATGAAGCGCGTAGAGGTGGTGCGTGACTACGGCGGCGTGAGCGCGGATGACCGTCGCACCGAACGCCGCCAGAGGCTGCTCACCGCCGCGCGCCGGATATGGGGGACCTCCGGCGTCACCGAAGTCACCGTGCGCGGGGTCTGCAGCACCGCGGGCCTGACCACCCGCTACTTCTACGAGCAGTTCCCGAATCGCGAGGCCATCGTGTTCGCCGTCGCCGACGAGGTCCGCGACGAGTTGCTCACGGCGCTGGTCAACGCCGGCGTCGGCGATCCCGGCACGCTCACCGACAAACTGACCTCGGCGCTGACGGCGTTCCTCGAGATCATCGCCGCCGATCCGCACATTCACCGCATCGCCACCGGCGACGTCAGCACGGTCGCCGGCCTGGCCGAACACCGTGCCGGCATCCTCGACCACATCGCCGCGTTGATCGTCGAACTCGCCCCGGAAGTCCTCGGCGCCGAGACGCCTGATCCCGAGGTGCTGCGCCGCAGCGCTCTGTTCATGGTCGGCGGCGCCAACTATCTCATCGAAACCTGGCTCAAAGACCCGAAGGAGACGCCGGTCGAGCTCGCGGCGATCGTCGCCGATCTGTGCGTCGCGGAGGTCAAAGGCTTAGGCGCCGCGTAACGATTCGTCGAGCAGCGCGACTCCGTCTCGCCACGCGTTGAGAATCGCTTCGACGTGGTCATCCATTTGTGCGCGGGCGGATTCCCGGTCGACACCCGACTCGATCAGATTGTCGTACTCGGTGTCGACATGGAGAACGGAAGCTTCAACGGCACGGCCCACCGCGTCGGCGTCAACCTCACCCGCACCGATGCATCGCTTGACCCGGTCGCGAAACCGAACAGCGGTGTGCAGGGCAATCGCTTCGGCACGGTCGGCTGGACAACCCGGAAACTGCTCGCGAATCGCGACGGCGATCTCGTCGCGGCCCGGCGCATCGGCGTCGGCAAGGCATTCGCGCGCCGCCTGTTCGATCGCGGTCGGCTCGGCCAGAATGCCCTGACGCTCATAGCGAGCACCGCGAAAGTTCCGCCGCATCTTTACGTTGAACCGCATCACGATGACGGGCTCTCGGCTGGTCTTCACGACGCGGCGGGTCAGCGCGGCGCAGCCCGCCGGCAGGAACTCGAGCTGACCGAGCCCAGCGCAGTCGAGGCACAGCGCGCCGGCCTTGTGCTCGAGGAAAACGTCGCCGGACCGGCCACACAATGCGCACGCCTGCGCATCGGGCGCCTCAAGGACTCGTCGTACTCGTGAAGCCACACCAGCCATGCGTCGACGTTATGTCGGCGCTACGACATTCCGCCGGTGCTGGTATCAGAGTGGTATCAAGCCCCGCGTGGGTATGACACTGCGGACCAGCGAAGCCCATGCCGAAGCGCTGCGCCGGCAGGCTGCTGCCGAGGGACGTTCCATGCAGGCTGTGGCTTTGTCGGCCATCGACGAGTACATCGAGCGTCGTGCTCATCAGAACGAACTGAAAACAGTGTTGGACAAGGTTATTGAGCGTAAGCAGGGTGTACTGCGCCGACTAGCCGACACGTGACCGTCTACCTGGACCTTGACGACCTGCTGCTCGTCGCAGCACGCGCCGTCGCCGATAACTTCGTGGTCAGAGACTACGGACTCTTGGAATCGGCGGTGGCGCGTCCCAAGACAACGGTGGCCGGAACTGAGG
Source organism: Mycobacterium sp. IS-1556 (assembly GCF_001499985.1). Taxonomy (NCBI): domain Bacteria; kingdom Bacillati; phylum Actinomycetota; class Actinomycetes; order Mycobacteriales; family Mycobacteriaceae; genus Mycobacterium; species Mycobacterium sp. IS-1556. The sequence continues at coordinate 120,929 of NZ_LQIM01000034.1, forward strand.
TCTACTCCGATTTCCACACGAAAGCAGGCGCCCTGCTGCATTCGCTCTGCCGCAACCGCGCCCTCCTCGATGGCAACAAACGGTTGGCTTGGACGGCCTGTCAAGCGTTCCTCGGCCTCAACGGCGAATGGGTGACGGCCAGCGAGGACGACCGCTTCAACTTGATGATCGCCGTGGCATCCGGGGTGATCGACGACGTCGACGAAATCGCCGCACAGTTGCGAACCTGGTGCGGCTGAACACTACCGACGTCACCGGCCCTCGAGCCAGGCGAAGAACTCCTCGGCTGTGAACACCGGCTTGCCGTACTCCTGCGCCTTGCGCGCCTTGCCCGATTGCGTGCCGGCCTCGGCGGTGACCAGCACCTCGCATCGCGTCTTGGTCACCGAGCGCACCGGCGCCAAACCCGCCGACGCGGCCAGCCGCTCCATCTCCTCGCGCTCCACCACGCGGCCCCTCTGATCCAAAGCCGTTCCGGTGAAACAGATCCGCGCACCCGGCACCAACGCAGAGCCGATGTCGTGACGCTCGAGCGTCACCGCTCCGGTCACTACGTCGACGCCGAGCAGGGCCGAGGCCTCGTTCAGACGCGCCACGACGTTATCGGGCAACAGCGCCCGTGACGCCGCAGCGCGCAGTTGATCGGCCACCGACTGCCGGGCGGCCGCGTCCCACGACGACTCGTCTGCGGCCACCTCGTCGGCCGACGCTCCGCCCAGCACCACCGCGCCGACTCCGCGGCTGACCCGCAGCACCGCCGACAACGCCGGCAGATGATCGGCCGCCGGAGTGGGGACAGCGTGATCGCGGCTGAGGAGCAACCCCGAAACCGATTCCGCCGGTTCGGGTTCCTCGAACTCCGACGAGCCTTCTTCGATCTCCGTCGATGCCAATGCCGTCAGCGCCGACTGCGCCCGTTCCACCGCCGTGCGCCCGGTGACCCGCGCGCGGCGCAGTTCGACTCCCAGCGGCATCACCGCGACATGACCGAGCCGCTTGAGCTCGAAGTCGATCAGCCCGAGCGTCTCGTCCACCGACACCCCGACCGGCGTGCAGCCCGCCAGCATGGGTGCGATCACCGCCCACGCCTCGCGCAGAGTCGGCGCCAGCAGCACATCGGACACGGTGATGCCGTATGCATTTCGCGCGTCGGCGAGATCGCGCTGCGGGTTGATAAGCGTGGAGACGGCGGTGCCGTCGTCGAACGCCACCGCCAGCTCCACCGGTCGCGGACGCGACATCCGGCCTTCCTCGCCGACGGTGAGCATGCCGATCGCACAGTACTTCCGGGCCGTCGAGCCGCCGGCCGAGGTGCGCAGGAAGCGGGCGATCCGCCGGTCGGTCTTCAGATCCTTCGGCAGCACTGGACGTTTGAGCACCAGCCCGGCCAGCGAAGTGCAGCGGCTCAACGCCACGTACAACTGGCCGGTCGAGAACATTCCGCCGGTGAGGTCGACGACGACCCGCTCGAGCGTCTGGCCCTGGCTCTTGTGGATGGTGATTGCCCACGCGAGCTTGAACGGCAGCTGCGTGAACGTCCCGATCACCTCGCGCCGCAGTGACCCGCCGTCGACCACCGGGCGGGTGGCCTCCCACGTGAACGGCGTGACGTCCGCGCACGATCCGTCGGCGAACTCGACCTCGACGACGACGCCGTAACGGTCGTAACCGACGCCGACCACGCGTCCTATGGAGCCGTTGACCCACCGGTCGCCCTGGTCGTTGTTGAGCATCATCACCTGAGCGCCGACCTTGAACCGCAGCTCGTCCTCGATCGGCTTGTCGAACAGCGTGAGATCGCCGGACTCCCTGGCGCGGTGCAGCATTTCGTCGCCGTCCAGCCGCTCGAGCTGTTGTCGGTTGCGCGCGGTCACCAGCCGATTGGTGGGCGCAAGCGTCAACCAGAACTCGTCCTCAGGCGGCACGAAATCCTTGTCGGCGCGGGCATTGAGCTGCTCTTGTGCGTGGCCGAGCAGTATGCCCTCGCGAATTTCGTTGAGAATGGCGGTCATCCGGTCATCGCCGAGCTGGCGGAACACCGTGGTCAGCGAGACAGTGGGAAAGTCCTCGCGGGCGAACGTGCGGGCGGAGAAGAAGTACGGCGTCTCGTAGACCGTCGAAAAGTAGCCCTCTTCACCGTCACCGACCACCGGCGGCAACTGGTACAGGTCGCCAACCAACACGATCTGCACTCCGCCGAACGGTGTGCCGGGCTCGGGACCGAACCGCTCCAGCGCGGTCGCCACCATGTCGAAGACGTCGGCGCGAACCATCGAGGCTTCGTCGATGATCAACGTCTGCAGCGACGCCAGCGTCTTGGCGAATCGGCCCGGCCGGTACTCACCGCAGGTGACGTCGGACAGCGTCGTCGTGGTGCGGAACCCGAACAGCCGGTGGATGGTGTACCCGTCGACGTTGAGCGCGGCGATCCCGGTGGGCGCGGCCACCACCACATTGCGATCGGTGCCCGCCATGAAGTGCCGGATCAGCGTCGACTTGCCGGTGCCGGCCTTGCCCGTGAGGAACAGATGCCTGCCGCCGGCGAGCAGCGCCAACGCCTCCCGAAACTCGTCGGTGAGGATGAGGTCCCCGCTCACGGCTGCACACTACCCGCAGCCGAGGGGCGCGCTCGGCGCCAAACCTTGTGCAGCCCTGGCCCCGCTGCATAAGCTCTGCCCATGGAACTACTACGTAACGTAGTTGTGCTTCTGCACATCGTCGGCTTCGCGGTGACGTTCGGCGCCTGGGTCGCCGAAGCCGCGGCCCGACGATTCCGCACCACCCGCGCGATGGATTACGGCATCTTGGTTTCGCTGCTGACGGGCTTGGCGCTCGCCGCACCGTGGCCCGCGGGGATCGAGCACAACTACCCGAAGATCGGCGTGAAGCTCGTCATCCTCGTGGTCCTCGGCGGTGTGCTCGGAATGAGCAGCGCGAGACAGCGGCGCACCGGAAATCCCGTGCCACGACCGCTGTTTTGGTCGGTCGGCGTGCTGTCCTTCGCCGCGGCCGCCATCGCTGTCCTGTGGGTGTAGTCGCGCTCACGCCACCGCCATCGCTTCGCGCTCCATGACCTCCGTCGCGGCGCGCTCGCCGGAGCGCGCGGCGCCGTCGATGAACCCGTACATCACCGACGCGGTTTCGGTGCCGGCCCAGTGGATGCGGCCGCACGGCTCACGCAGCGCGGGACCGAACTCGGTGAGCACACCCGGCGGCGTGTGGGCGATCATCCCGCCACCGGAGTAACGTTCGACGGACCAGTTCTGCTCGAGGTAGTCGAGCGGCGAAAGCGCCGGGGTGCCAAACCTTTCCGCGACCGCGCCGAGCACCGCGTCTTTGCGTTGGTCGTCGTCGAGCTTGCCGATGCGGCGCGCCTCTGGCCCTTCGGTGATGACGGTCAGGATTCCGGGACTCCCGGTGTCCGTGCATGAATCGATTGTGAGGTTCGCCGGTGAACCCGGTGCGAACGACTGACCCGACAGGCCCTCGGCGCGCCAGAACGGCGCGTCGTACAGCAACGCGATCTTGTAGACCGCTCCGCTCGGCATCCGCTGATGCAGGAACGACCGGTCGGCGGGAAGCATTGGCTCGTAAGAGATCTGGGCGGCGATCGAAATTGGCGCGGCGACGATCACTCGGCGGGTGTTGACCACCATGTCGTCGGAATTCACCACGACCCCGTCATTGCTCTGGGCGATGCGGCGAACGGGTTGCGAGAGGTGGACGGTGTCGCCGAGTTCGGCCGCGACTGCGCGATGGATGGCGCCCATGCCGCCGACCGGCCGCGCGTCCTCGGCCGCGTCCTTGACGCCCAGCACGAAGCTCGGACCGCCCGCCGCCGCCATCTGATACAGCACGAACAGCAGCGAGATCTCCGGCGCCGCAGACGTGTACAGCCCGGCTACGGCGCTCTCCAGCAGTTCCCGCGCGGGTTTGGACATCGTATGCCTGTCCAGCCAGGCCGCCCAGCTGAGCTTGTCCCACTTCTGCGCCTTGGGCGCGGTCCACGGTGCGTGCACCGGAATCGTTTTGCACATCTGCGTCAGCTCGAGAAAGACCGCGCCGATGTTGGCGACCGCCCACGGGCTCATCGACAACGGGATCGTTCCCGTGTACCGGTACTTCTTGCCGTCGACCAGCATCATCGCGTCGCCGTCGGTGTATTGCTTGTAGCTGGCCACGTTGAATTCGTTCATCAGCCCGTAGATGGCGTCCTGGCCGGGCCCGATCCACGCGCCGCCGCGGTCGATCCAGAGGCCGTCGTCGCGCACGTCGGTGAGCGTGCGCCCACCGACGCGGTCGCGCGCCTCCAGCAGCGCGACCGAATGACCTGCCTGCTTCAAACGCAACGCCGCGGTCAAGCCGGCGAACCCGGCGCCCACCACGCAATAGTCGACGTCTGCCATGAGCGGCCCCTTCGGTCGGTTAGAGCCAACGCCGTATTGCCGCCCCTGTCAATAAACCGTTGCTTCGGCAAAAGTGTTGTGATCGGCTCGGACTCACGGGTGCTGGCACGACGCGCGCCGGGCTCCGGGAATGTGATCGGCGGCCCGGCGGTTGCGACCGATATGGCCAAGATGACCACGGATGAGCGAGAGAAGTTCCTGTCCGACGTCCATGTGGGCGTCATCGCGGTCGAACGCCCCGACCGCGCCCCGCTGAGCGTGCCTATCTGGTACGGCTATCAGCCCGGCGGCGAGGTCCTGTTGTGGACGGAATCCGGCTCGCTCAAGCACCGGCTGATCAAGGACGCCGGCCGCTTCGCGATCACCGCGCAGGACGAGCAGCCGCCGTACCGCTACGTCACGGCCGAAGGCGACGTCACCGGGATCGACGCCGCGGAGGACGCCGTGGTGCGCGACATCGCGATCCGCTATCTGGGCGAGCAGAACGGCAACGCGTTCGCCGACCAGAACCTCACGCCGACGTCGATCGTCATCCGGATGCGCCCGCAGCGCTGGCTCAGCTTCGACTACTCGACGGAGTAGCTTCGGCGCCGCTGACCTGCCGCGTGCACACGGCCCGCGCGGCCTGCACGATGTCACACGCGGCGAGATTCTGGGCGGAGTCGGAGTGCCGGCTGTCGACGGGCAGCCCCGCCGCATGGCGCAGCACCATCATCGCCAGCGCCGACGTGGTGGCCGACGGCACCACCAACAGGTTCGCCCGCCCGCGCTCGCCGGTGAGGCTCATCACCCGCTGGGGACGGTTCTTCCACCCGGGGATCGCGGCCACACCGCGGCGGGTCAGCATGTCGAGGTCCGGGACGGCATTCGCCGACGACCAGTTGACCTGGATGTCGACGACGGCCCCCAGCGAGTCCCGCAGCGCTTCGATCAGTTCGGGCAGCTCGAGAGCCATCGACGAGGTTCGCGGCCACCACGCTCCGTCGAGCCCGTCGCAAGGGGAAGCGGCCAATGTCAGCCGGACCGGTCGGGTGCTTCGCCGGTGGCTTGCCGCGGTCACTGGTCTGCATTCATGATCGCCGGACCACGGACCGTGTGAGCCACAACAAGATGACAATTCGAAACGGCGTGATACATCGGCAATTTCCTCGCTTCGAGCCGTCGAAGGCGGGATCGCGTCTTCAGAGGTAACGGTTCGCCCTCGACACTACACCGGCGCTTTTTCGCCGCAGTGATAGCCTCGACGTGGATGTTTATCGACATCCGTTCACATGAGAGAAGTTGAAAAGTATGGCACAGGGAACTGTGAAATGGTTCGACGGCGATAAGGGCTTCGGCTTCATCGCCCCCGACGGCGGCGCAAAGGATGTGTTCGTTCACTACTCGGAAATCCAGGGAAATGGATTCCGGTCGCTGGAGGAAAACCAACGCGTCGAGTTCGACATCGAGCAGGGCGCCAAAGGACCTCAGGCAATCGGCGTAACCGCCGTTTAGCTTTCACGAGTCGATTGTGGGCCGGTGGGAATCCCCCACCGGTCCACATTTCGTATGAGAGCCCTGACCAGCCGAATCGACACCTCAGGCAGGCTTCTTTAGACTGATCGCAACGCCGACGGCTGCCGTCATCACTTTCGATATCGGCCGGTGGTCCAATCACCTGGGTTCTGACTCGAGCCCATCCGCACGAGACCACAGGACGATTTCTTGGCCATCACCGATGTCGGTGCGTACACGCACCTGAGCCCGTCGGACATCGAGGCCATCGGCGCCGAGCTGGACGCCATCCGTAGCGACATCGAGGAATCGCTCGGCGAGCACGACGCGGCCTACATCCGGCGCACCATCAAGTTCCAACGTGCACTCGAACTGGCGGGGCGGCTGATCCTCGGCTGCAGCCGATCGCGGGCCGGCTGGATGCTCGGCACCGCGACGTTGGCCTTCGCCAAGTGCGTCGAGAACATGGAGATCGGCCACAACGTGTCCCATGGGCAGTGGGACTGGATGAACGACCCCGAAATCCATTCCAACACTTGGGAATGGGACATGGTCGCGGTGTCGTCGCAATGGCGGTACTCGCACAACTACCGCCACCACGTGTACAGCAACGTGGTCGGCGTGGACGACGACCTCGGATTCGGCATCATGCGCATCACCCGCGATATTCCGTGGCAGCCCGTCCACCTGCTTCAGCCGCTACGAAACATCCTGCTGGCGAGCATCTTCGAATGGGGCATCGCGCTGCACGGGGTGCATTCCGAACGGGACCGCGCGGCCGGTGACACCGAACAACTGACGCGGGAGCGGATGACCCTGGTCCGCAAGATCGCCCGGCAAGCGGTCAAGGACTATGTGCTCTTCCCGGCGCTGAGCGGGCGCCGCTGGCGCAGAAGCCTGGCGGCGAACCTGGTCGCCAACCTGGTGCGCAACCTGTGGACGTACGTGGTGATCTTCTGTGGGCACTTCCCGGACGGCGCCGAGAAATTCACCGCCGACGTCCTCGACGACGAGAGTCGCGCCGAATGGTATCTGCGGCAGATGTTGGGCGCCGCCAACTTCAAGGCCGGCCCGCTGCTGGCCTTTTCCAGCGGAAATCTCTGCTACCAGATCGAACATCACGTCTTCCCCGACCTGCCGAGCAACCGCTTGGCGGAGATCGCGGTGCGAGTGCGGGCGATCTGCGAGAAGTACGACCTGCCATACACCAGCGGTTCACTGGTACGCCAGTATCTGCTGACGCTGCGAACGATCTACAAGTTGGCCCTTCCGGACCGGTTCCTGACCGCGACGAGCGACGACGCACCGGAAACCGCATCGGAGCGCAAGTTCGCCTGACCAGGCGATCAGTTCACGAGCGACAACGCATGCGCGCGGCGCAACTTGCCCGACGGCGTCTTGGGGATCATCCCCGGCTCCAGCACCACCACGTTGCGGGGCCGGACGTCGACTTCGGCGAACACCTCGTGGGCGACCTGCCGCTCGATGCGACGCACTTCGTCGGCGTCGGCGAAGTCCTTGCATTCCACCGCCACCGCAAACGCCTCCCGCGACAATCCCGCATCCAGCCGCACGGCGACGGCGCAGCCCGGCCGCACCCCGTCGACCCGGCCCGCTGCCCGCTCGATGTCGGTCGGATAGATGTTGCGACCGGCCATGATGATGACGTCCTTGAGGCGCCCACACACCACCACCTCACCGTCCTCGGTGAGGTAGCCCAGGTCGCCGGTGTCGTACCAGCCGCGCTCGTCCTGCGCCGGGATGAACCCGGCTCGCGTGGTGTAGCCCCTGGTCACCGGATCGCCGCGGACCTCGATGACGCCGACGCCGCGCGGCGGTAGGGACGCGCCGTCCTCGTCGATCACCCGCACCTCGAGGCAGTCCAACGGCTTGCCGAGCTTGACCAGCCGCCGCGTGTGTCCCTTGGTCGCGGGCACCGCTCGGTGCAGTACGGCCAGCAGGTCGGCGTCGATTTCGTCGACGGCCATCCCGCGACCGCATGCGGAGAACGACACGGCCACCGTCGCCTCGGCCATCCCGTACGCCGGCACGATCGCCTCGGGCCGCAACCCGAACGGGGCGCCGGCCTCGCAGAGGTCCTCGACGTCGAGCGGGTCCACCTGCTCGGCGCCCGACAACGCCCAACGCAGCGAGGAAAGATCGAACTCGCCCGGCGTGGCCACCCGGCGCAGTCGCTTGGCGAAAAGCGTGTAGGCAAAGTTCGGCGCCGCGGTCATGGTGCCCTTGTACTTGTCAATCAGCTTGGCCCACAACAACGTATCGCGTAGGAAGTCGATCGGTGTGACCTTCACCAGCTCGGCGCCGAAGTACATCGGCACCGTCAGGTAGCCGGTCATCCCCATATCGTGGAAGCAGGGCAGCCAACTGATGATCACGTCGGAATGGATGTCGAAATCGCAGCCGACCGTCATGGCCTCGGCGTTGGCCACGATGTTGGCGTGCGTGATCTGAACGGCCTTGGGGGAACCCGTGGATCCCGACGTCAGCTGCATCAGCGCGACGTCGTCGTCGGTGGTCTCGATCGGGTCGATGGACTCGCCCGCCAGCAGCGACTCGATGGTCAGCACCGTCATGCCGAGACCGGCCAGCACGGATGCGGCCGCCATGAACGGCTCGCTGATGACGACCGCCTTCGCCGAGATCATGTTGATCACGGCGGTGGTTTCCTCGGCCCAGCGCACCAGATCGGTGCGTGGCGTGGGTTGATGCAGCATGGTCAGACTGGCGCCGCGCATCCAGATGCCCTGGGCGGTCGGCGCGATCTCGACGGGTGCACCGGCCAGCACGGCGATCGCATCACCGTGGCCGATGCCCGCCGCGGCCAGTCCGCCCGAAATCCGGCTGGCGCGTTGGTTCACTTCGGCCCAGGTGTGCTTGACGGGGGCATCCGGTTCGCCGGTGACCATCCCGTTCGTGCTCCACCGGGCGTTCTGGTACATGGTCTCGGTAAATTGACTCACGACAGTCCTTCAGGCCCCCGGGCGTGGCGACGCCATGTGTAGGTGTTTGCGGTGGTCCGGCCGGTTTCGCCGGCCCCTCTCGGTTACCTAGTGGTCCATCGCTTCGGCCGAAGCGAGGTGCGGAGCGTGTCAGGCCTCCCGACTGTACCCACCCGGTGCCCGCTGGTGAAGACAGCGCGCCGAGGTGGCTGATCAAAGATCGTGCGACGACCTTCGATCACGGCCGATCAGCCGTCGGATCGGCCCGATCTGCCCGGCGGGCGTCTTGCGGGGCGTGTACGGCCACGGATTGTTCCGTTCGGGGACAGACGCCGCACGCGCCTGCTTGAGCTGCATCCGCAGGTGCCGGCGTAGCTCGTGCAGGTCCGGGTCGGCCCATCGGTTGTCGGCCTCGGCCGGGTCCGCGGTCAGGTCGTAGAGCTCCCATTGGTCATCGAGCGGCTCGGTGCGGTAGCTGTCGCCGCCGATGCCGTTCGCCGCGAGATGGCGCACCCCGGGCTCGGTCCACGTCGCCGGATCGTCAAAGGTGCGCACCAGTTTCCACAAGTGACCCAGTCCGCCGTCGGCGTCTTCGCGGTCGACCCGCAGCACCAACCCTTCGAAGTTCGTCGCCACGTGCTCCGGTACCCGGATCCTCAGGGGCGCAGGCGGATTCGTCGTCCGCTTCAAGCGACGAGCCAGACCGGACGCGCCGGTGTCGCCTTCGAGCACGTTGTCGCGGGCCATCAGGTACACGGCGCGCGACTCGTCGGCCGGGGCGCCGTTCACGACCGGCATCAGGTCACGGCCCGGCAGGTCGTGCACCTCGGTGAACGTGTCGGCCAGCGTCGCCGCCACCTTCTGGACGTCGACACCGGCCGCGCCGAGCAGCGTCGGCACGATGTCGACGTGCGACGTCGGGGCCGTCACCGTGCGCGCCGTGGTCGCGTCGGGCCCGATCCGCGCGACGACGAACGGCACCCGCGTCGCCTCGTCGTACAGGTTGAACCACTTCTGGTGCAGGCCGCCGTGGGCGCCCAGCAGGTCGCCGTGATCGGCCGTGCGTACCAGCACCGCGTGCTCCGAACCGCCCTCGGTCACGGCGCGCCGCACGCGGTCGATCGGGGCGTCGACCTCGGCGTGCAGCCGGTAGTACAGGTCGCGGTACTGCTGCGCCTTGCGGGTATAGGTGCGGTCGACGGCCGGCGCGGGACCGTAGCCCGAGTAGTACGCCTCGCGGAACGCGATCTGCGCGGCGGGTTTGGTCGACAGGTCCTCGTCGGCCGTCGGCGCCGGTGGCACCGGCGGCGGGTCCAGCGGCGACGGGCGTACCGGGTTGCGCCGCTGCCACGCCGGGAACAGCACGATGTCGTGCGGGTTGACGAAGCTGGCCACCAGCAGGAACGGGCGCATCGCCTCGGCGTATCCGGCGCGACGCCGCGCATAGCGGTCGTTGAGCCACGCCACCACCCGGTCGGCGATCAGCGGGTCGCGCCGAATCCCCGCGTTGGCCAGCGGCGCGCCGTGTGGCTCCGGGCCGACCCAGCCCGAAAAGCCGTACGGGGCAAGCGGATCGGCGTCGAGGTAGCGCTGTACGGCTTTCGGGTCGATGACACCGTTGGCGTCGTTGGTTGCCAACGGCTGACCGGTCGCGGGGTCGGTCAGGTCGGCATGCGAAATGTGCCACTTGCCGTCGTACTGGGTGTCGTATCCGGCCGCGCGGAACCAGTTGCCCAGCGTCGGCACCTCGTTGCGGCGTAGCCAGCGCATGCGGGAGTCGTCGTAGACCTTGCCGATGCCGTCGGTCTGTGTGACGCCGTGCAGGTCGGGGTAGTGGCCGGTGAAGATCGTCGGGCGGCTGGGCACGCAGGCCAGCGAGCCGGTGTAGTGCCGCTGAAAGCTCACGCCGTGCTCGTCGAACCAGTTGCGGCCGGGCAACGTTCGGTCCCGCCATGCGAGGACTTCGGGCGACTCGTACGGCGGAACCGCGCGCTCCTCGTCGGTCATCACGATGATGATGTCGGGGCGCTCGGTCATGAGGTCTTCTCCAATCGTTTCGCCAACGCGGCGAGCATGGCGTCGGATCCGCGGGCCAATGCCTGGCAGGCCAGCCGCTCGACGAGTTGTTGCGTTCTGCCGCGGCCCTTTCGGACGGTGCTGGTGATCGTCACGACGGTCTCGCCGCCGCCGGTGGCCTCGATGGTCCAGCGGTTGCCGGCGTTGCCCACGACTTTGGGCAGGCCCTCGATGTCATAGGCGAGGACGTACTGCGGATCGCACTCGGTGATGCGTTCGACCAAGGTGTTGCGGCCGATCTGCACGCGGCGGGTCGTGCCGACCATCGCGCCGTCGGCACCGCGCGTGAGGATGCAGGAGTGGTCGACCTTGTCGAGCCAGGAGGCGAGATCGCCGAAATCGGCCAGGACATCCCAGATCTGCGTCGGTGTCGCCGCGATGACGCGACTGCGGTCGATCTCGGCCACGGCCCCACCGTACGCGCAATCGATGTCGGAATCAGGCGACTTCGGCGACCCTTACCGCAGCTGCGCGACGAGCGCGTCGGTCACCTCGGACGTCGACGCCCGGCCGCCGAGATCGGCCGTGCGGCTCTCCGGCGTGGCCAGCGTCGACTCGACAGCCGCCATCACCTCTGCCGCGGCGGCTTCGTGCCCGAGGTGTTCGAGCATCAGCGCCGCCGACCACACCGCCCCGACCGGGTTGGCGATGCCTTGGCCGGCGATGTCGGGCGCCGAACCGTGTACCGGTTCGAACATCGACGGGTACTGCTTGGTGGGATCCAGATTCGCCGACGGCGCGATCCCGATCGAGCCGGCGACCGCAGCTGCGAGGTCACTGAGGATGTCCCCGAACAGGTTTGAGCCCACCACGACGTCGAAGCGCTGCGGCTGCAGCACGAATTTCGCGGCCAGCGCGTCGATGTGCTCACTGTCGAACCGAACATCCGGAAAGTGCGACGCCCGCTCGGCCACCACCTCGTCCCAGAACGGCAGCGTGTGCACGATGCCGTTCGATTTCGTCGCCGACGTCACGTAGCCGCGTCTGCTGCGCGCCAGCTCGAACGCGAAGTCGGCGATGCGACTCACCCCGACCCGCGTGAAAACCGATTCCTGCACGGCCATCTCGTCGGGAAAGCCTCGGTTCAGCCGCCCGCCGATCTCGCTGTACTCACCTTCGACGTTCTCGCGGACCACGACGAAGTCGACGTCCTCCGCCGTGCGTAACGGGCTCTCGACACCGTCGAACACCCGGATCGGTCGCAGGTTCACGTACTGGCGGAAGGCCCGCCGGATCGGGATCAGCAAGCCCCACAGCGACACGTGATCCGGAACTCCGGGCCAGCCGACCGCGCCGAGCAGGATCGCGTCGAACCCGCGCAGCGTGTCGATCCCGTCAGCGGGCATCATCGCGCCTTCGTTCTGGTAGCGCTGACATGACCAGTCGAACTCGGTGTAGGACAAGGAGATACCGTGTTTTGCCGCCACCGCGTCGAGCACCTGGCGCGCCGACGCGATCACCTCCGTGCCGATCCCGTCGCCCGGGATGGCCGCGATGTCGCTCATGCGCCCAGCCCCAGCAGGCCGATCATCATCGGCAGGAAGATGATGATCAGGATCGCGCCCGCGATGTCGAACGTGATGCCGGACCGGATCATCTTGGTGATCGGCACGACGCCCGAGCCGTAGACGATCGCGTTCTGCGGCGTCGATACCGGCAGCATGAAGCCGAACGAGGCCGCGAATGTCGCTGCCAGCGCCGGCACGAACGGGTTCACCCCGGCGGCGACGGCCACCGGAATGATGATCGGCACCACCACCGCCGCCGATGCGGTGTTGCTGGTCGTCTCCGACACGACGATCGCCAACAGCACCGCGAACACCGTGATCGCGACGCTGCTCGACAGGCCGAGCGCATCGTCGACCGACGTTCCGATGGTCTCGGCCAGGCCGGTCGACGAGATCAGTGAACCGAAGATGATGCCCGTGCCGAACAGGATGATTGTGCCCCAGTCGATTTCGGCTGCGTCTTTCCAGCGCAGCGTGAACTCGCGGCTCTGCCAGTCGGTGGGCAGCAGGAACAGCAGCGACGCGCCGAACACGGCGACCACGCCTTCGTCCAACCGGTCGCTGACGAACTCGTACACATCCGATTCGGTGCCCGCGACCAGCGCGAAGATGCCGGGCAGGATCCACAGTGTCACCGTGACGCCGAACGCGATCAGCGTGTTCTTCTCCGCCCGCGACAGCTTGCCCAGCTTCTTCCGTTCGCCGGCCACGTACTCGGCGACGCCGTCGATCCGTTTGATCTCGGGCTTGTTCAGCCGCAACAGGACAAGTGCCAGCAACGCGAACATCATGAGGCAGATGGGAATCGCCATCACCATCCACTGGCCGAAGCTGATCCGTTCACCGGTGGCTTCTTCGATCAGCCCGCGGCCGATCAGGTTGGGCGGACTGCCGACCGGAGTGAGCAGGCCGCCGACGCTGGCGCCGTAGGCGAGCATCAGCATCAGGGCCGCACCGACCCGCAACCGCTGCGGGTCGAAGTCGGCTTCGACGTCGCCGCGCTGTTGCAGCAGCTTGGCGATGACCGACAGGATGCCGATGGCCGTCGGCAACAGCATCGCCACGGTCGCGGTGTTCGACACGAACGCCGACAGCAGACATGTGATCGCGCCGAACGCGATGATCACCCCGGTCGTCGAGCGGCCGGCGCGCGGCAACGCCAGGATGCGGAACGCGAACCGCCGGGCCACACCGTGTTTGAGCATGGCCTGGGCGAGGATGAATGCGCCGATGAACGTGAAGATCGTCGATGACCCGAACGGGCCGAGCACGTCGTCGACCGGTGCGACACCGAGGAATACCGCGACCGCGACGCCGAGCAGGCCGCCGATCGGAATCGGCACCGCCTCGCTGATCCACAGCGCGATCACGCCGAGCAGCACGGCGGCCAGCACCTGCTGTTCGCGCGGAATGTCGATCGGCAGGACGAGGAAGACGACAGTCAACAGCGGGGCAAGGAACAGCCCGACCGTGCGCCGGGCCTTCTCGAACCGTTCCTCCCGTGGGGACAGCTTCTGCTCGCCGAGACTCCGGTACGTCGCGCTGCCGAGTAGGGCCTTGTCGACGTCAGTCGGCGTGACGTGGTTCTCCGCGGTCATCACAGGCTCCGTCCACCCGGGCTGGCGTATGCGCGACACCACAGTCGCATGCCGAGCGCTCAGCTACGTACAGTTTCGACGCGAAAATCCGTACCTGAGTGAGCGCTCGGCGGGCAAAGCTGGGCGCTCGGCGGAACGGCTATGCGCTGCTTAGGCGCCGCGCCAGGCCCGACGCCCGAGCCGCCCGCCGTTGCACGGCGGCCCGCACCGATGCCTCCGGGCCGACCACCCGGATCTTCTTCTTCGCCCGGGTCACGGCGGTGTAGAACAACTCGCGGCTGAGCAGCCGCGAGTCCTCCGGCGGCAGCAGGACCGTGACTTCGTCGGCCTGGCTGCCCTGCGATTTGTGAATCGTCATCGCATGCATGGTGTCCACGTCGGCGAGTCGGCTCGTCGCGAACTCGAGCCGTTCCGTCCCCGCGACGACCGCCCGCAGCACGCCGTCGCGCAGGACCGTGACACCGGTGTCGCCGTTGTACAGGTTGAGCCCGTAATCGTTCGCTGTCACCAACACCGGTCGTCCCGCGTACCACGCGGACCAGATCGGCTCGCCGGTCATCTCCGCCAGCCACCGCTCGACCTGGTGGTTCCAGTAGCGCACGCCGAACGGGCCGCGGCGATGCGCGCACAACAGCCGGTGCTCGTTCAGGATGGCCAGCGCCGCTTCGTCGTCACCGAGGACCGCCGCCCGGTGGAGCTCAACCGCCAACGGCACCAACACCTTCCGAAGATGCTCCGACGGCTCCTCGGTGTCGAACCACTCGATGTGCTCGCCCCCGGCGCGCAGCACCTCGACGACGGTGCCGGCGTCACCCGTGCGGATCGCGGTCGCCAGCCTCCCGATCGACTCGCCGAAGCGGTGCGACGTCTTCAACTCCGCGATACGGTCGCCGCCGAGGCCGTCGACCAGATCAGCAAGGACCGCACCCGCTTCCACCGACGCCAACTGGTCCGGATCGCCGACCAGGATCAGACGGGCGTCCGGCCGCACGGCCTCCAGCAGCCGCGCCATCATCGTCAGCGACACCATCGACGTCTCGTCGACGACGATCACGTCGTGCGGCAACCGATTACCGCGGTGATGCCGGAAGCGCGCCGACGTGTCCGGGCGGCTGCCGAGTAGCCGGTGCAAGGTCGTCGCGTGCAAGCCGGCCAGCGCTTCACGGTCGGCCGCGGGCAGCTTGTCCACCTCCAGCTGCACCGCCTCCTGCAGCCGCGCCGCGGCCTTTCCGGTCGGCGCCGCCAACGCGATCCGCAGCCGCGTTCCGCTCGCGAGCAGCGCCAGCAGCCGCGCCACCGTTGTGGTTTTACCCGTGCCCGGACCGCCGGTGAGCACCGTCAGGCCCTGCGACAGCGCCAGTTTCGCCGCGGCGCTCTGCTCCTCGAACCCTGCCGGAAAGAGCCGGTCGAGCTCCGGCGCCGGTTGAGGCGCCCGGGCGGCGAGCATCGCGAGGATGTCGTCGCACACCTGCTGCTCTTCGAGCCAGTACCGGTCGAGATACAGCAGATCCCCGTCGACGCGCAGCGCCGGCGGTTGGCCGGTCAACGGGTGCGCGGCGATGGCGCCGTGCCAGTCGTCGACGGCGGGCCACGGCAGCCCGTCGAGGCCGATCTGCTGTTCGGCGGTGCGCAGGTTCAGGCACACCGACCCGCTGCGAAGGGCGCGCACGAGCAGCGCGACCGCGAGCGACACCCGCTCGTCAGGCGCCTTGGCGAGCTCGCAGAGTCGCTGTGCGACATGCACATCCGGCGCGTCGAGGACTTCGGCGTCGGTGAAGGTGCGCAGCAGGCCGGTGGCGCTGATCGCCCGCCGCCACTCCAGGCCGGTCACGCGGCGACCCTGCCGGCGTCGAGCAGATCCGAGAGCGCGATGATCAGCGCTGCCGGAGGCTGCCAGCTGAACACCCCGGCCGGGTGGCCATTGTGCGTCGGGGTGTCCGGCCCGCACATCCCGCGCAGGAACAGATACAGCACGCCACCGAGGTGCCGCTCGGGTGTGTATCCGGCCAACCGCCACCGCAGGAAGCGGTGCAGCACAACGCTGTACAGCAGGGCCTGCAGCGGATAGTCGGAATGCAGCATCGCTTCGGCCAGCCGCGGCGGGGAGTAATCCGCGGCCGTCAGCGGCCGGTTGGGGTCGCCGAGCCAGTTGGTCTTGTAGTCGACGACGAGGTAGCGCGCGCCAGCCTCATCGGGAATGCGCAGCAGCGCATCCACCGAGCCCGACAGGTATCCCTTCAGCGACTGGGAGCCCAGCCCCGCTCCGGTCAACCGGTCCGCATACGAGCTCAGCGGGTCGTCCGAAGGCAGATGCTGCCGCAGCAGTTCGCCGACATGCGCCAGCCGGATGTCGGGAGCCGACGCGCGCAGATCACCGCCGGCCAAGGGGAATTCGAAGTCCATCTCCCGCATCCGGTCCGAGAGTCCGATCTGCCGAAGCGTTGTACCGTCGGCGAGCGGCCCGAGTGGGGTGTCGTGCATCGGCACCATCGCCGCCGCCAGGTCGCCGGCCTCGACGTCGACCGGCCACCACACCGAGTGCTCGAGTATCTGCGCCTCCAACTCCGCGGCGAGGTCGGTGGCGAACGGATCGGCCGTCTCGAGCACCGCGTGCACCAACGTGCCGAACTTCGCACCGGTCGGCAGGTCGGCCATCGGCGAGGCCACGTCGGCACCGGCCGCCGGCGTCGCCACCGGGATCTCGGCGACCTCGTCGTCGAGCTCGACCACTTCGGGTTCGCTGCTGACCGGCGTCGCCTCGGCCGCGCGGATCAAGCCGCTGTAGGAGGTCCGGCGCCACGTCGTGTCGATGGTGCGGTGGAAGTGCCGGGCCTCGAAGTCGCCGGGGCCGGGCCCTTGCGGACCCGCAACCTTCGGAAGCGGCACCGATTCCTCGATCACCGGACCGCCGACGGCTTCCCATTCCCTCAAGCGCGTCATCGCGTCGTCGTCGGAAACCTTCGCCGGCGCAACGACATCCGGGACCATGGGCTCACCGGGCCGACGGCCGCGAAGCAGTCGCGACAGGCCGCCGTTCGGCTCGTCGCGCGACGGTGCCCACCAGGCGACCAGCTGCGACTGCGCCCTGGTCATCGCGACATACATCAGGCGGCTGTCGTCGCTGGCGTCCTCCTCGCGGCCCGCCTTCGACACCGCGTGGAAGTCGGGGCTGTCGTCACCGCCGATGTGCAGACATCTCGTGTCGCCCTCGTGGTACAGCACCAGATCGGGTTCCCAGACGTGACGGTTGAACGCGAACGGCAGATAGACGACCGGGAACTGCAGGCCCTTGGCGACGAACACCGTCATCACCGCGACGGCCGCGGCGTCGTTGTCGAGGCGGCGGAAGCGCTCGGCGGCGCCGCTGCGCTCGTCGCGCTGGGCCCGAAGCCAGTCCCGCAGCGCTGGCAGCGTGAAGTGCTCGCGGTGCGCGGCTTCCTGTAGCAGCTGGGTCATGTGGGCGAGGTCGGTCATCTGCCGCTCACCGTTCTGCCACGACAACACCCGGTCGGCCATGCCGGCGAGTTGCGCGGCTTCGAAGATCGCCGCGACACCCCGCTCGCGGGCGTGACCGGCCCACTCGCGCAACGTCTCCGCGATGCGATCGGTCAACCCGTCGCCGCCGGCGACCAGCGACTCGGCGGTCTCGCCGAAGAACATCGTCGCGGCCGCCGCGCGCACGATGCCGGGCCGGTGCGGTTGGTCGAAGGCCTCGAGCAGCGCCAACCAGTCCTCGGCGGCGTCGGAGGTGAAGATGTCGGAGTCACCGGTGTAGACCGCGGGGATGCCCGCGTCGCAGAGCGCCCGATAGCAGACCCGGGCATCGCGGTGGTTCTCCACGATGACCGCGATGTCGGCGGCCCCGAGCGGGCGCCCCTCGAACGTGGCGTCCGAGTTCAGCAGGGCGCCGATGTCGGCCGCCAGGTCGCGCGGAATGTGGGTGCGCAGCTGATCGATGAGGATGTCTCGAGTGCCGCTGCGCCCGAACGTGTTCCGGCGCACCACCCGAAGCCGGAACGGATCGGCGGACGGCGCGCCCGCCAGCCGCGACCCCGCGTGCTTGGCGGCCACATCGTGCACGACGATCTTCTCGTGGCCCAGTTGCGCGCCGCGCAGCACCGCCTGCAGCCGGTTCACCAGCGCTTCGTCGCTGCGCCAGTTGGTGGCCAACGTCTTCTGCACGTCGGCCTTCGACGCGGCGCTCAGGTATGTGACGATGTCGCCGCCGCGGAACGCGTAGATGGCCTGCTTGGGGTCGCCGATCAGGATCAGTGTCGAGCGTCCGGTGAACGCGCGGTCGATCACCTGCCACTGCACCGGGTCGGTGTCCTGGAACTCGTCGACCATGACGACCGGCCAGCGTTGGTGCATGCGCAGCTGCGCGGCCGAGTTGTCGGCCTGCAGCGCGTCGGCCAACCGGCTGAGCAGGTCGTCGTAACCGAGAATGCCCTTGCGCCGTTTGCGGATCTCCAGTTCGGCGAGAACGCCTTTCGCGAAGCGGACGCACACCTCGGCGCGCGAATCCGGTTCCGTGTTCTTCGGCCGCAACTCGGTCGCGGGTTGCTCGACGACCGCCTTGGCCAGTTTCAGCGCGTCGGGATAGGTCAGCAGCGGATGGTCGCGCTCCCGGCCGAAGTGGTGCAGGTAGAGGTCGTCGACGATTTCGGTGACCAGTTCATCGAGGCTCTCGACCAGCGTGACACCGGAGTCGGTGTCGCCCGCCACCCCCAGCGACTTGAGGACCAGCTGGCAGAACTGGTGCGTGGTGGCGATGGTCGCGGCATCGAAGGCGGCCAACGCGTCGCGCAGGTTGCGCTCGCGTTCGGTGAGTTGGTCGGGGGTGCCGTCGAGCAGGTACTCGATGATCTCGTTCTCATCGACGCTCGACGGATCGATGAAAGCAGCTACGGCATCGACGATCTGACGCCTCACCCGGTCGCGAAGTTCCTGAGTCGCCGCGCGGCTGAACGTGATCAGCAGCATCTGGTCGAGGGTCGCCATGCCCTCGGCGAGATAGCGGGTGACCAGCCCGGCCAAAGCGAACGTCTTACCGGTGCCCGCGCTGGCCTCCAGCACGGTGGTAGACCGTTCGGCGGGCAACGGCCCCAACAGGTCGAACGGTTCCATCAAGTCTCCAGCGCCCGCAGCATCGGCAGCCACAACCGGCCGGAGTACGTGTCGAGGCCGAGTTCGACGAGGTGCTTCAACCAGGTGGCCTTGCCGAACGCCAGTTGATAAGCCGCCTCATCCTCCTCGCCGGGGTACATGCCCGACCGCCACTTGTATCCGGCCCGCTGCTCGGGGTCGCCATGACCGTGCACCGCTTCGGCCCACGCGAACGACGTCTTCACCGGCAGGGGCAGCGGTTCGCGGCGGCCCTGGTCGTACATCGCCACCAGGTCGGCGAGCAACTCACGCGCAGGCTCCGCCGGTCGGCCCATCGACTCCATCCGCGGGGTGG
The DNA here is from genome assembly GCF_001499985.1 of Mycobacterium sp. IS-1556. Lineage (NCBI taxonomy): Bacteria > Bacillati > Actinomycetota > Actinomycetes > Mycobacteriales > Mycobacteriaceae > Mycobacterium > Mycobacterium sp. IS-1556. The sequence goes on from NZ_LQIM01000034.1 coordinate 140,432, forward strand.
TACCCCGTTTGGGGCGGCCGATGCTGATCGCCTTCCACTCGCGGGTCGGGTCGTGGGCGAGCAAGGCCAGCAACAGAATCCACGGCTGCAGCAGATGACGGCCGTCGAGCTTGGAGTACGTGACCGAGACGAGCCGATCGCCGTAGACCGGTGTGACGGTGCCGGTGACGCGACGGCCCCCGCCGATCTCGACGTCGATGTCGACGGCGCTCGGGTCGGCACCGCGGTACGGCCGTGCGGCCTCGGCGATGAGCGTGGCCTGCTCGCAGATCTTGTTGGCCCGGCGCCACCCGAGATTGCCGGGCGGCAGCGTGCCGCGACGCCACTCGGCTTGGCGGGCCTGGTCGGCATCCATGCCGCGCAACATGTCCTGCAGCATGCGGTCACCGACCGTCCACTCCTCGAGCGCATTGATGTCGACGGGCATGGCGTCCTCGACACCGTCGACCTCCCACGGCAACGTGTAGTCGAGCGCGCGGAAGAAACCCTTCACGGGATCCCTGAAGAAGGTGACCAGGTCGGCGACCACGACATCGTCGGCCGGGGGAGCGGGCAGCGGCCCGGAGATGAACTTCGGCCGTTCCGCCCGCGTCCCGGCACGGGTGGCGGCCGCGCGTTTGACGGTGGAGTCGAAGGTGAACGGCACATCCGGGATCAGTTCGCCGGGAACGACGTTGCGGGTGTCGAACGGCTGCAGCGGATGCTTGACCACGATCGCGTCGCGGACCTTCCGCGGTGTCGTGCGGTCGAGGGTGTCGAGGAGTTCGGCGAGCGGCACGGCGGGGGGCCGCTCCTGACCGGAGTACTCGTTCGCGCCGGTGTAGGTGATCACCAGTGTCTCGGTCGCCGCGCCGATGGCATCGAGCAGCAATTGCCGGTCCTCGGAACGGATGTCGCGCTCGCCGGTCATGGGCTCACGGGCCAGCGCGTCGTCACCGTCGACCACACCCAGCCGGGGGAACACGCCGTCGTCGAGACCGACCAGGCACACCACGCGGTGCGGGACCGACCGCATCGGCACCATCGTGCACACCGTCAACGTGCCGGTGCGGAAGTTGGCGCGGGTCGGACGGCCGGCGAGATGGCGGTCGAGCAGCGCGCGGACGTCGGACAGCCGCATCAGCGTGTCCGCACGGGCACCCGCAGTGGCGAGCACATCGGCGAATTCGCGCTCCAATTGGGCGATTTGCCAGATGTCGTCGTCGCCCACGCGGGCCAGTAGACTGATGCTGTCGGTCAACGACCGCAGCCACTGCTCGAGTGGTCTTGCCCCGGTGAGGGATTCCACCGCACAGCGCAGGCGGTCGACGTACTCGGCGAGTTGGCCGGCCAGGTCGACCCGGTTGCTGCTGACGTCGTCGAGGGGAAGCGTGGTGTCGATCCAGGCGTGCGAGTCGTCGGACATCGCCACCCCGGCCAGTACCCGGTCGATGCCGAAACGCCATGTGTTCTGGACGAAGTCGACGCCGTAGGGCTTGCGGTGGTCGGTGTCGAAGCCCCACCGGATGTTGGCCTGCCGTACCCAGCGGGTGATGTCCTCCAGGTTGTCGTCGGTGAAGCCGAACCGGGCCCGCACGGGTGCGGCCTGCGCGAGGTTGAGCACCTCGCTCGAGGTGGCCCGTCCACCGGCCAGCGACAGCAGTTGGGAGGCCACACCGAGCAGCGGATTCGTCTGGACGAGCGACCGGTCGGCCAGCCGCACCCGCAACTGGTGCGCCGGGTGCACGCCCTTGATCATGTCGCCCAGCCCGAAACCGGCGACGATCAGCGGCGCGTAGGTCTCGATGTCGGGGCACATGACGAGAATGTCGCGCGGTTCGAGCGTCTCGTCGTCGGCGAGCAGTCCGAGCAGAACCTCCCGGAGCACGTCGATCTGGCGCGCGGGCCCGTGGCAGCTGTGCACCTGCACCGAGCGGTCGGTTGCGGTGTGCACCCGCCCGTCTCGCCGGATCGTGTTGGCGGCGATGTCGGATTGCAGCCAGCCGAGAAGGGTGTCCGGCCGGTCGCGCCCGCCCAGGTATTCGTCGGTGCGCGGATCGCCGGGCAGGCCGCGCTGCAGTTCGCGAAGGTCGCGGCCGAGGGTGGCCAGCAGGGGATGGCCGACCAGGCGGTGGGTGGTGTCCTGGCGTCGCGGGATCTGGCCGTGTGCTCCGTTGAGTTGCTGCCACAGCTGGTCGCTCGGATGCGGCAGCCACAGGTGCAGGTCGTGATGAGTGGAAAGCGCGTCGAGCAGTTCGATCTCGGTGCTCGGCAGCCGGGTGTAGCCGAACAGTGACAGTCGCTGAGGCAGGTCGGTGGGCGACTCCTGAAGCCTGGCAACGGCTTTGGCGTGACGGATGTGTGGGGTGTCGGCGTCGATGCGTTCGATGAGCGCCCGCCACAGCGGCGGCTGCCAGGCCAGATCGGATGCGATGTCACCGGCGTCGCCGTTCTCCCAGTCGACGAGCAGCTGCGGACGCTGCCGGGCGTAGGAGGCGAACAGCCCGGCGAGCCGGCGGGCCACGGCGTAGCGCCTGCCCTGCCGCAGCTCCTTCTCATCGCCGGCTTCGAAGTGGCCGAGGTGGGTGGCCAGCGGCTTGCACCAGTCCTCGGCGCAGGTGGCGTCGATGACCTCCATCAGTGGCCACACCATGGCGTCGGGCGACCACAGATCGTCGCGGTCGGCTGTGCCGGCATTGCGGCCTGAGCCGGTTCCGGTGAGGTCGGCGATCAGTGAGCGCGGATTGCGGAATGTCACGCCTGCGCAGATACCGTCGGCACCCGAGCCACAGCCGAGGAGGTGGCTCAGTCGTTGGCTCAGCCAGCGTTCGACGCCCTTGGCCGGGACGATGACCAGTTCCTCGGCGAACGGGTCGGGCAGCGGATCGGAGAGCAGGGCGCCGAGTCCGTCGGCGAGCAGGTCGGTGCGTTCAGCCCGATGGATGTGAAGGGCCATCGCAGCCAACCATAGGAGGTGGGTCCGACGTGGGTGACGTTTGTGGGAGAGCGGGCAAGGGAAGTCGATACCGATGACTCGATGGATGGCCGCGACGATGACCGCCGCCGCAGCCTGCTTGTCGTTGATCGCGATCCCGACCGCCGCCGCGCAGCCGTCGTGCGGACCGGACCAGGCCGACGCGTTGCGGCTCGCGCTCGCGCGGCTGCCCTTCGAGCCGCTCACCGGCGCCAAGTGGGACAGCACACCCGTCGACAGCAACTATGACCCGTGCGCGGAGCTGTCCACGATCCTGGTGACGACCGAGGGCGGCACAGGAAGCTCGCCCGTGCAGGCGCTGCTGTTCCACCGCGGCCAGTACGTCGGGACCGGGACCTCGAAGGCATACGGCTTCACGTCGCTGGACGCCGAGGCCAGCACCGGCGACACCGTCGTGCTCACCTACAAGGTCCCGGGCGACTGCAACGCCTGCGCGCCCGCGGCGATCCGCAGTGCGCGGTATCGATGGAACGGCGAGCGGGCCGTGATGCTCGATCCGCCGCCCGATCAGTAAGGGAGGCCGCTGGTGAGCGAAACGACGTCACCCCGCCTGGGCCCGAGGTTTCACGAGGCACTCGGATTCGCCGCCGAACTGCACCGCACACAGACCCGCAAGGCCAGCGATGTGCCGTACGTCGGCCACCTGCTTTCGGTCGCGGGACTGGTGATCGAAGCCGACGGCACCGAGACCGAGGCGATCGCCGCGCTGCTGCACGACGCCGCCGAGGATCAGGGCGGCGACGCGACGCTAGCGCAGATCGAGGAGCGCTTCGGACCCGAGGTCGCCGCGATCGTCGAGGAGTGCAGCGACACCGTCGTAACGCCGAAACCGCCGTGGCGCGAACGCAAGGAGAACTACATCGCGCACTTGAACACGGCCTCCGACAGCACAATTCGTGTGTCGATGGCCGACAAGCTGGACAACGCGAGGGCGATCCTTCGGGACCTGCGCCGGTACGGCCCGAAGGTGTGGCAGCGCTTCAACACCGATGATCCGCATGAACATCTGTGGTACTACCGTTCGCTGCTCGAGGTCTACCGGCGCCGAAGCGACAGCTGGCTGGTCGACGAACTGTCGCGCGTCGTCGAAACATTGGCCGAGGAGATCGGCCCGCCGGTCGCCGCTACCGTCTGAGGTATGAGCGCGCGTGACACGGTGTTGATCACCGCCGCGGAGTTGGCGCGGCGACTCGATGCGGGGGAACCGGTGACGTTGTTGGATGTGCGCTGGCAACTCGCCGAGCCGGACGGCCGAGCCGCATACGAACGAGGGCACCTGCCCGGGGCGGTGTACGTGTCGCTGGAGGACGAGCTGAGCGATCACACCGTCGAAGGCCGCGGGCGCCATCCGCTGCCGTCGGGGACAGCGCTTCAGGACGCGGCGCGGCGGTGGGGCGTGCGGGCCGGGATTCCGGTGGTGGCCTACGACGACTGGAACCGCGCCGGATCGGCGCGCGCCTGGTGGGTGCTGACCGCAGCCGGTGTCGACGACGTCCGCATCCTCGACGGTGGGCTGGCGGCGTGGACGGCCGCCGGAGGCGAATTGGAAACCGGCGCCGTCGCACCCGAACCCGGCGACGTGACCGTTACCTACGACGATCTGTACGCCGGTGCGCGCCGGACCGTCACCGCCGACGCGGTGCTCACCTCGGGCCTGCTGCTGCTCGACGCGCGCGCGGCCGAGCGGTTCCGCGGCGACGTCGAACCGGTCGACCCGGTCGCCGGCCACATCCCGGGCGCGCTGAACGTGCCGAGCACCAGCCTGCTGGCCGACGACGGCACTCTGCGGACCGACGCCGATCTGGCCCGGGTCTTCCCGTCGGTGCCGGACACCGACGTGGCGGTCTACTGCGGATCGGGCGTCACGGCGGCAGTGACCATTGCGGGCCTCGCCGCGGCGGGGGTGGACGCGGCGCTGTTTCCGGGTTCGTGGTCGGAGTGGTGTTCGGATCCGTCGCGTCCCGTGGCGCGCGGACCCGAATAGTCGCGCAGACAAGTAGCCGCGCAGACAAGTAGTCGCGCAGACAAGTAGTCGCGCAGACAAGGCGAGGCCCTCCCGGGATACGCCGCCCGGGAGGGCCTCTGTGGAGGAACGGCTGTTCAGGGCTGGTAGTTCGGCTGGACTCGCTGCAGGTGGGGGAGGCCGTGGTTGTGGCGGGCCCCGGGGGTCGGCTGCGCGAACGTCTTCGGCGTCGCAACGATGCCCGGCCGCGGCGTGTTGTCCGGCGTGTAGGTGCCCGCGCTGGCGGTGCCGGCCATCCCGAGAGCCCCGGCGAGGATTCCAGCCGAGACGATCGGCAGTGCGAAGAAGCGGGCGATGCGGCGGGTTGTGTTGGCGTTCATGTCGTTCTCCTCGTTGAGTCTGGTTTCGTTCTGTGCCGGTGTGTTCCGGCGATGACTCAAGAGTGCTGCGCCGCGGCGGCGATGTATGTCGGCCGACCGGAGGGTGAACCGGATGAATCGCATGTCCACCGATCGGGGGAAGCGGCGACTCCGGTCGTTCTAGGCTGCAGACGGCGGACAGGAGCACACCATGGACGTTCTGCGCACCCCCGACGATCGCTTCGACAACCTCGCGGGCTATCCGTTCGCGCCGCACTACCTCGACGTCACCGCGAGCGATACTGCGCCGCTGCGAATGCACTACGTCGACGAGGGTCCACGCGACGGCCCGACCGTCGTCCTGCTGCACGGCGAGCCGACGTGGAGTTACCTGTACCGCACCATGATTCCGCCACTGGCCGCCGGCGGCTGCCGCGTCCTCGCACTCGATCTGATCGGCTTCGGGCGCTCCGACAAACCCAGCCGCATCGAGGATTACACCTACCTACGTCACGTCGAGTGGGTGACGTCGTGGTTTCAGGCGCTCGACCTGAGCGACACCACGATCTTCGTGCAGGACTGGGGCTCGTTGATCGGCCTGCGCATCGCCGCCGAACAGGGTGCGCGCGTCGGGCGCATCGTCGTGGCCAACGGCTTCCTGCCCGCCGGGCAGACGTCGGCTAATCTGCCGTTCCGCCTCTGGCGGGCCTTCGCACGCTACACGCCGGTGTTCCCGTGCGGACGCATCGTCGGGTTCGGCACCGTCACCGACGTTCCCGCGCGGGTGCGGGCCGGATACGATGCGCCGTTCCCCGACAAGAGTTTTCAGGCAGGTGCGCGGGCGTTTCCCGCCCTGGTGCCGACGTCGCCCGACGATCCGGCGCTGCCGGCCAACCGCGCCGCGTGGGAAGCCTTGGGCCGCTGGGAGAAACCGTTCCTGTGCGTCTTCGGCGCCAAGGACCCGATCCTCGGCCGCGCCGACCGCCCGCTCATCGAGCATGTGCCCGGCGCCGCCGGTCAACCGCATGCCCGCATCAACGGCAGCCATTTCGTGCAGGAGGACTGCGGCCCCGAGTTGGCCGAACGCGTCCTGCAGTGGCGCGTCTAGCCCTGAGTGACGCTGTTCCTGGAGGTGGCGTCGATCTCCGGATCTCCCGAGTGGTAGATCACCTGGTTGTCGAAACCGGAGGCGCCGATTCTGTCTGCGCTGTCGAGAATCACCTGGTTTTCGACGCCGGACACGGTGACGCTCTGACAATGACCGAGCAGGGTCACGATGTTGTCGACGCCGCTGACGCTGATGTTGCTGCCGTTGCACTCGATGGTCTCGATCTTCTCGACCCCGGAGACGCTGTACTGACCACCGGCCGGCGCGACGGCCACCTCCGGCGGCTGGTCGTCCGGAACCTGGGTCGGCAGAGGGGTCGGCGCGTTGCGGGACGGCCCGATCGTCACGCTGCCGTCGCGCGGTCCGTCACCACCGGTTGCGTCGGGGAACCCGGGGCGGGTGCTGATCCGGTCGGGCGTCGACGACATCGACCACACGAAGACGCCGATGCCCCCGACGATGAGCACGACGACCACCGCGATCAGCCCGAAGATCAGCCCGTACGGCGCGCCGCTTCTCGTCGGTCCCGGCGGGAAAGAGACGCCGAACGGCGGCGTGCTGTAGGGCGACTGCTGCTCGTATGTCGACGGGTACGGCGGACCGTAGACCGGCGGCGGCAGGGCCGATGTCTGGTAGTCGTTCCCGCTCGGCTGCGACGTGCCCAGTTCGACTGCGCCGTAGTCGGCCAGCGGTTGCTCCAGCTGCCTGATCCGGGCCTCCGGGTCGTCCTCGGGTTTCATGCGCAGATGGTGCCACACAGCCGTTTACGTCGCCTGAATACCGGCAACCCGGCCGTCATGCTCGGAAAGCTGCGATCGACGGTCATCGACTGCCGGGATCCGATGGGGCTCGCCACCTTCTACGCGGGCGTGCTCGGCGGGGAGGTCCACAAGGACGACGACACCTGGGTCGTGCTCACCGACCCACAGGGGCGACGGCTGGCGTTTCAGTACTCGCCAGAGCATGAGCCGCCGCGCTTTCCCGACCCGCGCGGTTCGCAGCAGTTCCACCTCGACATCCAGGTCGACGACCCCGACGCAGCAGAGCGCGACGTGCTCGACCTCGGTGCGACGCGGGTGCCCGACGCCGCGGAGGACGCGAAGTTCCGGGTCTTCCGCGATCCGGCCGGACACACGTTCTGCCTCGTCTGGGGCATCACCGACTAGCACGGTCTAGCACCGCCTAGCCCCGAGACAGTGTCGTGAGTCATCAGTTCGGGAGCAGAATTTGGGCTGCTTGTGCGCACGTACGTGGCCGGGGTGTTGGTATGCGAAACGGTCCTAGCGCCGAGATTGCATTCAGGGTTGTGCTGATCTGAGAAAACGACCACAGCCGTGTGTGCAATCTCGAGCATAGGAAGCCGAAACGGACCACACCGAACGCGCGAACCTCGAATTCTCACTGACGACGAAGTAACGACTCAGCATTAGCGCCGCCTAGCCGCCAACTGTGACGAATCCCTGACACCGCGGTTATCCGGGCACTGAAGTTGGTACCCAAGAAGAGTGGTCGCAGCAGGTTTCGTCGCCATCGGCAGCGGTCCGGCCGGGGTGAGCGCCGCGGAGACGTTCCGCGGCAAGCACCCCGGCATTCCGGTGCGCATTCTGACCACCGATCCCGCGCTGCCCTACGCCAAGCCGCCGTTGAGCAAGGACTTCCTCTGCGGCCGTGACACCAAACTCGCCCTGCACAGCGAGGGCTGGTTCGAGCGCAACGCTGTCGACCTGATCCGCGGAATCACCGTCGACTCCATCGACCTGCAGCGCCAGCAGGTCGTGACCGCGGGCGGCCAGCGTTATCCCTACTGGCATCTCGTGCTGGCCTCCGGATCCGCCGCGGTGCGGCCCGCCATTCCCGGTATCGAGTCCGCGCTGACACTACGGTCGTTCGCCGACGCCGTCGCGCTGAAGATGGCAGCCCGGTACGCGGACTGCGCCGTGGTCATCGGCGGTGGGTTGATCGGCTGCGAGGCGGCGTCCTGCCTTGCCGCGGTTGGTGTCGCGACGATGGTCGTCGCCGCCGAGCACGTTCCCCTGCAGCGCCGGTTCGGTCTCGAGGCCGGGGAACGCGTCGCAAAACTCCTGTCGGACAACGGGGTACGGTTTGCCGGCGAAACCACGGTGGCCGAGATCGAGGATTCCCGCGTGGTGCTCGACAGCGGTGAGACCGTCGACGCCGACCTCGTCGTCTGCGCCACGGGTGTGCGGCCCGACATCCGACTCGCCGAAGCCGCCGGTCTCGACACCCACGGCGGGCGCATCGTCGTCGACGAGCACATGCACACCTCGGCGCGCAACGTCTACGCCGCCGGCGACGTCGCGTTGGCGCACAACGTCACCGCCGGTCGGCGCGTACCCGCCGAACACTGGCGCGACGCCGCGCATCAGGGTTATGTCGCCGGTCTGACCGCCGCCGGATTCCCGGCCGCCTGGGGCACCGTTCCCGGATTCGCCTGCACCATCGGCACTTCGGTGCTCAAGTACAGCGGTTGGGGCGTCGACTACGACAACGCCCGCTTCGTCGACCACCACACCGGGTTCGCGGTCTGGTACGAGGCGGGCGGCGACGTCGTCGGCGTGCTGACGCTCGACGCCGACGACGACTACCGTCGGGCCGTCGCGTTGCTGTCATGTTGACGCACGACCACTCTCGGCCGCCAGCCCGTGCTCCAGCGCGTACATGCTGGCCCCGATCCGGTTCGAGACACCGATTTTGGCGTACACGTGCTCAACATGGTTGCGCACCGTCTTCTCGCTGAGCACCAGCTTGGCGGCGATGCCCTTGTTGCTCGCGCCCTGCGCCACGAGCCGCAAGACTTCCACCTCGCGGGCGGTGAGCCCGTCCGGTCTCGCGTGCCGTCTGGTCGACGCGCGTCCCGACGCCTGCAGTACGGCATCGGCGGCGGTCGAGTCCAACTGGCCCCTGGACACTCGTTCCCGCAGGCGCCGAGCGGCACCCGCCGGGCCGAGCGCCTCCCGGTACGGCCGGGGTTCCAGCGCGCCTTGATAACTCACCGCGCACGCCAACAGCCGGTCGGGCATGGTCAGCTGCCGCGCGGCAATGCCACGCGGATACCCTGAGCCGTCGAGACATTCGTGATGGTTGGCCGCGACCGTTGCGATCTCGCTCAAGGCCGGCACCTGCGACAGGATGCGCTCGGTCAGATAGGGGTGCAACCGCATCCGCTCGAACTCGGCCATGCTCAACGCGCTTGTCTTCGACCAGATCTGGTTCGACACCCCGATGCGGCCGAGATCGTGCACGTAACCGGCGCGCCGGGTCGTCGCGACCGCACGTTCGTCGAGCCCGATCACCTCGGCGGCCGACGCGGCCAGCTCCGCCACGGCGCGTGAATGTCCCAGTGTGAAGGGGCATTTCAGATCGACGAACTCACCGAGCGCGACCAACAATGCGTCGAGCGACTGCTCGTCGAGCCGGGTGCCGCGGTCCGGCGCGTACTGCAGCGCAGTCGCCCACACGTCCCCGGTCGTCGGGACCGCCAGCACCCCTGCGGGGTCGGCGATGAACGCGTCGACGATCGCGGGATCGAACTGGCCGCCGCGCCTGCTGCGGGCCATCGCCACCGCACCGTCGGTGCCGTACTCACGCTGGTGTACCTCGACCATGTCGGCGACCTGGGCCACCCGCATCTCGACCGGTATGCCGTCACCCGACGCGCCGCTCGGCAGCCCGCCGCCGTCGAACCGTTCGAAGGTGTAGCGCAGTGCGTTCTGCACGTCAGCATCCAGACCGATGCGGTCGGCGAGCAGACCGGCTGACGTGCAGTGAGAGTGGATCAGCTGCGAGATATGACCCCGCGCATTGGCATACAGTGCCGCCGCGGTTCTCAACCGGGTCAGCAGCGACTCACCGCGACCGAGGTTGGTCAGCAGGAAGCGTTGGTACGGCAAGCCGGACCAATCGACGAGATACGAGCTCCGCCGCACCGCGATGTCATCGCCGAACCAGCGGGCGTATTCGTGGGAGTCGGCGTGGCAGCCGATCCACATGATCAGCGTCGCGTAGTAGATGCAATCACGCTGACGCTCAGAGAGATTCAGCCGAGCGGCGAGGCGCATCGCGATCAGCGCGGCCCTCAGCATGTGCTCGGCGGGCTGTCCCAATCCGAGGTCGACCGCGACCGACAGCGCCGCGAGCACTTCCGCCCGCGTCGGAAGCTCGTGCGGGGTGCGACGAGCGGCCACAGCCCGATTGTCCACCGTCGGCCCGCTCGGTTCAGTGGGATAGGCGAAGACGGTCGGCGTCGCGGTGGCGCGCGACGTCGAAAGGCTCGAACCGGCCTTGTGCGACCACGCAGATGCCCCGCTGCGGCAGTTGGAAGTCGGCCAGGTTTCCTTGCACCGGATGCGGGCCGACCGGGCCGAGGTCGACGCCGCGCACGACGGCCGTGGAGTCCGCGACCGCCCACACTCGCTTCGGCGCGATGCGGAACTCCTGGCCATTGGGCAGGCTGCCCGTGAGCCGTACCTTGCCGATGCCGAGCACGGGGCCGACGAGGCGGCTCATCAGCCGCAGCGTTTCGCGGTTGCGTGCCGCCGCGGCGGGGAGCCGCGACCCGACGGCGCTCATCAGGCGCGTCGCCGCGGTGGCTTCGATGTCGACACGCCAATCCAGCAATCCGGCAATGGAAATCGCCAGCGACCAAGGGGTGGGCCAGTGCGCGTCGATACCGCAGACGATGGGGTCGATGGTCGTCGCCGAGCTGAAGTACCGCGAGCAGCTCTGCGGCCCGGGCGTAGTCGCGTAGAAGGTCCACACCCCGTCGGGCGTGCGGTGCCACACCGACTTGTAGGCGGGGGAGAACGACGTCTCGGGGAAGTCGCGGTAGGCGAGGTAGTGGCCGCTTGCGAAGGGCAGGCCCATGACGCCGAAGCCGACGACCCGTTCGTCGTCTCCGTCGGGCAGGGGCATGGTTTTGGTGGCGGCCGCTGCGGCCTGGGGTGTGGTGTCCATGACGGCCATCGTGTGCCGACGAGCCGGCCGGCGACATGGGGCAAACGCCCCAAACGTGGGGATTTCGGTGTCGGCGGTTGCGCTGAGCGCCACCAACTACACCGAAATCACTACGACGACGGGCGTAAACCGGCCAGCAGGGAGTGCACGCCGAGCCGCCACCGCTGCTCGATCGTCGGCGCCGACGAGCCCAGCCACCGCCCGAGCTCCTGCACCGCCAAGCCCTGGGCGAGTGCCAGCAGCACGTGGGCGATGTCGGCGACGTCGCCGGCCAGCAGGCCCGCGTCGACGCACCGCTGAATCCGGCCGGTGAACGCCTCGCGCACCGACGCCCCCGCCGCCAGTTCGTCGGGCCCGGGCTCCAATTCGGCGAATGGACGCGCGAACATCAGCTGCGCCAGCCGCGGATATGTGCGGCAGAAGAGCCGGAACACCGGCACCAGCAGTTCCAGGTCGGTGAGCGGATCGTCGGTCGGCGGCACCGTCGCCAGCTCGTCGCCCAACCTCCGGAACCCCTCGAAGACCATCGCCCGCAGCAGGCCGGCCTTGTCGGAGAACAGTTCGTACACAGCGGGCACCGACGTGCCCGCCCGCTCGGCGACCCGACGCGTGGTGAGCCCCGCGATGCCTTCCTCGGACAGCGTCGCGATCGCCACCTCCAGCAGATGGCCCTTCAGCTCGGGCGTGCGCTGCTTCGCCCTCGGCATCGGAACTGGCTAGCCGAGGCTGAATTCCGTTGCCAGCCCGTCGATCCCGGCGCGGATCGCGGCAAGCGCGGACTCGCGGGCCTTCAGCTTGGTCGCCACGTGCGCGCCGGTGTTCAGCGTCGTCACCGCCTCGGCCGCCACCTCCTGCGCCCGCGCGAGCACCCGATCGGCCTCGACGATCTCGTCGAGCCATCCGCCGTTGACGGCCTCCTCGCCGGCGAACGTCGACGCCAGCGCCGCGCCCCGCTGAAAAGCCGGAGGCGTCAGCCGGAACCGCATGATCTCCAGCGCGGCGATCGGAATCGTCATGCCGATCGCCACCTCGATCGCCTGGCACCGGCTCTTCGGCTGGCCCACCCGGTGGTCGCCGGACAGCAGCAGGAACGAACCCATCGCGATCGCCGGGCCCGTCGCCGCCATGACCACCGGCGCCGGGAACGTCATGCAGCGCACCGCGAGTTCGAACCCGCCGGCCAGCATGCCGTGCGCGGCCTGCGCGTCGCCGGACTGGAACACCGTCAGGTCGAAACCGCCGCTGAACACCCGCCCGTTACCCGCGAGCACGACCGCTTTGGCCGAGTCCTTCTCGGCGCGGTCGAGCGCCTCGTTGATCGCGGCCTGCATGGCCGGGCCGAGCACGTTGACCTTGCCGTCGTCGAGGGTGATCCTCGCGACCGAGTCGTTGAGTTCATAGCCGACGAGGCTGGTCATCGATGCTCCTTCTGAAGCGGCGCTGATTCGTACCGATGTTACGAAACGTTGCTACGAAAGCCAAGTCCTAGGCGATCCGGTGGCGTGCCGGCCGGTTGCTCAGCACCTGGGTGTGCGCCTCTTCGAGATCCGTTTCGGCGTCGCTCTGCTGACCGGCGACCGCCCCTCGAGGCGTGTCGTTACGTGGGTTGGGTAGTGGGCCGCCGCCTTCTGCGCGGTAGCGGTCGCGCAGTTCGTTCGCGGCATCCCTCACCCGGTTGATCTCGGTGCGGAGCACGTCTTCGCGGCTCTCGGCGGCGGCGTAGTGGTAGTACGTCAGCAGGTGGCGCAGCAGCTCGAGCTTCTGCTTCTCCTGGCGGGCCAGGTCGTGGGTGGTCAACAACTCCAACCGTTCGACCGGGTGCAGCGTCGACCAGTCCAGCACCGCGGTGGAGCGGAACCGGTGGCGGGCGCGCTTGCCCTTCTCCTGCCCCTGCCGGTCGGAATAGGTGACCGCCCCGTCGAACCGCGACGCGATGGCCTCGCCGACCTCACGACGGTCGAGCGCCGAGTCCCAGACGATCCGCCACTCCTGGTTGGGCGCCAGATACGGAATCTCGGCAGGCAGGTTCAGCGGAACGATGTCGACGTAGCGGTCGTCGTAGACGTTCTCGTACTTGGCCACGGTCGGCGGGTGGGCGAAGTCGAATCGGATGTTGTAGGCCGGCGTTCGGCCGAAGTTCCTGACCACGAGCTCGATGAGGTGCCAGTCGTTGGGGGCCGGCTCCATGAACATCGCCACGTTGGGCTGCATCAGCTCTTCGCTTTGCCGCCGTACCCGTTGATAGTGCCGCCACGCGTAGATCAGCGCGGCGATGCCCACCACCACAGCGAGCCAGGCGGCGAGCGCCGTCCACATGCCGGCCGACAGGCCGAGCAGATTCCCATCCCCGTTCACGCACCGCTGTATACCACGCAGGCGTTAGCCGCACATCATTTGCGTATTTGGCATCCGCGTCGATTTGCTGGGACCGCGCCGGTCCGGCCGGTCGGTGCCGGTGATCCCGCACGCATCGGCGAACGCGTCCGGACTCAACCCGTCGGCGGAGTTCATGTCGCAGTGGCCGAACGGTGGCGCGCCCTCCGGCAGGCCGCCGCCGTGTCCGCTGCCGTCGGTGTATTGATGCGCCACTTTGCCCGGGTATGACGGGTTGTGCCCGTACGCGGCGACCACCAAGCGGATGCCGGGCGGCTTGTGCGGCCACAGCGTGTTCAGGTCACCGACGTTGCCGTAGCCGATCACCTTCGCGGTGCTGCCGACGAAATCGCCAACCGCGTCGTAGGCGGCGTTGATACCCGCCGATCGATCGCCGCGAATCCGGCCGCCCCACGACTCGACGTCGAGCATCACCGCCATCCTCGGATGCGGCGTGCCGACCTGCTCGCAGAACGTGTCGATGGCGTCCTGCCAGTTCGGTCGCCACACGAAGTACGCGATGAAGAACGTCAGCCGCCCGTCGTCGACATTGCCGCGGCACCAGTCATAGTTGTTGCGCCACCGGCGATCTCGGTGCGTCCCGTCGTTGGAGCGGATGCACAGAACCGGGTACGGGTAGCTGTCGTCGACGCCGACCTGCCACTCCGACACGTCGGCGTAGAGCGTGTCCGGCACGCGGCGGTCAGCCGCCCATCAGCATTCGCCACTGGTCGAGGTTGCTGGCCCGGTAGACATAGTTGGTCTGGCGAACCTCCGACAGCGATGCGCTGGGCTCCACCGAATACCAGTGGCCGGGGAACACCGTCGGGTCGCCGGACAGCTTCGCGAGCGCCTGCAGGCTGCGGAACATGTCGTCGACGTCGCCGCCCGGGAAGTCCGTGCGCCCGCAGCCCTCCAGGAACAGGGTGTCGCCGGCGACCAGCCGCCCGTCGAGCAGAAAGCACTGGCTGCCCGGCGTGTGGCCGGGAGTGTGCAGCAGTTCGATGTCGATGTCGCCGACCTTGACCACGTCGCCGTGCTGGTGCTCGGTGAGTTCGCTGCGCGCGATACCGGTGACGTTCGAAACCCAGTCCGCCTCAAGGCGGTTGACGTGCACCGGCACACTGGTTCGTTCCAGCAGTTCGGCGAGGCCCTTGAGCTCGAAGCCCATCATCGACCCGCCGACGTGGTCGGGGTGGTGGTGGGTGACCAGCACCCCGGACAGGCGCATGCCGTCGGCCTCGAGCGCGTCGACGAGATCGCCGGCCGCGTAGGCGGGGTCGACGACCACGGTGTCGCCGGTCTCACGGTCGCCGATCAGGTAGGCGAAGTTACGCATCTGCTGCGCGATCATGTCGCCGGCCGCGAAGTCGCGACCGGACAACAACTGGCGGAAGTAGAGCCGATCCGAGGCCATGGCCGTCAGCGTATCGGCGGCCTACTCCGCTCGCCGAACGCGGGCTATCGGCGGAAGTCACGCATCGGGGCGCAGCCGCACCAGCCGGGTGGTACTGCTCTCGTCGAGCTCGACCAGCTCGGTGCGCGAGCGCAGGAAGTCGCTGAACGAGCGGAACCCCAGGGACTTCTCCGAGAACGACGGGTCCATCCGCTTCATCTGCGCCTTCACCGCGGAGTTGTGCAGCCAGTCGGAGTCGGAGTCGTCCTTACCGTGGGCGACCCGCAGCGCCCGTTCCAGCAGCGCCGTCGCCGCAGCCTGCGGGTCGGGCGTCTCGGGCTCCTGGTCGGCGTCGGCCTTGGTGCGGCGCCGCTTCGGCGCTTCGGTCTTCACCGCAGGGACGCCGGGCAGCGCGTCGTAGGAGACGAACTCGTCGCAGGCCGCGGTGAGCGAGCGGCTGATGGAACCGGTGATGCCGATGCCGACGACGTAGCGCCCGAGCCGTTTGCACCGCTGCGCGAGCGGGATGTAGTCGGAATCGCCGGCGACGATCACCACGTGCGTCAGGTCGGGCAACCGGAACATGTCCTCGACGGCGTCGACCGCGAGCCGGATGTCGGCGCCGTTCTTGTTGTACGCGGCGGCCGGGAACAGCTGCACCAGATCGACCGCGCGCCCGACCAGCTGGTCGCGGTAGTCGGCGTTGACGTCGGCCGACCAGTCGGCATAAGCCTTGGTCAACACCAGCGTGCCGAACGACGAGGCGAAGTCGATGATCGCGCCGACGTCGACGGTCGCCTGCGACAACCGGCCCGGCTGCTTGTGGAACCCGGCGGCCTTGTCGCGTTGAAACGAGCTGCGCCCGTGGATCTGGTCGTAGCGCGAGATCACGATGTTGTCGAAGTCGAGGTACACCGCCACACGGTTCGCGCCCGGTTCGGTCACTGTTCCGTCCATCCCTCCGCGGCTACAGTCGGTGCTAACGGTTGTGGTGATCAGCGGTTTGGCGCGGCAATCGGCGAGACTGTACCCTCTTTAAGGCTCGCGCCACGATGCGCGGGCCTCGAAGCAAGCAGGCCCCCTTAGCTCAGTCGGCAGAGCGTTTCCATGGTAAGGAAAAGGTCAACGGTTCGATTCCGTTAGGGGGCTCGGTGGACGGATCGGCTTGGACGCCTGGGAAGCCTGGCATGCCGGCCCGTAGCCATCGGGGCGGTGTAGCTCAGCTGGTTAGAGCGCACGACTCATAATCGTGAGGTCGGGGGATCGAGCCCCCCCACCGCTACAGACAACAAGAACGCGTAGACGAAGGACGTGAGACGTGGCCTCCAGTACCGACGTACGGCCGAAGATCACTTTGGCGTGCGAGGTGTGCAAGCACCGCAACTACATCACCAAGAAGAACCGCCGCAATGACCCGGACCGGCTCGAGATCAAGAAGTTCTGCCCGAACTGCGGCAAACACCAGCCCCACAAGGAATCGCGCTAGGACGAGCCAGCCCGTGGGCGCGTCCGGGTTGACTAGGTAGGTTCACTAACTGTGTCGTTGACCGAGCGGATCGTCGGGATGCACTACCGCTATCCCGACCACTACGTCGTGGGCCGCGAGAAGATCCGTGAGTACGCGGTCGCGGTCAAGAACGACGATCGTGCGTTCTTCGACGAGGAGGTCGCCGCCGAACTCGGCCACAAGGCGTTGCCGGCGCCGCTGACGTTCACCAGCGTCCTCGGCTACATGGCGCAGACGTCGTTTTTCGAGCACGCCAATGTCGAGATCAAAGACGCGAAGATCGTGCAGGTCGATCAGGTGCTCAAGTACGTCCGGCCGATCTTCGCCGGCGACAAGCTGTATTGCGACGTGTACGTGGACTCCGTGCGCCAAGCCCACGGTACCGACATCGTCGTACTCAAGAACGTCGTCACCAATGAAGCCGGTGACGTCCTACAGGAGACATTCACGACCCTGGCGGGTCGGACCGGTGATGGAGAAGAGGGTTTTTCAGATGCCACTGCGTGAGTTCGCCTCGGTGAAGAAGGGCGATGAGCTTCCCGAGAAGGTGATTCCGCTGACCCGGCAGGACCTTGTCAACTATGCCGGCGTCTCCGGCGACCTCAACCCGATCCACTGGGACGACGACATCGCCAAGCAGGTCGGCCTGGACACCGCGATCGCGCACGGCATGCTGACGATGGGCCTGGGCGGCGGGTACGTGACCGAATGGGTCGGCGACCCCGCGGCGGTCACCGAGTACAACGTCCGGTTCACCGCGGTGGTACCGGTGCCGAACGACGGCATCGGGGCCGAGATCGTCTTCAGTGGACGGGTGAAATCCGTTGAGCCTGAGACGAAGACGGTGACCATCGCCCTGGCGGCCACCACCGGGGGGAAGAAGATCTTCGGCCGCGCCGTGGCGATTGCGAAGCTGGCGTAGTCATGGCGCTCAAGATCGACATCCAGGGAATGGTCTGGCGCTACCCCGAGCCCTACATCGTGGGCCACGAGCAGATCCGCCAGTACGCCAACGCCGTCAAGGCCTACGATCCGACGAGCCACAGCCTGGAGGCCGCCAAGGCCGCGGGCCACGATGCGCTGATCGCCCCGCCGACGTTCATGTCGATCTTCGCGGTGATGATCCAGCGGCACTTCTTTCAGCACAACGACGTCGGCTTCGAAACCCTGCAGATCGTGCAGGTCGACCAGAAGTTCAAGTTCCATCGCCCGATCAAGGCCGGCGATGCGCTAATCGGAACGCTGTACGTGCTGTCGGTCGACGAGCGCTTCGGCGCCGACATCGTGACCACCCGCAACACGCTGGTCGACCAGCACGACGAACTGGTCATGGAGTCCTTCACCACGCTGATGGGCCACGAGGGCGACAACTCCATCTCCGCGGGGTGGGACCCCAAGACCGGTCAGGTGACGCGTAAGCCCGTCGTGCACGACGAGAGCGCGGACGGCGCCGAGAATGGTGAGGCCGCCGCCCAGCTCGACGAACCCGAGAGCATCCGGGCGGCGGATTAGTAACACAGACCGGTGGCGCGCTACACTCGGGCCTCGGGGTTTTCCCAGTCCAGCGCGCTTCCGTCGGGTTTCAATCGGCCGATCGGGGAGCGCGCGAATTGTGTGAGCCCCGGAGCGGGTGGCGATCGCCGTGTCACCCTGAAGGGGCGTAGCTCAACTGGCAGAGCAGCGGTCTCCAAAACCGCAGGTTGCAGGTTCAAGTCCTGTCGCCCCTGCTCAACTGAATACTCGACAAGTGTGGACACTGGACAGTGACCCACAGAAGACTAGATGACCAGACAAGGGGAGCATGCGGTGAGCGACGAGCGCGATGGTGCCGGCTCCGCAGGCGACACCGGGACCGACTCCGAGACCGGCCGCAGCGCGGTCGTGACCCGGCCGACCCGGCCCACGGGGAAGCGGTCGCGGCGAGCCGCGGTTGGCGAGGACGCCGGCGAGGCGGTCGACCTGTCGACGGGCACCAAGGCCTCACCCACCAAGAACGGGTCGGGCACCGCGAAGAAGACCGCCAGGAAGCGTGCCGACCGGCCCGGTAAGGGTGGGCGCAACCCGTTCGTCTTCGTCTGGAACTACCTGCAGCAGGTCGTCGCCGAACTGCGCAAGGTGATCTGGCCGAACCGCAAGCAGATGGTCAGCTACACCGCCGTGGTGCTGATGTTCCTGGTGTTCATGGTGGCGTTGATCGGCTTCGTCGACCTGGGTCTGGCCAAGCTCGTGGCGATGATCTTCGGCTGACGGGCATGTGCGCGACGAATGAGAATTTGAGAGGACTGACACGTGACTAGCTTCGAGGGCGATACGCCTTCGGCCGTTTCCGAGTCGATCGCCGAGGCGGCGGACCCGGCGACCGTGATCGCAGATGAGGCTGCTGAGCGTCTGGAAGACAGCACGGCCGCCGACGCCGTCGAGGACGCGGCGCCGGTCGCCGACGACACCGCCGGTGAGGCTGACGCGGCCGGTGAGGCCGAGGACGAGGAAGAGGACCCGGCGGTCGCGCTGAAGAAGGAGCTGCGGCTCAAGCCCGGCGACTGGTACGTCATCCACTCCTACGCCGGTTACGAGAACAAGGTGAAGGCCAACCTCGAGACCCGCGTGCAGAACCTCGACGTCGGCGACTACATCTTCCAGGTCGAGGTGCCGACCGAAGAGGTCACCGAGATCAAGAACGGCCAGCGCAAGCAGGTCAACCGGAAAGTGCTGCCGGGCTACATCCTGGTGCGCATGGAGCTCAACGACGAGTCGTGGGGCGCGGTGCGCAACACGCCCGGGGTGACGGGGTTCGTCGGTGCGACGTCGCGGCCGTCGCCGCTGTCGCTGGATGACGTGGTGAAGTTCCTGCTGCCCCCGGCCGCGGCGAAGAAGCCCGGCAAGGCCGCCGCTGCGGCCGGTGCTGCCGCCGCGGAGACCGGTGGAATCGAGCGCGCGCCGATCGAGGTCGACTTCGAGGTCGGCGAGTCGGTCACCGTCATGGACGGGCCGTTCGCGACGCTGCCCGCGTCGATCAGCGAGGTCAACGCCGAACAGCAGAAGCTCAAGGTGCTGGTGTCCATCTTCGGCCGCGAAACACCTGTCGAACTGACCTTCAACCAGGTCGCCAAGATCTAATTGCGATTTCGGTGTATTTGGTTGCGGTGAGCGCGACGAATTACACCGAAATCACCGAGAAAGGAAGAGTATGGCCCCGAAGAAGAAGGTCGTCGGGCTGATCAAGCTGCAGATCCAGGCCGGGCAGGCCAACCCCGCCCCGCCGGTCGGTCCGGCGCTCGGCCAGCACGGCGTCAACATCATGGAGTTCTGCAAGGCGTACAACGCCGCGACGGAGAACCAGCGCGGCAACGTCATCCCCGTGGAGATCACCGTCTACGAGGACCGCAGCTTCACCTTCAACCTCAAGACACCGCCCGCGGCCAAGCTGCTGCTCAAGGCCGCCGGTGTGCAGAAGGGCTCGGGCGAGCCGCACAAGACCAAGGTCGCGAAGGTGTCCTGGGATCAGGTGCGCGAGATCGCCGAGACCAAGAAAGAGGACCTGAACGCCAACGACATCGATCAGGCCGCCAAGATCATCGCCGGCACCGCCCGGTCGATGGGGATCACGGTCGAGTAGGACCAGACCCCGTGGCCGAGAAGCGCAGGCGGATCGGCCCGAACAGTGGGAGGGCCAGCTGCGGCCCGCGTCAACCACAACTCAGCAACTAGGAGACACCAATGAGCAAGACCAGTAAGGCATATCGCGAAGCCGCCGAGAAGGTGGACCGCTCCCGGCTGTACACGCCGCTGGAAGCGGCGAAGCTGGCCAAGGAAACGGGATCGAAGAAGCAGGACGCGACCGTCGAGGTGGCGATCCGGCTGGGCGTCGACCCCCGCAAGGCCGACCAGATGGTGCGCGGAACCGTGAACCTGCCGAACGGCACCGGCAAGACCGCCCGCGTTGTGGTGTTCGCGGTCGGCGACAAGGCCGAGGCCGCCGAAGCCGCAGGCGCCGACGCCGTCGGCAGCGACGACCTGATCGAGCGGATCCAGGGCGGCTGGCTGGACTTCGACGCCGCGATCGCGACGCCCGACCAGATGGCCAAGGTCGGCCGGATCGCCCGCATCCTGGGCCCGCGTGGCCTGATGCCGAACCCGAAGACCGGCACCGTGACACCGGACGTCGCCAAGGCCGTACAGGACATCAAGGGCGGCAAGATCAACTTCCGCGTCGACAAGCAGGCCAACCTGCACTTCGTGATCGGCAAGGCGTCGTTCGACGAGAAGGCGCTCGCGGAGAACTACGGCGCCGCGATCGACGAGGTGCTGCGGGCCAAGCCGTCGTCGTCCAAGGGCCGCTACCTCAAGAAGATCGTCGTCTCGACGACCACCGGCCCGGGTATCCCGGTCGATCCGTCGGTGACGCGCAACTTCACCGACGCCTGATTCCGGTGCCCGCCGCGACTTTGCGGCGGACGTCTGGAGACAACACCGGCGCGCCCGTTTCACGGTGTCCTTTCAGCCGCTGAGGTAGCGCGCCGGCATCGGCGAATGCCGAACGAAATTCCTGTCGGCGAACTTCGCTGTTCCGCGGTGACAGCCGTCACACCTGTGTGAAAGTTGACCCATGCGTCAGTGCATTCGGGTCGTCGTTCTCACTTTGCTGGGCCTGTTGAGCACCGCTGTGCTCGGCGCCGTGACGGCGTTGATGGCGGCCGTCAGCCTGGCCGCCACCGCGTTGATCGTGCCGGGCACCGGCACGCCGAACGCGAACATCGTCGAGGACTACATGGAGAACTTCCGCGACTACTACATGCAGGACACGGTGTGCGGGGAGAACGGTTGTGCGGACGACGACTTGAATGGCGTCAACTACCCTGCCTCGTTCTGGCCGATACCGCTGCCGGGCTGGTGTGACCCCGGCCGTTGCGAGAAGTTCGACGTCTCTGTCGACGCCGGGGTGGAGAACCTCAAAAATGCGCTAGCGAACATCGAGACCCTCGACCCCGACTTCGACGGCCAAGTCGTGATCGCGGGCTATTCACAGGGCGCCCGCGTCGTCACCATCGCGAAGACGAAGATCATCAATGGCGACTGGGACGAATTGCTCGACAACGTCGACGAGGTGCAGTTCGTCTTCATCGGCAACCCGAACCGCCCGAACGGTGGCATCCTGTCGCGATTGGGCATCCTGGGCCACATCCCGATCCTGGATGTGACGACCGGACAGCCCACGCCGACCGGACCGACGCCGGGCTTCAAGACCGAAGACTGGGCGATCCGGTGGGAGGGCATCGCGGACTTCCCGCAGTATCTGCTCAACCCGCTGGCGGTGGCCAACTCGCTGCTCGGCTTCTACTACGACCACGGCACCTACCTGGCGGTCAACGGGGACAGCGATCCCGGCGAACTCCCGGCCGGATACACCGAGGAAGAGTGGGAGCTGATCACCTCGAACCCCGAGCTGTATCCCGACCTCGTCGACATTCAGACGTACGGCGACACCACGTACTACACCATCACCCCTAAGGTGCTGCCGCTCGTGCGGCCGCTGCACTCGATTCCGTTCCTCGGCAAGCCGATCGCGGACCTCATCGAGCCGGCGCTGCGCGTGATCATCGAAGAGACCGGCTACAACCGCAACATTCCGTTCGGCCAGCCCACGGAGATCGGGCTGTTCCCGCTGTTCAATCCGATCACGCTGGCCATCAAACTGATCCCCGCGATCTTCCAGGGCATCAACAACTTCCTCGCCAATTTCGGGTTGGCAACGGAGATTCCGCTGTCTCCATCGCCGGTTGCACCGCCGTCGTCGCAGGAGGATCAGCAAGAGCAAGAGGACGTGCAGGTGCTGGCGAAGTCGGGTGAAGACCCGGAAGGGTTGTCCGGAGCAAAGCTGAAACTGGTCCAAGGCTCTCAGGCAATGACGGGCGACGTCGAGCAGCAACAGCCCGCCGGGGTCGACGACCAGAAGACGTTCGCCGCGAACACCGAGACGGAGAAAGATCTCACGCTGACCGAAGGAACCGAACCGCTCGGCACCGAGGGCACGATCGACTCCGAGGGCACGATCGACTCCGAGGAGCCGCAGGAGTCCGGGCTCGAGCAGTCTCCGACGGACAACGTCGAGGTCGTAGTCGAGGACGACACCAATGCCGGCGAGGGCAACGACATCGTGGTCGGCAAGGACCCTGAAGACGACAAGGGCACCGGCGATAACACCATCGACGCGAACGGCGGCAGCGTGTCGTTGAACTTCTCGCCCAACAATCCGGACAACGGGCCGACCGGCGACGTCGAGGGCGCCGACCAACCAGATCCCACGGCGAGCCCGAAACCGGACGAGGAAGCCGAGGGGCCGGAAGGCGCGGACGACCCGGGCGCCTCGGAAAGCCCAGCGGGTTCCGAAAAACCCGCAGCCTGACAGCGCGCCCGGTACCGGAGCCCCCGCGGGCTCCGCGTAGCGGAATTCGGTGGTATGTCACGATTGGCGCGTGAGGGGAATCATCCTGGCGGGCGGCACCGGGTCGCGCCTGCACCCGATCACCCTGGGTGTGTCGAAGCAACTGGTCCCGGTCTACGACAAGCCGATGGTCTACTACCCGCTCTCCACGCTGATGCTCGCCGGCGTACGCGACGTTCTGGTCATCACGACTCCGCACGATGCGGAGCAATTTGAACGGTTGCTCGGCGACGGGTCGCGATTCGGAGTATCGATCACCTACGCCAAGCAGCCGTCGCCGGACGGTCTCGCCCAGGCGTTTACGATCGGCGAGGACTTCATCGGCAGCGACAACGTGGCTCTGGTCCTCGGCGACAACCTGTTGTATGGGCCGGGGTTGGGCAGTCAGCTCAAGCGCTTCACCACCATTGACGGCGGTGCGATCTTCGCCTACTGGGTGGCGGAGCCCTCGGCATACGGCGTGATCGAGTTCGACGACAACGGGCTGGCGATCTCTCTGGAAGAGAAACCGAAACGGCCGAAGAGCAACTACGTCATACCGGGTCTGTACTTCTACGACAACGACGTCGTCGAGATCGCGCATGGCCTCGAGAAGAGCGACCGCGGGGAGTACGAGATCACCGACGTCAACCGCAACTACCTCGAGCAGGGGCGGTTACAGGTGCATGTGCTGCCCCGCGGAACCGCATGGTTGGACACCGGCACGTTCGACCAGATGACCGATGCCGCTGAGTATGTGCGCACGATGGAGCGGCGCACCGGCTTGAAGATCGGTGTTCCGGAGGAAATCGCTTGGCGGCAGGGCTATCTCAGCGACGACGAGTTGCGGGAACGTGCTGAGCCGCTGGTGAAGTCGGGATACGGCACCTATCTCCTCGACATCCTGGACAGGGGACGCTGATGTCGCGACTTCTCGTCACCGGAGGAGCCGGTTTCATCGGCTCCAACTTCGTGCGGTACGTCATCGAGAACACCGACCACCACGTCACCGTGCTGGACAAGATGACATACGCCGGCAACCGCGCCTCACTGGCCGGGCTGCCCGAGCATCGAATGACGTTCGTGCAGGGCGATATCGCCGACGCCGCACTGGTCGACGAGCTGTTCGCCTCTACCGACGCAGTCGTGCACTACGCGGCCGAGACACACAACGACAACTCGCTCGACGATCCCCAGCCGTTCCTCCACACCAACCTCACCGGTACCTTCACACTGCTCGAGGCGGCGCGCAAGCACGGCACCCGCTTCCATCACATCTCCACCGACGAGGTGTACGGGGACCTGGCGCTCGACGACCCGAGCAGGTTCAGCGAGGAGACGCCGTACAACCCGTCTTCTCCGTACTCGTCGACGAAGGCGGGCAGTGATCTGTTGGTGCGGGCGTGGTTTCGGTCGTTCGGGCTGGCCGTGACGATTTCGAACTGCTCGAACAATTACGGTCCCTATCAGCACGTCGAGAAGTTCATCCCGCGCCAGATCACGAACGTGCTGCGGGGCAACCGTCCCAAGCTGTACGGCGAGGGCCGCAATGTGCGGGACTGGATCCACGCCGACGACCACTCGTCGGCGGTGCTGACGATCCTCGAGGGCGGCCGTCTCGGCGAAACATATCTGATCGGCGCTGACGGCGAGAAGGACAACAAGACCGTCGTCGAACTGATTCTCACCCTGATGGGCCAGCCGGCGGACGCCTACGACCATGTTCCGGATCGAGCGGGCCACGATCTGCGGTACGCCATCGATTCGACCAAGCTGCGCGAGGAACTCGGTTGGCGGCCGCGATACCAGGACTTCGAGAAGGGCCTGGCCGCGACGATCCAGTGGTACCGCGACCACGAGGACTGGTGGACGCCCGCCAAGGATGCCACCGAGAGTTTCTACGCCCGGCTGGGTCAGTGAAGGAAACCCCCGAGGATGACTGAGTTCGGTAAACCGCTGCGCGCCACCGCGTCTCCCATACCAGGGTTGGTGGTGTGGGAGCTGTCCGTACACGGGGACAACCGCGGGTGGTTCAAGGAGAACTGGCAGCGCGAGAAGATGGTCTCGCTCGGCTTACCTGACTTCAAACCCGTGCAGAACAACGTGTCCCTCAACGAGACCGCGGGCACGACGCGCGGGATCCACGCCGAGCCATGGGACAAGTTCGTCTCCGTCGCGACCGGACGGATCTTCGGGGCGTGGGTGGACCTTCGCGCCGGCCCCACCTTCGGCACCACCTTCACCGCCGAGATCGACCCGTCCCGAGCGGTGTTCGTGCCGCGCGGGGTGGGCAACGCGTTTCAGACCCTGGAACCGAACACCGCCTACATCTATCTGGTGAACGACCACTACTCGCCGGACGGCGAATACACATCGCTGAATCTCGGTGACGAGACCGCCGCCATAGACTGGCCGATCCCGCTCGAACGTGCCGCGCTCTCAGCGAAAGATCGCGAGCATCCGCGGCTCGCGCAGATACGACCGGTGCCACCGCGCAAAGTCCTGGTGCTCGGTGCCGCTGGGCAACTGGGCAGGGCACTGCGCGACGCGTATGCCGGCGCATCCAACGTCGAATTCGCCGACCGCGCCGACCTCGACCTCACCGCCGCCAGCGTCGAAACCGCCCGGCGGTGGCGGGATTACGACACCATCATCAACGCCGCCGCGTACACGGCGGTGGATTCGGCCGAGACTCCCGAAGGG
This sequence comes from Mycobacterium sp. IS-1556, assembly GCF_001499985.1. Lineage (NCBI taxonomy): Bacteria > Bacillati > Actinomycetota > Actinomycetes > Mycobacteriales > Mycobacteriaceae > Mycobacterium > Mycobacterium sp. IS-1556. The sequence goes on from NZ_LQIM01000034.1 coordinate 166,210, forward strand.
CGCGCGGCGGCGTGGGCCACCAACGTCGCCGGCGTCGGCGCTCTGGCGCGGATCGCCGCCGTCCACGACGTCACGCTGGTACACGTCTCCAGCGACTACGTCTTCGACGGCAGCGCGAGCAGGCCATACCGTGAGGACGACCCGGCGTCGCCGCTCGGCGTATACGGGCAGACCAAAGCCGCCGGCGACGCGCTGGTCGCCACCGTGGATCGGCATTACATCGTCCGGGCGTCGTGGGTGATCGGTGACGGCCGAAACTTCGTGCGCACCATGCTGTCTCTCGCCGAACGCGGCGTCGACCCGGCTGTCGTGAACGACCAGCACGGCCGGCTGACCTTCACGTCGGAACTCGCGAAGGCGATCCGGCACCTGACCGAGACGCGCGCGCCCTACGGCACTTACAACGTGACCGGATCCGGTGCCGCGATGTCCTGGGCAGAGGTCGCGCGCCGGACGTTCGAATTGGCGGGGCATGATCCGAACCGCATCACCGAGGTCTCCACGGCCGAGTACTACGCGGATGCCTCGCAACCTGTCGCGCCCCGGCCGGTCAACAGTGTCCTGGACCTCACGAAGATCCAGGCGGCCGGTTTCGAACCCGTCGACGCCGACGAAGCTCTGGCGAATTATGTCCGGCAAGAATCGTTTGCGGCTCAGTAGAGTTGCCGTCAGCGGTCGTCGCCGAACACCCGCCCGAGTTCGGCCCGCGACTTGATACTCAGCTTGCGGTAGATGCCCGACAGGTTGGTCTCGACGGTCTTCGGGCTGATGAAAAGGGCAGCGGCCACGTCCTTGGTGGTGAGTCCCGACGCGGCCAGTTCGGCCACGCGATACTCCGACGGCGTCAACCCCATGCTTGCGCCACCGGAAACTTTCGCACGCGCGAGCTCGGTGCGGGCCCGCTCGGCCCACAGCGGTGTGCCCAACGCCTCGAACGCATGCAAGGCTTCGATCAACGTCGTACGCGACAACTCCTTTCGGCGTTGACGGCGTTGCAACTGGCCGAGCAACAGCAGCGTCCGGGCCCGCTCGAACGGCATGGGCAGACGCTCGTGATGTAGCAACGCCTGGCCGGCCATCTCGGCGGCCGCATCGATTTCGCCTCGTGCGGCCAGCCACAGACTGCGGCACCGCGCACCCATCGCCAGCATCCACGGCCGATCCACCAAGCGGCCGTTGGCCTCCAGCGCCTCGATCATCGGCTCGGTCTCGGCCACCCGGCCGAGCGCGATCATTGCCTCCACCGCGTCGGGGGCGTAGCCGACCGTGATGATCTCGGTGCCGGGGATGAACGGAAAGCGGGCGATCAGGGGCTGAAGTATCTGCAGCGCCTGCTCGTACTTCCCGAGCGATACCTCCAGGAATCCCAGGCTGATCGAGGCCCAGTCGGCGAGCCGCGGGGAGCCGCAGCGTTCGGCGAGATCGAGCGCCGCCGTGGCGGCTTCGCGAGTTTCGTCCTCCCTGCCGGCGTACGCCGTCACCGCGGACTGGATGGTCATGGCGATGATGCGCATGTGTTCACCGCCGAGTTGTTGTGCCCGCTCGACGGTCTCCTCGGCCACGCGTGTCGCGTCGTCGTAGCGGCCTCGCCAGATCTCGATCAGCGCGGTGAAGACGGCGACGAAGATCAGGTCGGTCTCGGCGCCCCGCTCGACGCAGCGCCGGCGCACGGCGGCCATCTGCTCAGCGGCCTCGTCCAACCGCCCGGCCCACGTCAGCAGCAGCGCGTGGTTGGCCCTGGCGCGGAACGCGATCGGCGCCTCGCTGTTCGGATCGTGCAAGGCCAGTGCCCTGCGCATGCTGACCCAGTCGACGCCGCGACCGCACATACATGCGATGGTCGCCCGCACCGCCAGCACCTGGCTCGTGAGGTCGCCGATCCCGACGTCGTCGGCGTACGCCGCGGCCCGCTCGGCGTTGCGCAGGGCCGGTCCGAATTCCCCGGCGTTCAAACACGCATAGGACAGCAGCAGCAGCGTTCGGACGCGGACTTCGCGGTCGCCCTCGTCGTTGTCGAGCGCCTGCTCGAGCAAACGGGTCGCAGCGGTGAAGCTGTTGTCGTGAATCCGCATGCTGGCCAACAGGTTCAGCGCCATCGCCCGGTGCACGCCGGGCGGTATCCGGTCGGTCAGCCGGTCCAGCAGCGCCTCTGCGCGTTGGAGGTCTCCGGCGTGCAGATGGTGCTCGGCGGCGCGAATCCGCCGTGCCGGGGTATCGCCGCCGAGACCGATCGCGAGTTCGAGGAGCTCGGCTGCCGCGGCGGGCGCACCACGTTCACGGGCCGCACCGGCGGCGACATCGAGCGCCTCAAGCGTCGTCGGGTCGGCGCTCGAGGCCGCCAGTGCCAGGTGCCGGGCTCTGGATTCGGGCAGCACCACGACCTCGGCCAGCGAGCGGTGCATGGCCCGGCGCTCACCCGGCGTCGCATCGGTGTAGACGCTGCGCGCCAACAACGGGTGGGCGAACGCGACGTTGTCCCCGTCGATCGTCACGATGCCCTTGGCTCTCGCCTCTTCGAGCAGTTCGACTGTTCGCTCGACGCTGCTGCGGGTGACGCGCGCGAGCAGGTCGACGCTCGGCGCTGCCTCGCACGCGGCGGCCAACAACAGCACCTGGGTTTCGCGGTCCAGCCGTCCGATGCGCCGGCGCATCAACTCGGCCAGCGACGCGGGCAGCACCGACTGGGAACCGCCCGCCTCGACCGCCCGCGCCAGTTCGAGCGCGTAGAACGGGTTGCCGCCGGAGATCTCGGCAATCCGGACCATCGTCGGGCGTGGGAATGACCGACCGAGCCGCGCCGAGATCAGCGCGTGCAGTCCGCCCAGGCTCAGTGGGCCGACGTGCACCCGGCGCACCTGCGCCGCGCCGCCCAGCTGCAGCCAACTCGCGGCGCCGGCACCTTCGTGTTCGGTGCGCTCGGTGAGCAGCAAGCCCACGGGTCCGCTGAACCGCCTCGCGGCGAACGCCAGCACGGCCTTGCTGGACGGGTCGAGCCACTGCACGTCGTCGACGGCCACCAGCAGCGGCCGGTCGGCGCACAGTCGCTCGATGACCGTGGTGACCGCCGCCGCGACGGCGCGCTGATCGGTCGGTGGGCCCTCACCGTCGGCGCGCAGCAGCACCCGATCGACAGCGAGGCACTGAACCTCTGGCAGGCCGGTGAGAACCTCGGGGGAGACGCCGCCGAGCAGGTCGGCGACCGCGGCATACGCGAGGGCGGTCTCCGCCTGCCCCGCTCGGGCCGTCAGCACCTCGAAGCCGCGCTCACCGGCCGCGGAGATTCCTGCCAGCCACAGAGTGGTCTTGCCCGCTCCGGCTTCCCCCTCGATGACCAGCCCACAGGGTGCGGCCGCGGCGGATCGCAGGAGATCTTTCACCGCCCGGAACTCGGCTGGACGTTCGACTACGCCGGAAACCAATGGCCCCACCCTCGAGAGACAGCAAATCGAGGGTACCCCGCCGGTCCCAGGGCTACGCAGCTGTTGTGCAGCTAAGAGAAGTGCTTGATGCGGAGCGAGCCGACCGGGCCGGGTATCCGTGGCAACGTCATGGACACTGCCGGATTCGTGTGCCGACGTCCGACGAGAGCCGTTGATGCGGTGCACCCGCAGCACGGCAGGTCCGGGAGACGATCTCTTGTGAGCCGGCGTCGAAGACGCCGTAGAGCACCTCGTCGCTGGGGACCGACACGGTGAGCAGCAATTGGACCGGGGTGCCTTCACCGGTGGCGACGGCCGCGGCCGCGTCGAGGCGCGCGACCAGATCGTCGACGCTCTGCTCGGTGAGCTCAGGCAGATACCACTCCGCCAGATAGCAGGCGGCTTCGCCGCTTCCGCTCATGGGCGAAACGGTAGCCGTTCGTCAGGCCGAGCGAATCGGGGTTTTCCCTACGTCTTGTCGGCCTGCGTCGCAGCACCCGGCTTCAGGTACGTGACCAGGCTGACGTCGATGCCCTCGTCGATGAAGTAGTACTGGGCGCCCTTGAGATACCGCATGTAGCGGTGGTAGTTCTCTTCGCCCGCGGCCGCGATCGCGGTCTCCTTGTTCTGCTCGAGCCGGTGGGCCCAGATGGCCAGCGTGTTGATGTAGTGGTTGCGCAGGGAGAGTGCCTCGGGCACCTGGAAGCCGGCCTTCTCGCCGTGCTCGATCATCATCTGGGTGGTCGGCAGGCGGCCGCCCGGGAAGATCTCGGTGATCATGAACTTGATGAAGCGCGCCATCTCGAACGTCAGCTTCTTGCCGCGCGCGGCCAGGTCGTACGGGTGGTAGCCCACGCTGCTCTGGATGGTCATCCGGCCGTCGTCGGGCAGCACCTCGAAGCACATCTTGAAGAAGTCGTCGTAGCGCTCGAAGCCAAAGTGCTCGAACGCCTCGATGGACACGATGCGGTCGACGGGGGATCCGAACTGCTCCCAGCCCTCCAGCCGCACGTCAAAGGTGCGCTCGGTGTCGATCTTGCTCAGCAGCTGCTCGCAGTACGCCTTCTGGTTCTTGCTCAGCGTGAGGCCGATGACGTTGACGTCGTATTTCTCCAGCGCGCGCTGCAACGTCAGACCCCAGCCGCAGCCGACCTCGAGCAGCGTCATCCCCGGCTTGAGGTCGAGCTTGTCCAGGTGCTGATCGACGTTGGCGATCTGGGCCTCGGACAACGTCACGTTGGGGCCGGTGAAGTACGCGCAGCTGTACTTGCGCGTCGGATCCTGGAATACGCCGAAGAAGTCGTCCGACAGGTCGTAATGCGCCTGGATGTCCTCGAAATGAGGAGTCATGTCCTTCGTGCCGGTTGAGTTGTCAGACATAGTTCCCCTGCTTGGCCTTTCCCGATGACGACACGCTCACCTGTGCATCGTCCCATGATGATCTGGTCGTACACCCTAGCGTTCGGCCAGAGTCAGACCCTAATTTGCCGGGACGCCACTCCGGCGGCTATTTGGCCACGCCGGCCGAGCCGGCTATTTGGCCACGCCGGCCGAGCCGGCTATTTGGCCACGCCGGCCGAGCCGGCTATTTGGCCAGCGTGAACTGGTTGACGTCGATGTACCCGACGCGGAAGCCATGCGCACATCCGGTCAGGTAGTGCATGTAGCGGTCGTAGACCTCCTCGGACTGCACCGCGATGGCCTCGTCCTTGTGCTCCTGGAGCGCCTCCGCCCAGCAGTCGAGTGTGCGCGCGTAATGCGGCTGCAGGCTCTGGCGGCGGGTCAACTCGAAGCCGGCTTTCTGCGCGTGCTCGCCGACCAGTTCGATCGTCGGCAGATAACCGCCCGGGAAGATTTCGGTGAGGATGAACTTGACGAACCGGGCCACCGAAAACGTCAGGGGCATACCGCGTTCGGCCATCTGCGGCAGAGTGAGCGCGGTGATGGTGTGCAACAGCATCACCCCGTCGTCGGGCAACACCCGGTGAGCCATCGCGAAGAAGTCGTCCCAGCGATCCTTGCCGAAGTGCTCGAAGGCGCCGATCGACACGATCCGGTCCACGGGCTCGTCGAACTGCTCCCAGCCCTGCAGCAGCACCCTCTTGGTGCGCGGGCTCTCCGATGCCGCGAACACTTTTTCGACCTGGGCGAGCTGGTTCTCGCTCAAGGTGAGGCCGACGACGTTCACGTCGTACTTCTCGATCGCCCGCAGCATCGTCGAACCCCAGCCGCAGCCGACGTCGAGCAGCGTCATCCCCGGCTCGAGACCCAGCTTGCCCAGCGCAAGATCGACCTTCGCCTGCTGGGCCTGCTCGAGGGTCATCTCGTCGCGCTCGAAATACGCACAGCTGTAGGTCTGCGACGGATCGAGCCAGAGGCGGAAGAACTCGTCGGACAGGTCGTAGTGGGCCTGCACATCGGCGAAATGGGGCGTCAAGTTGCGCGTTGCAGCCATCTGGTGCCTTTCCGGGACGTTCAGAAGCTGGGCGACGCCGGTGGTGGCATACAAGCCCGAAGCATTCCGCGCCGAATCTACCGCCGATCGCGACGGCTCACGAATCGGAGAAACTACCCGCAGGTCTAGGCCGTAGCGGCGAAGTTCGTCTTCAGCTCGCCGATGATGTCGTCCCACAGCGGCTCGGGCAGCTCATGACCCATGCCGTCGAACAGCACCAGCCGGGCGTTGCTGATCGCTTTGGCGATCGCCCGCCCGCCGTACGGCCGCATCAGTTTGTCGGCCTTGCCGTGCAGGACCACCGTCGGCGCGGTGATCTCGCGGTCATAGTGGCGCAGGCTGCCGCTGCCGAGGATCGCGGCGAAATGGCGCGCGATGCCGGCGGGGTAGTAGGAGCGGTCGTAACCCTCGATCGCGTCGGCGCGAAGCCGCTCCTCGGTAGCGGGGTAGCCGGGGCTGCCGATGATCTTGCTGACTCTGACGGCGTTCTCGATGACGGCTTCGCGGGAGGAGTCCTTGGGCCGCGCCAGGATCGCGAGCAGATGCCGCGGGCCGGGCGGCGGCAGCAACGCTTGGTTGTTGCTCGAGAAGATGATCGCCAGCGTCCTGGTGCGCGGCTTGTGCCGGGCGGCGAAGACCTGGGCGATCATGCCGCCCATCGACGCCCCGACGATGTGGGCCCGGTCGATGTTGAGGTGGTCGAGCAGCGCGGCGGCGTCGTCGGCCATGTCTTCGAGCGTGTAGCCCGCCGGGCTACGCAAGCCGACCAGCGAACGCAGCATCCGCGGCAGCAGCGGGGCGCCGCTGTGGCGCCCGGGAAGTTTCGACGACAAGCCGACATCGCGGTTGTCGTAGCGGATGACCCGCAGCCCCTGGTTGACGAGCTTCTCGCAGAAGTCCTTGCGCCACAACAGGAGCTGGGCGCCCAGGCCCATGATGAGGAGCACCGCCGGGTCGTTCGGGTCGCCCATGTCCTCGTAGTGGATGTCGAGCTCGCCTGATTTGGCGGTGCCGTCTCGTGTCTGCACTTAGGCCTGGACCTCGCTGTCGAGTTCGTCGGAATGCTCCCTGCTGACCTCGACCATGAAGTTGGCGAAGTACCCCGTCAGCTGCGGGTCGGACATCATCTGCCACTTCGGCGCGAGCAGCTTCATGTAGCGCTCCACATAGAGGAACTGCTTGCCGATCAGCACGAGTTCGCGCGGCAGCTTGACGTCGTAGGCCTCGGCCAGCGTGGACAGCTGCTTGCCGATCTCGGCATAGCTCATGTCGCCCAGCGTCGACATCGTCAGCGGTGTCGCGAACTTCTCCAGGTCCTTGGCCGCCTGCGCCTCGGGCTTCATGGTGCCGACGGCGCCCATCAGCACGACGATCTTGCCCGCCGCGGCATGGTCCTTCTTGACCAGCAGCGCGTACACCAGTTCGCGCAGCAGCCAGCGGGTGCGCGGGTCGATGCGGCCCATGATGCCGAAGTCGAAGAAGACGATCTTGCCGTCGTCGTCGACGTAGAGATTGCCCGCGTGCAGGTCGCCGTGGAACAGGCCGTGGCGCAGCCCGCCCTCGAAAACGCTGAACAGCAAGGCTTTTACGAGCTCGGTGCCGTCGAAGCCCTTCTGACGGATGGCTTTCACGTCGTCGATGCGGGTGCCCTGGATGCGCTCCATCGTCAGCACCCGTTCACTGGTGAGGTCCCAATACACTTGCGGCACACGGATGTTGCGGCCCAGTGGCGAGGCGTGCATGTGCGAGACCCATGCGTCCATCGACTGCGCCTCGAGCCGGAAGTCCAGTTCCTCGGCCAGGTTGTCGGCGAAGTCGGCGACGACGTCCTGCGCGCTCAGGCGCTGGCCCAGCTTGGCGAACTCCACCAGCCGCGCGCCGCGCTTGAGGATCTGCAGGTCGGCCGCGACGCGTCGGCGGATGCCGGGGCGCTGGATCTTGACGACGACCTCTTCACCGCTGTGCAGCGTCGCGTAGTGCACCTGCGCGATGGATGCGGAGGCGAACGGCTTCTCGTCGAAGCTCTTGAACAGGTTCGCCGGCTCGTCGCCGAGGTCCTCGACGAACAGCTTGTGCACCTCTTTGGCGTCCGCGGGCGGCACCCGGTCGAGCAGGCTGCGGAACTCCTTGGACAGCGGCTCCCCGAACGCGCCGGGGCTCGACGCGATGATCTGGCCGAACTTGACGTAGGTGGGCCCTAGGTCGGCGAACGTCTGCGGGATCTGCTTGATGATCTTCTGCTGCCACGAGCCGCGGCCGGCGATGTTCGAGACGACGCGTGCGCCGGTGCGCGTTATCTGCCAGCCCGTCGCGCCGACGCGAGCAGCCTCGATGGGCAGCGGGACCCGATCCAGCCGGGCAACCTCGCGGTGCTTGGTCTTCGGCGTGGTACTCATCCCTGCAGTGTCTCAAAATCGGCGGTGAGCCGCGAAAAGCTGTGGACCGGCTCACAGTGGGCCCGGTTGCGGGGCATCAGGCCTGCGCGAAAGCGCGCTCCACTTCCTCGCGGCTGCGGACCGGGTCGTCGCCCGGCTGGTAGGTCGGCAGCGTGTGCGGCACGTCGGTGCCCGACGCCACCCTGGCTTGCGCCTGCTGGAACTCCGGGATGGGCCCCTGTGCCAGGTGCAACGCGTTGATGACCGACCAGACGGTCACCCGACGGGTGGTGCGCTCGAAGATGTTGGGGTCCTTGTGCTGGATCAACTGCTTGGCCCAGCGCGGCATGGTGTCGCGGATGGCCCAGTTGATGGCGCTCTGCGCCAGCGGCAGACCCGGGCCGGTGGCCACCGCCGTGCCGTGCGTGACGGCCAGCCGCGGCAGGTAGGACTCCAGGCACTCGGCGACGTCGGCCTTGGTCTCCGGCAGGTCGGTGCCGCCCAACGCGTGGCCGACGCGCACGAACTCGCGGTAGTAGCGGTCGATCTTCTTGCCGCGCAACGGGTTCGGGTGATACAGCTCGTGTGCGGTCGCCAGGCCCCAGACCACGGTGGCGTAATTCCACCGCAGCCAATCCGGGTCGTCGGCGTCGTAGCGGGCGCCGTCCGGACGGGTGCCCTTGATGGTGTGATGCATCGACCGCACCGTCTGCGCCAGCCGCTCGGCGGTCTCGGTGGACCCGTATGCCGTGCCGATGAAGAACGCGATCGAATGACCGAGGCGCACCGCGGCGCCCTTGGGATCGATCTCCGGTCGACCGACACCGTTTTCGTCGCGCTTCACCAGCCGCGAGTGATGCATGCCCATCCAGTAGATCGACGGGTCGAGCCGCTCCATGAACGCCGCACACTGCAGCCCGAAGATCAGCGCCTGCATGTGCGAGTGCACGTGCCAGACCGCGCTGCCCGGCCCGAACCAGCCCGGGTCGCCGACGGGCGCGGCGAATTCGATGCCGCGGAAGTAGTTGCTTCGCACAGCCGTGTCGAAGCGCTGGTTGAGGAACTCCCCGATGAACTGGTGCGGCAGCAGAATCACGTCGGCTCCTTGCTCACAAACCGTGGTCACGGCTGTAACCAGAATACATTTTGGTCACGTATGTGACCAGAGTTGGCGATGACGGGCCTACGCTGAGGTGGTGTCGACTCCCACCCGCTGGGCGGGCGTGCCCCTGACGGACCGCCGCGCCGAACGCCGTGCGCAGCTGATCGATGCCGCTTTCCGGTTGTTCGGCGAGGGCGGTGAGGCCGCGATGTCGGTGCGGTCGGTATGCCGGGAGTGCGGGTTGAACACGCGGTACTTCTACGAGAGCTTCTCCGACACCGACGATCTGCTCGGTGCGGTCTACGACCAGGTGAGCGCCCAATTGGCTGAGGCGGTCGAGGCCGCGATGGCCCAGGCCGGCGATTCGTTGCGGGCCAGGACGCGCGCGGGGATCGCCGCGGTGCTCGGATTCAGCTCCGAGGATCCCCGCCGCGGGCGGGTGCTGTTCACCGACGCGCGATCGAATCCCGTGCTGTCGGCGCGCCGGGCGGCGACGCAGGACCTGCTGCGGGAGGGCGTGCTCACCGAGGGCTGGCGGTTGCAGCCGGACACCGACTCGGTAGCCGCCCAGGTTGGCGCGGCGATGTACACCGGCGCGATGGCCGAGCTGGCCCAGCAGTGGCTGGCGGGCCGGCTGGGGACCGACCTGGACGCGGTCGTCGAGCACGCGGTCAGCCAGGTGCTGCGGTAGCCGCTTCCTCTGCGCCGAGTGCACGGTCGGTGTACGCGAAACCCGAAAATGTGTACACCAGCCGTGCACTCGGCGGACGGGGGACTCAGGGCCGCCAGCGCTTGATCCAGTCGGTCTCCGGCCACTCCTCATTGGCGGCCATCAGCTCGTACATCGTTGCGCGGTCGATGGATTCGCGGATGATGTCGGCGTGACCGGCATGGCGGCTCAGCTCCTCGATGAGGTGCAGGATCACCCAGCGCACATTCCAGTGATCGATGTCCTGCGGAAACCACGGCACATCGTGCGGCACGGGAACCGGTGTGTCGAGGTCACATTCGCCCAGAACTCGAAGCGTCTCGGCGTTCTGCCGCTTCAGCGCGTCGAGTAGTCCGTCGAGCGTCTCGTCCTCGCGCATGACGTACTGGTCGCCGTACTCGGCGATGAGCTCCTCCATCGGGCGGTCGTCTTTCGGGGGAGAGTCGGGCGCGCAGGCCGCCCGCTGCACCCAACCGGTCTGCACGCCGGCGGCGTGCTTGACCAGTCCGCCGACCGACAGCGCGCTGACCGACGGCGTGGACCGCGCCTGTTCGTCGGTCAACCCATACGCCACCGCGAAGAACGCGTTCTGCTGAAACGCAAGGAATTCCAACAGGCTCTGGCGTTCGTCGGCGGCGGGAGGTGGCATTCCGGGCATGGCTAATTCCTCTTCTCATCGGGGGTGTGGGTGTAAAGGTCGCGGATGCAGGCGATTTCGGCGCCGTGGTGAATGACCTCGCGGTTGATGTGCAATACCAGCGCGATGAACGGATAGTCGGCGTACGGGCCTTCGGCGGGACCGCACGGCCGGTTCAGATCGTCGTCGGACAACGCGCGGACGCCGTCGATCCATGTGCCGTACTGCTCGTCGAGTTGGCTGAGCGCCGTCGCGGCGTCGGTAGCATACCGCCAGGTCTGGTAGTCGGCAGGTGGACCGCCGAAGTGGCTGTGGTTACGCATCGCGAGCACACCGACGATGACGTGCGCGAGCCGCCAGGCGATCGTGGTGAACGGTGCCGGCTCCGGCTCGGGATAGGTGAAGTCGATCGACCCGTCGGGATGCACGGTCCAGCAGTCGGGGACCGGCTGCCAGAAGTACTCGTCGTCGGTGAGCCCGTCGAAGCGCGGTCGCAGGAACTGCGTCCAGTGGAAGTCCAACTGCTCCGCAAGCTGGTCTGTCGTCGTCATAGGACTACTCTGACAGCAATATAGGACAGTTTCGGTCCTATGACTGCGACAGGATTGATGCGTGGCGGAAACGACGAGCAGGGTGCTGCAGCTGCTCGGCCTGCTGCAGTCTCGCCGCGTGTGGACCGGTGAGGACCTTGCGGAGCGGCTCGGGGTGACCACCCGCAGCGTGCGCCGCGACGTGGAACGCCTGCGTGACCTGGGTTATCCCGTGCACGCCAGCAAGGGTCACGGCGGTGGATACCAGCTCGCCGCGGGCGCGGCACTGCCGCCGCTGCTGCTCGACCCGGACGAGGCGGTCGCGATGGCCGTATGCCTGCGGCTGGCCGCGGGCGGGACGGTCGCCGGTGTCGGCGAGTCCGCGCTGCGGGCGCTGAGCAAGCTCGACCAGGTGATGCCGGCGCGACTGCGCTCGCAGGTGGCGGCGTTGCACGATTCGACCGTCACGCTGACGTCGCCGACCTCGGACGCGCCGGTCGAACCCGACGTGTTGATGACGCTGGCCCGGGCCTGCCGCGACCGCGAGCACGTCCGGGCCGGTTACGTCGACATCCGCGGAAACGCGACCCAGCGGCGGCTCGAGCCCTATCAACTGGTCACCACCGGACGCCGCTGGTACCTGCTGGCCTACGACCGCGACAAGCAAGACTGGCGCAGCCTGCGCCTGGACCGGATGGCCGACGTGCGGGCCCAGGGCAGCACGTTCACGCCGCGCGAGGCGCCCGACGCCGCGACCTATGTGCGACGCTCGATCAGCAGCTCGCCGTACCGGTACGTCGCGCGGGTGCGGTTTCATGCGCCGGAAAGCGTTCTGGCGCAGCATTTCTCGGCGGCCTCGGCGACGGTCGAGGCGGACGGTCCGGACGCGTGCATCGTCACCGCGGGCGCCGACGACCCCGAGCGCATGGTGTGGTACTTCGCGACGGTCGGGTGCGACTTCGAGGTGCTGGAGCCGCCGGAGGTGGTGCGCGCGGTCCAGGCGGTGTCCGAGCGGTTGCAGCGCCGCCTCAGGACGTGAGCTCCAGTCGGTCGGCCAGCATGAGAAACGCCGCGGCGAACGGGTTGTCGGCGGTGTCGGCGCGGATCAGTTTCCAATCCAGTTGTTCGCGCACCGCTCGCACGGCGGGCAGCAACGCGGCGAAGTCGCAATGGTGTTCGTTGAGCGAGTTCAACTTCTCTCGCATCACCTCGGTGGGCGCCAGGACGCGCATCCGGATCGCGAGCACGTCGTGCTCCTCGGCCGCCACGATGCTCTCCTTCTCGACGGGCACGCCGTTGAGGCGGTGCAGCACGTCGATGACGAAGTCCTGCCCGACGCACGCTTTGAACAACCAGTCCTCCGGGGTGCGTTCGATCCGGAAACCGGCCTCCTCCAGCGTCGCGGCGGCCTTCTCGGTGTCGGGCTCTGCGACCACGAAATCCACGTCGTGCACGGGTTCGGGGCCGCCGAACACCCACAGCGCGTAACTGCCGGCCAGGGCGAAATCCGGGCCCTGGGCACGCAGCGCCGACGCCGCGCGTTTGAGCGCGTCGCGCAGATCATCGTTTCTCTGGGGCACTACTCTCCTGGGGCCGACTGATCGCCTAGCGGCCATTGTGGGTAGCTAGTACCCATGCGGATGCGTCTGGCCACCTTCAACATCTTGCACGGGCGCAGCGTGCATGACGGCGTAGTTCACCCGGACCGGCTGGTGGAATCCGTTCGGCAACTCGACGCCGACATCCTGGCGCTGCAGGAAGTCGACCTAGATCAGCCGCGTTCGGGCATGGCCGATCTCACCGCGGTCGCCGCCGAAGCGATGGGCGCGGTGAGCCATCGGTTTGTGGCGGCGATCTCCGGGACGCCGGGGGCCACCTGGATGGCCGCGACCGGTGACGAGCAACCCGGCACCGCCGCCTATGGGATCGCGCTGCTGTCACGGTTTCCGGCGGAGTCGTGGCAGGTGTCGCGGCTGCCGCGGATTCCGGTGCCGTTTCCGATGTACCTGCCCGGTCCGAATCGGGTTCAGATCGTCAATGAGGAGCCGCGCGCGGCGATGGTGGGGCAGCTGAACACCCCGCTGGGGCCGCTGACCGTTGCCAACACGCATCTGTCGTTCGTGCCGGGGTGGAATCGGGTGCAGTTGTGGCGGCTGCTGCGCGATATGCGTGGTTTCCCGTCGCCGCGGGTGTTGATGGGCGATCTGAACATGGCGCCGCCCACCGTCAGGCGGTGGGCCCGGCTGCGGCCGCTGGCCACCGCCCTCACGTTCCCCGCCCACGACCCCGACCGTCAGCTCGACCACATCGTCACCGACGATCCCGGGTTGCGGGTGGAGCGGTGCTGCGCGCCGTCGTTGACGGTCTCGGATCACCGCGCTCTGGTGGTCGACATCTCCCGAGCCTGATGGTGCCGACCGTCCACCGAAACTGCACAGAGATCGCGCGCACACGTGTTTTCACGATCTGCCCGCAGTCTCGATCACCGCGACCTCACACGCCGTAGGGTTTGGGTGTGCGGGTCATTTCGGCGGAGTCGACGGACTTGTTCGTCGGGCCCGCCGATGCGCCGCAGCAGATCGTGCGGATCGATTACACCGGCGGCGCGGGCGAGGTGCGCGTCGACGGCGACGGCGTGACGGGTCACGCGCGCGCGGACGCGGGGGACGGCAGCGTGGAGGTGCCGGTCGCGGTGACCGACGCCGTCGTCGGCGAGCAGCGCCAGGCCCGCGCGGTCACCAGTGAGGGCATCACGCCTTTCGTCTTCACCGTCGCCGAACCCGGCTGGACCATGTACATGATCAGCCACTTCCACTACGACCCGGTGTGGTGGAACACGCAGGCGGCCTACACCGCGGCGTGGAGCGAGGACCCGCCGGGCCGGTGCAGGCAGACCAACGGGTTCGATCTGGTCAGCGCACACCTCGAAATGGCCCGTCGCGAACCGGAATACAAGTTCGTGCTGGCCGAAGTCGACTACCTCAAGCCGTTCTGGGACACCCACCCCGAGGACCGCGACGATCTCCGCCGCTTCATCGCCGACGACCGCGTCGAGATCATGGGCGGCACCTACAACGAACCGAACACCAACCTCACCAGCCCCGAGACGACCATTCGAAACTTCGTGCACGGCATCGGGTTTCAACGCGACGTCCTCGGCGCCGACCCGGCGACTGCCTGGCAGCTCGACGCGTTCGGCCACGACCCACAGTTCCCCGGAATGGCGGCGGAGGCGGGGCTGACGTCGAGTTCGTGGGCCCGCGGCCCGCATCACCAGTGGGGCCCGATGGCCGGCGGCGGCGATCCGCAGCGGATGCAGTTCAGCAGCGAGTTCGACTGGATTTCCCCGTCCGGCCGCGGGCTGCTCACCCACTACATGCCCGCGCATTACTCGGGGGGCTGGTGGATGGATTCGGCGCCGACACTGGAGCAGGCCGAAGCCGAGACGTATCAGCTTTTCACCTCGTTGAAGAAGGTGGCACTGACCCGTAACGTGCTGCTGCCCGTCGGCACCGACTACACGCCGCCGAACAAATGGGTCACCGCGAATCACCGGTCGTGGAACTCGCGATACACCTGGCCGCGCTTCGTCTGCGCGTTGCCCAAGGAGTTCTTCGCGGCGGTGCGCGCCGAACTGGCCGTGCGCGGTGTCGAACCGTCGCCGCAGACGCGTGACATGAACCCGATCTACACCGGCAAGGACGTCTCGTACATCGACACCAAGCAGGCCAACCGGGCGGCCGAGGACGCCGTGCTCGACGCGGAGAAGTTCGCGGTGTTCGCCGGGCTTCTCGGCGGCGCGACCTACCCGCAGGCGGCGCTGGCCAAGGCATGGGTCCAATTGGCCTACGGCGCACACCATGACGCGATCACCGGGTCGGAATCGGACCAGGTGTACCTCGACCTGCTGACCGGTTGGCGCGACGCCTGGGAGTTGGGGACAGCGGCCCGCAACAACGCGCTGGCCCTGCTGTCGGGCGCGGTCGAGGGATCGGTCGTCGTGTGGAACACGGTGACGCACAAGCGTACTGACGTAGTGACTGCTCGGCTTCCGGAAGCGAGCGGACCGGTGCGCGTGCTCGACTACGCCGGTGAGGAGGTGCCCGCCCAGTGCGGTGCACGGTCGGTCAGCTGGCTGGCCCGCGACGTGCCGTCGCTGGGCTGGCAGGCCTACCGGCTCGAGGACTCCGGCGCATCGACGAACTGGGAACCGGTGCGCGGTAACGAGATCAGCAATGAGCACTATCGGCTACGGGTCGACCCGTCACGTGGCGGAGTGGTGGACGCGTTGATCGAAAACGGCTCGGGTCGCTCGCTGCTCGCCGACGGCAAGGTCGGAAACGAGTTGGCGATCTACGACGAATACTCCGCACACCCCGAAGCTGGCGAGGGTCCGTGGCACCTGCTACCCAAGGGGCCGGTGATCGCTTCCTCCTCATCGGCGGCCGACGTGCAGGCCTACCGCGGACCGCTCGGCGAGCGGCTGAAGATCCGCGGCCGCATCGGTGAGTTGTTGCGGTACGAACAGGTCCTCACGCTGTGGCGCGGCGTCGCGCGCGTCGACTGTCAGACCACGATCGACGAATTCACCGGCGTCGACCGGCTATTGCGGCTGCGCTGGCCGTGCCCGGTACCCGGGGCGCTGCCGGTCAGCGAGGTCGGTGACGCGGTCATCGGCCGGGGGTTCGGGCTGCTGCACGAACGCGGACAGGAAACGGCGATCGACGCCGCGACGCATCCGTGGACGCTGGACAATCCGGCGTACGGCTGGTTCGGCCTGTCATCGACGGTGCGGGTGCGCGTCGGTGACGGGTGTCACGCGGTGTCCGTTGCCGAGGTGGTGACGCCGACCGAGACCGCGTCCGCGGTGGCCCGACCGCTGATGGTGGCGCTGGCGCGCGCCGGAGTCACCGCGACCTGCAGCGGTGCCGACAAGCCGCGCTACGGCGATCTCGCCGTCGACTCGAACCTCCCGGACACGCGGCTCGCGATCGGAGGACCCGACGAAAACGTCTTCACCGCAGCGGTTCTGGCCGAGGCGGATTCTTCGTATACCGAGGAGCTGAAGCGGCAACTGCATGCGACCGGCACCGCCAGGGTGTGGGTGCCCGCGGCCGCGCCGCTGGCCGAGGCGTGGGTGCCGGGCGCGGATCTGCGTGACGTGCGGGCGCTGCCGGTGCTGATCGTCGCGGGGTCGGTCCTGGACGACGCGGTGACGGGCGTCGCCGAGGACCTGGCCGACTGGGAAATCGTCGTCGAGCAGGACTCGCCCGCAGGGCTGGCGGCCTTCGAGGACCGGACGGTGGCGGTGCTCAACCGCGGGCTGCCAGGGTTCGCCGTGGAACCCGATGGCACGATGCATCTTTCGCTGATGCGGTCGTGCACCGGGTGGCCGTCGGGCACCTGGATCGACCCGCCGCGCCGAACCGCGCCCGACGGATCGAACTTCCAATTGCAGCACTGGACACACACTTTCGAATACGCATTGATCTCCGGTGACGGCGACTGGCGGCGGGCGGGCGTTCCGGCCCGCAGCGCCGAGTTCTCGCATCCACTTCTCGCAGTGACGGAGAAGTCCGGGGCCGCGGGTGGGCTGCCGTCGTCGGGCTCGCTGTTGGAGATCGAGCCGGCGGGCTCGGTGCACCTCGGTGCGTTGAAGGCCGCCGGCAACCCGCTGGCCGGCGGTAGCGCCCGCTCGGTCCACCCGTCGGACGGCGTCGCGATGCGGTTCGTCGAAACCACCGGGGCCACCGCAGAAGTCACGGTCACCTCTGGGCTACGTCGAGTGTCCGCCGCGGTTCGGGTGGATCTCCTCGAGCGGCCCCGGGTCCAGGAGGTGACGCCGGACGGTTTGTCGTTGCACGGCTTCGAGATCGCCACCGTGCTGGCGCGTTTCAACATGCCGCAGGTGCTGCAGGCCGATCATGCGGTGCTGGCGCCCGACGCGGAGGAGGCGCAGCCGCTCTACGCCCGCTATTGGCTGCACAACCGGGGCCCGGCGGCGCTCGGTGGCCTGCCCGCGGTCGCGCATCTGCATCCGCAGCGCGTCGTCGCGTCGGGTCCGTCGGTGCAGCTTCGTCTCACCGCCGTCAGCGACTGCAGCGATGAGGTATTGCACGGACGGGTGCACCTGCTCTGTCCGGACGGCTGGACGGCGCAGCCCGCCGTGCTGTCGTTCATGCTTCCGCCGGGAGAGTATCTGGACACCAGCGTGAGCCTCACCGCGCCGGAGAAGGTGGAGCCCGGGTTGTATACCGTGCGTGCGGAACTCGCGTTGACGGGCGCGCACGTCTCGATCCCTCCCGCGTGGCGTCAGATGGTCGAGGACGTGTGCGTCATCGCGGTCGACGCACCACCCGACGACACCCTCCTGCGACTGGTCGCTGGACCGGAGCCCGTCGAGGTCAACGCCGGTGAATCGGCGCGCCTGGTGGTCACCGTCGGCACCGACGCGTATGCCGACATCGCCGTCGAGGCACACCTGATCAGCCCGTGGGGCACATGGGAATGGCTGGGTCCGGCCGCATCCGGTGTCGAGCTGTCCGCTCGCGGCACCGCGGAAATCGGCTTCGACGTCGCACCTCCGGACTGGGTAGCGCCCGGCGAATGGTGGGCGTTGGTCCGCCTGGCGGCGGCCGGGCAGCTCGTCTACACGCCTGCGGTGAAGGTGACGGTGCGATGAGTAACGCGGCTGGGTGGGCGGGCGTCGCAGCGACGGTGCACGGCACGCCCGTTTCCGTCGAGGAGGTCGACGCCCGCGAGACTTCGCTGCGCGCGTCGCGGATCGCGTCGTCGCTGCCGCGGCCCGGTACCAGTGAGGCACGGCAGCTTCGGCGTTGGCTGACTCAGCTCCTGGTGGCCGAACGCGTCGTGGCGGCCGAGGCACAGGCGCGCGGGTTGACCGCGGCCGACGCACCCAGCGAAGCCACACTGCTGCCCGACATGACGGTGCGGATGGAGATCGGCAGCGTGGCGGCGTCGGTACTGGCCGGCCCGTTGGCCCGTGCGGTGTTCGCGCAGATGACCTCGGAGATCGACGTCACCGACGACGAAGTCGCGTCGTACCAGGCGCGGAACCCATTGCGCTTCAAGGGAGCCGAGGAGGTTGCGGCGCATCTACGTGCAGCCGCCCGCCGTCGCACATTTCGGCTGTGGCTGGACGCCAGATGCGCGGCCGTCGTGCAGCTTGCCCCGGGCTACGAGCATCCCGGTGACCCGCGACAGCCCGACAACACCCACCGGCACTGATGGCCGATTCCACTCTGACGCTCGCAATCGACGTCGGCGGCACCAAGATCGCGGTCGGCCTGGTCGACGATGCGGGGACGCTGGTGCACAAAGGAAAATTGCCGACGCCTGACGGTGACGCGGAAACGATTTGGGCAGTGGTGGATTCGCTGGTCACCGAGGCGCTGGCCACCGCGGGAGGCCGGGTCCGCGGCGCCGGAATCGCCTCGGCCGGACCGATCGACCTGGCGACGGGCACCGTCAGCCCGATCAACATCACCGCGTGGCAACGCTTTCCGATTGTCGAGCGGGTCTCGGGGGTCGTCGGCGCCCCGGTGAGACTGGCGGGCGACGGGTTGTGCATGGCGCTGGGGGAGCGGTGGCGCGGTGCGGGCCGCGGCGCCGATTTTCTGCTCGGCATGGTGGTGTCGACCGGCGTCGGCGGCGGGTTGGTGCTCGACGGCGCACCCTACGACGGCCGGACCGGCAACGCCGGGCACGTCGGCCACGTCGTCGTCGATCCGGACGGCGGGCCGTGCACCTGCGGTGGCCGCGGCTGCGTCGAGACCATCGCCGCGGGCCCTCGGATGGCGCAGTGGGCACGCGAGCAGGGGTGGGATGCGCCCGCGCACGCCGACGCCAAGGAGTTGGCCGATGCCGCCAATGCCGGCGACGCCGTCGCGCTGCGGGCGTTTCGTCGCGGTGCGGCCGCCGTGGCCGCGATGATCGCGTCCGTCGGCGCGGTGTGCGATCTGGACCGGGTCGTCATCGGCGGCGGTGTGGCGAAGTCAGGGGCGCTGCTGTTCGATCCGGTCCGCGACGCGTTGACGTCGTACGCCGGGCTGGATTTCATTCGCCGGCTGCGGGTGGTGCCCGCCGAGCTCGGCGGTGAAGCGGGCCTCGTCGGCGCCGCGGCGCTGTTGGCTCACTGATCGCGGAATCAACTGCGCGTCATGTGCTTTCGCCCCCAGTCGCACAAACTCTGCAGCACCGGCGCAAGCGTCATGCCGTACTCCGAGATCGAATAGTGCACGCAGGGCGGCACGGTCCGAGCGTCGTGTCGGTCGATGATGCCGTCGTCGACGAGTTCATGCAGGTGGCGGATGAGCATCCGCTCGGTGATGTCGGGAATGCTGCGGCGTAACTCGGCGGTGCGCATCGGCCCGTCCTGCAGCCGCCACAGGATGGTGCCCTTCCAACGCCCGTCGATGACCGTCAGCGCGGTGTCGATCGGGCACTCGTTGACACCCTTCTTCGATACCGCCATGCGCCCTCCTGAGCTGACAAATTTGTCAGTACCTTGCTTTGTGTCAGCTTAGCGGGCACGGTCGAGACATGAGGGAAATCATCGAGATCGCTGCCCTGCTGATCGCCGGCCCGATGGTCGGAGTCGAGATCGCCGTGGCCGCGTTCACCAACCCGATCTTCGGTCGACTTCCCGACGGCGCGTTCGGTCAGGCTCGCGCCGATGGGAGCCGTGTGCTGGGACGGGTCATGCCGTTCTGGTACATCGCGACGCTGGTGGTGCTTGTGGTGGCGGCCGTGATCCTGCGGCCGGCCTGGCTCGTGACGGCGGCTGCCGCGCTGATGGCTGTCGTCGTACTCGTGACCGTGATGCTGATGGTGCCGATCAACAATCGCATCGGCCGCTGGGCTGATGCCGACGATGTCGACCGCGACCTGGCCCGTCGGTGGGACCGGCTGCACGGGCTGCGGGTCGCCCTGTTGATCGTGCTGTACGCGTTGCTGGTGATTTCGGTGTCGTAACCGTCGCTCAGCGACTGTTCGGACACCGAAACCACGCGTTTTGGCTGATGAGTGGGCAGCAGGCTATTCTGGTCGACGTTCCACCGAAGACCGTCGGTCACCGAGCAATCGGTTGAAGGTCCCGGATCCCCGGGCGGCCCACGCAGGAGGACGAGGCTAGTACGTCACGTGTGCGCCCCGACCTGTCTGCGTCGGGGCGTTCGTCGTTTCCGGTCCCTCATCCTTTCTCGGCCGATGGTTCCCATCCACGAGGAGGCATGCATGGCCAAGGCTGACAAGGCCACCGCGGTTGCCGACATCGCCGAGCAGTTCAAGGAGGCTTCGGCGACGCTCGTCACCGAGTACCGCGGGCTGACGGTGGCCAACCTCAAAGACCTGCGCCGCTCGCTCGGTGATTCCGCCACCTACACGGTCGCCAAGAACACGCTGGTCAAGCGTGCTGCGGCGGAGGCGGGCATCGAGGGGCTCGACGAGTTGTTCGTCGGTCCCACCGCGATCGCGTTCGTCAAGGGCGAGGCCGTCGACGCCGCCAAGGCGATCAAGAAGTTCGCCAAGGACAACAAGGCCCTCGTCATCAAGGGCGGCTATATGGACGGCCGCCCGCTGAGCGTGTCCGAGGTCGAGCGCATCGCCGACCTGGAGTCGCGCGAGGTGCTGCTGGCCAAGATGGCCGGCGCGATGAAGGCGAACCTGTCCAAGGCCGCCGGTCTGTTCAACGCTCCGGCGTCGCAGGTCGCCCGGCTGGCCGCAGCTCTGCAAGAGAAGAAAGCCGGCGAGGAAGCCGCTTAACCCCCGACTTGTGGAGCCGCACCGGCGCTGACCGCCGCTAACACTCCACAAATCGCCTAACGAAGAAGTAAGAAATCAGAAAGGACCACACGATGGCCAAGCTGTCCACCGACGAGTTGCTCGACGCGTTCAAGGAACTGACGCTGCTGGAGCTCTCCGAGTTCGTCAAGAAGTTCGAGGAGACCTTCGAGGTCACCGCCGCTGCTCCGGTCGCCGTCGCCGCGGCCCCCGGTGCCGCTGCCGGTGGTGCCCCCGCCGAGGCCGCTGAGGAGCAGTCGGAGTTCGACGTCATCCTCGAGGGTGCCGGCGACAAGAAGATCGGCGTCATCAAGGTCGTCCGCGAGATCGTCTCCGGCCTGGGCCTCAAGGAGGCCAAGGACCTCGTCGACGGCGCTCCCAAGCCGCTGCTCGAGAAGGTCGACAAGGCGGCCGCCGACGATGCCAAGGCCAAGCTCGAGGCCGCGGGCGCGACGGTCACCGTCAAGTAGCACCTGCGTAACCGCTTGCCGGCGAGCCGGCAATACCACAACTGTGGGGTCGATCCAGCAAATGGGTCGGCCCCACAGTCGTCTCGCGGATGCGTCACAATCTGACCGCAGACGAGTGTTGTGGCCAGGAGGCGTAGGCTACAGTGACTCAAGCCACAAGCGGGCAAGCGAGTGGCGTGACGATGACTGGCGGAAGGATCGCGAGCGTGGGCATTGGAATTCAGATTGAAGGACTGACCAAGTCCTTCGGCCCCCAGCGAATCTGGGAGGACGTCACATTCGACCTGCCGCCGGGCGAGGTGAGCGTTCTGCTCGGCCCGTCCGGTACCGGCAAATCCGTGTTCTTGAAGTCGTTGATCGGGCTGCTGCGTCCGGAGCGCGGCAAGATCATCGTCGACGGCACCGATGTCATCCAGTGCACCGCCAAGGAGCTCTACGAGATCCGCACGCTGTTCGGCGTGATGTTCCAGGACGGTGCGCTGTTCGGCTCGATGAGCCTCTACGACAACACCGCTTTCCCCTTGCGTGAGCACACCAAGAAGAAGGAAAGCGAGATCCGCCAGATCGTCATGGAGAAGCTCGAGCTGGTCGGTCTGGCCGGCGACGAGAACAAGTTCCCCGGCGAGATCTCCGGCGGTATGCGCAAGCGTGCGGGCCTGGCCCGCTCGCTGGTGCTCGACCCGCAGATCATCCTCTGCGACGAGCCCGACTCGGGTCTGGACCCGGTGCGTACCGCGTACCTGAGCCAGCTGCTGATCGACATCAACGCGCAGATCGACTGCACGATCCTGATCGTGACGCACAACATCAACATCGCGCGCACAGTGCCGGACAACATGGGCATGCTGTTCCGCAAGCACCTGGTGATGTTCGGTCCGCGCGAGGTGCTGCTGACCAGCGACGAGCCCGTGGTCCGTCAGTTCCTCAACGGTCGCCGTATCGGTCCGATCGGCATGTCCGAGGAGAAGGACGAGTCGACGATGGCCGAAGAGCAGGCCATGATCGACGCCGGCCACCACGACGGTGGCGTCGAGGAGATCGAGGGTGTGCCGCCGCAGATCCAGGCGACGCCCGGCATGCCGGAGCGCCAGGCGGTCTACCGCCGCCAGGCCCGGGTGCGCGAGATCATGCACACGCTGCCGCCCAAGGCGCAGGAAGCCATCCGCGACGACCTCGAGGGCACGCACCGGTACCAGGCGCATTCGATCCCCGACGTCGACGACGAAACCGCCCGGCACCGCACGGTCGACGAAGAGGCGCCGACCGGCGCCATACCGCGCGCGCAACAGTAAGCCACGCTGGTGGGCGTCGAGAACAAACCGACGTTCTGCCGGATCTGCGAGCCGCTGTGCGGCATGATCGCGACCGTCGAGGACGGCCGCCTCACCGCACTGCGCCCCGACAGGGACCATCCGCTCTCGGCGGGGTTCGCCTGCCAGAAGGGCATCGCGTTCAGCGAGGTCGTCAACGACCCCGACCGCGTCACCACCCCACTGCGACGGCGCCCCGACGGCGGCTTCGAAACAGTCAGTTGGGACGAGGCGATGTCCGACATCGCCACACGGCTCGGCGCCATCCACCGAACCCACGGCGCGGGAGCCATCGGCTGGTACTTCGGTAACCCGGGCGCGTTCAGCTACTCGTACACGCTGAGCCTGACGACGCTGATGGCCGGGTTCGGGCTCGGCCTGCACGTGTTCACCGCCGGCTCGCAGGACGTGAACAACCGCTTCGTGGCCAGCCAGTTGCTCTACGGGTCGCCGCTGGCGCTGCCGGTGCCCGATGTGCTGCGCACGGACCTGCTCGTCGTCATCGGCGCGAACCCGGTCATCTCGCACGGCAGCGTGCTGACCGTGCCCCGGATCAGGGACCGCATGCACGACATCGTGAAGCGTGGCGGCCGGGTGCTGGTGATCGACCCCCGCAAGACCGAAACCGCCGCCCAGTTCGAGTGGCTGGGCATCGTCCCCGACGGCGACGCCTATCTGCTGCTGTCGCTGCTGCACGTGATGTTCGCGGAGAACCTGGTCGACCGGCAACGACTCGCATCGCAGGCCGACGGCGGCGCCTGGCTGGAGCGACTGGCCCGGCCGTTCAGCCCCGAGGCGACCGAACCGCACACCGGGATCGAACCCGAGACCGTCCGCTCGCTGGCCCGCGACCTGGCCCGCACCGAACGGGCCGCGGTGTACGGCAGGGTCGGCACCAGCACCGGGGAGAACGGAACACTGACGACGTATCTGCTCGACGCCGTCAACCTGGTGGCCGGCAACCTCGACGTGCCCGGCGGCAGCATGTTCGGCCGGTTGGGCGTGCCCGGGGAGCGGTGGCTGAACAAGGCGGGCGGTGCGCTGTTGCGCGCCGTCTACTCCCGCAGGCGCTCGCGCATCGGCGGCTTCCCGTCCGTTCTGGGTTCGGAACCCGCAGGCGTGATGGCCAAGGAGATCACCACGCCGGGCCGCGGCCAGGTCAGGGCGCTGTTCGTCGGGGCAGGCAATCCGGTGCTGTCGGTGCCCAACGGCGACGAATTGGAAAGTGCGCTGGAGTCGTTGGAGCTGATGGTCGGTATCGACCTCTACGTCAACGAGACGCTGGCGCACTGCGACTATGTGCTGCCCGCGACGTCGATGTACGAGCGCGACGACTTCCCGCTGCCGTTCCAGACCCTGCAGCCCACACCGTTCCGGCAGGCCACCGAGGCCGTCGTCGCGCCGGTGGGGCAGGCGCGTGCCGAGTGGGAGATCATCGACGACCTCGCCGCCAGGATGTGGCGGTCGACGCCCGGGCTGGCGGCACTCGCCGGCATGCGGAAAGCGTTGTCCGTGTTCGGTGTTCGACTGAGTCCCCGCCTGCTCGTCGATGCGGTGATCCGGCTGGGTGAGGGCGGTGACCGGTTCGGCCTGCGCCGTGGGTTGAGCTTCACCAAGCTCACCGGCCGCCATCCGCATGGCGCCGTGCTTGCCGACAATCTGCGCGACGGCGTGCTGCGCGACACCGTCGTGTACCGCGGCCGCCGGATCCGGTTGCGCCACGACGAGATCGCCGCCGAGGTGGACAAGCTGTCGCGGCGCAGCGTTCCCGACGGCTACCCGATGCGGCTGATCGGCATGCGCGAGGCGAGGTCGGAGAACTCCTGGCTGCACAACTCGCCGCTGCTGATGCGCGGCGAGCGCACCCATCAGGCGCGCATCCACGTCGACGATGCGGCCGCTGCGCACATCGTCGACGGCGACACGGTGCGGATCGCGTCGCCGCACGGCGAGATCGAGCTGCCGGTCGTCGTCACCAAGGACATCGTCTCCGGCGTGGTCGCGGTTCCGCACGGCTGGGGGCACAGGGGCACCGCCGGTTGGCGGGTGGCCAATGACGCCGGCGGGGCCAACGTCAATCGGCTCATGTCGAGCGATCCGGCCGACATCGAGAGCTTGGCCGGCATGGCCCGGTTGACCGGTGTGCCGGTGCGTGTCGAACGCGCCGATACCCCTGCATGAGTTGAGCCTCGGCGAAACGCATTCCCGTAGCGACTACGGACGTTATCTTTCTCGCGTCGTCGAACAGGGAGAGGTCATGGTCGACCGGTTGTTGGTGTGGTTGAGCGCCGGGGTGGTCACCGCCGGTATGACGGCAGCGATGCTCGCGGGTACCGGCGTGGCGATCGCCGACGACGGTTCGTCGTCGGACGCCAGCGGTTCGAAGAGCTCCCAGTCGTCGAATTCGACTGACAGCAAGAAGGATTCACCGAGTAGCGGCGCGACGGGTGCCGGCAGCTCCGACGACGGGACGGCCTCCGACGACAGGACGGACTCAGCCGAGGGGGCGGACTCCGCCGACCCGAAGGACGAGGCGAAGGACACGAAGGACGACGCGACGGATTCCGACGACGCCGATGCAAAGGACCCCAAAGACGACGCGACGACCGACGACCGGACCACCGAGGCGGGGACCACCGAGGAGAAGGGGACCACCGAGGAGAAGGGGACCACCGAGGAGGAGGTGACCATCGACGACGCGGCGACCGACGACGACGTCGTCACCGCCGAAGATGACGTCGTCACAAAGGCCCGCTCCAACAGCGACCACACCACCAAGCAGACGAGCACTGCGGTCACGGCGAACGTCACGGCCACGGCCACCACAGCGGCCGAGGACGCCACCGTCACACCCGAGGCCGAGAAGAAGCCCGTCATCGAAACGGAAATCGACAACGCGACCGTCCAGCCCGCCGTCGAGCAGACCACGACGATCGCCCTTGACAAGGTCGTCGAGAACATCGAAGAACCCGAAGTGCAGGCGGTGGCGTTCGCGTCGGCCCCTCTCGCGGCGACGGCCACCGCGACCGCGCCACAGCTGCCCGGCATCATCAGGGTGATCGGCACGATCGTGTTCGACCTCTACGCGATCGCCACCCGGATCTTCGGCGGCCCACCGATCCTCCCGCCGAACAGCACCGTCACCGTGCGCTCCTCGTCGCTGCGAATCGACTGCGCGTGCGAAGAAGGCGAAGGTCAAGAGGTACCCGCGGACTGGTACATCCCCAAGACCGAGGTCGGGAAGCCACCGCCGGACCGGCTGATCTATCTGCAGCACGGCTTCCTAGCGAGCGGCCCCTGGTACAGCCACACCGCGGCGGCGCTGGCCGAGCAGACGAACAGCATCGTGGTGGCGCCGTCGATCACCTCGAACTTCTTCGCCGCCGATGCCTGCTGGCTCGGTGGCGCGCCGATGCACGAGGCGATGGCGGGACTGCTCGACGAGAACAACACGGCATTGGCGGACAGCGCGCAGGCGGCGGGCTACAACGGTCCCATCCCCGACCGCGTCGTGCTGATGGGCCACTCGCTGGGCGGCGGTGCGGTATCGGGCATGGCGGGCCACATGGTCGACGACGGAACCGTCGACAGGCTCGCCGGCGTCGTACTGCTCGACGGCGTCGCGCTGGGCGACCCGGCTCGGATGCCGGCATCGCTGAAGAAGGTTCCGCTCGACATCCCGATCTATCAGCTCGCGGCGCCGGTCTATATGTGGAACAACTTCGGCGCCGGGCTCGACGCGCTGGTCGCGGCGCGGCCGGGCAAGTTCGTGGGCGTGACGCTGGTCAACGGCTCGCACGTCGACACCATGCGGGGCGGCAACCCGCTGATCCAGTTCGCCCAGGAGTTGGTCGCCGGGTTCTCGCAGCCCGAGAACGCCGCCGCGGCGCAGATGCTGATGGTCGGGTGGGTCAACGACATGTTCGCCGGCAACACCGAAACGGGCATCTACCTCGAGCTCGGCGAGCGGGCCAGCTTCGACACCCCGGCCGGCGAGGCCTCCGTGGTGGCGCTGCCCAACACGCTGACCAAGCCGTTCTGGCTGAACTTCCTGCAGCCGTTCATGTCGCTGGCCAACGGGTTCTTCACCTTCGACCCGGTGTGCGAGGGTGCATCAGTCGGCACTTCCGGCGTCGGAAACTGCAGTGACACGATCGCCGCGTGAGGGAACCGCCGGCTCGGCCGGACCGGTGCCGCGACGTCCCGCGGACCGTAAAACTCCACACCAAACACCGTGTTATCTCTTGACGGACGGCCGTTGAGGGGCCAATCTGTTGGTCAGCATGTGTGCACGGGTAAAGGACGCCAGCCAGCGCCCGCTAGACCCCGGCGCGCGGTGGTTGAGGAATACGCCGTCCTGCGGTACTGTTGGACGTTGCGCTGGCTGCATCCTGCCCACCTAAAACCCGCACCTGACACCGATGTCCTAGCCTGAGCCCCGCTCAGTGATCTAGTCGCGTGCCGTGCGTTCGGGAAGTTCGTGGTCGTGAGTGGCCGGCCGAACCGACGCAGATATCGCGGCACATGAGGATCCGGTGGTACCGGCCCCTTCAGAGTCGCATGAGGTGCTGGAAGGATGCATCTTGGCAGGGTCCCGCCCAAGCAAGACAGCAGAAGCTACTAAAAACTCCGTCCCAGGAGCACCAAACCGAATTTCCTTTGCAAAGCTGCGTGAGCCCCTCGAGGTTCCCGGGCTTCTTGATGTTCAAACCGAGTCCTTCGAGTGGCTGATCGGCTCCGAGGCCTGGCGTGAGAAGGCCAAGCTGCGCGGCGAGGACACGCCCGTTGGCGGCCTCGAAGAGGTGCTCTCCGAGCTGAGCCCGATCGAGGACTTCTCGGGCTCGATGTCGCTGTCCTTCTCCGATCCGCGCTTCGACGAGGTCAAGGCGCCGGTCGACGAGTGCAAAGACAAGGACATGACGTACGCGGCCCCGCTGTTCGTCACGGCCGAGTTCATCAACAACAACACCGGCGAGATCAAGAGCCAGACGGTCTTCATGGGCGACTTCCCGATGATGACCGAGAAGGGCACGTTCATCATCAACGGCACGGAGCGTGTCGTGGTGAGCCAGCTGGTCCGCTCGCCGGGCGTCTACTTCGACGAGAGCATCGACAAGTCCACCGAGAAGACGCTGCACAGCGTCAAGGTGATCCCCGGCCGCGGTGCGTGGCTGGAGTTCGACGTCGACAAGCGCGACACCGTGGGTGTGCGCATCGACCGCAAGCGTCGTCAGCCGGTCACCGTGCTGCTCAAGGCGCTGGGCTGGACCAACGAGCAGATCTCCGAGCGCTTCGGCTTCTCCGAGATCATGATGTCGACGCTCGAGAAGGACAACACCGCAGGCACCGACGAGGCGCTGCTCGACATCTACCGCAAGCTGCGCCCGGGCGAGCCGCCGACCAAGGAGTCCGCGCAGACCCTGCTGGAGAACCTGTTCTTCAAGGAGAAGCGCTACGACCTGGCCCGCGTGGGCCGCTACAAGGTCAACAAGAAGCTCGGGATAACTGCCGAGCCCGCGCAGTCATCATCGACCACGCTGACCGAAGAGGACGTCGTCGCGACCATCGAGTACCTGGTGCGGCTGCATCAGGGCGACAAGACGATGACCGTCCCCGGCGGTGTCGAGGTCCCCGTCGAGGTCGACGACATCGACCACTTCGGCAACCGTCGCCTGCGCACGGTCGGTGAGCTGATCCAGAACCAGATCCGGGTCGGCCTGTCGCGCATGGAGCGCGTCGTGCGCGAGCGCATGACGACCCAGGACGTCGAGGCGATCACGCCGCAGACCCTGATCAACATCCGCCCGGTCGTGGCGGCGATCAAGGAGTTCTTCGGCACCAGCCAGCTGTCGCAGTTCATGGACCAGAACAACCCGCTGTCGGGGCTGACCCACAAGCGTCGTCTCTCGGCGCTGGGCCCGGGCGGTCTGTCCCGTGAGCGCGCCGGCCTCGAGGTTCGCGACGTGCACTCCAGCCACTACGGCCGCATGTGCCCGATCGAGACCCCGGAAGGCCCGAACATCGGCCTGATCGGCTCGCTGTCGGTGTACGCGCGGGTCAACCCGTTCGGCTTCATCGAGACGCCGTACCGCAAGGTCAAGGACGGTGTCGTCACCGACGACATCGAGTACCTGACCGCCGACGAGGAGGACCGCCACGTCGTGGCGCAGGCCAACTCGCCGCTGGACGACGCGGGC
Source organism: Mycobacterium sp. IS-1556 (assembly GCF_001499985.1). Classification (NCBI taxonomy): domain Bacteria; kingdom Bacillati; phylum Actinomycetota; class Actinomycetes; order Mycobacteriales; family Mycobacteriaceae; genus Mycobacterium; species Mycobacterium sp. IS-1556. Next base: position 195,215 of record NZ_LQIM01000034.1, read on the forward strand.
CGCTTCGCCGAAGAGCGCGTCCTGGTCCGCCGGAAGGGCGGCGAGGTCGAGTACGTGTCGTCGGCCGAGGTCGACTACATGGACGTCTCGCCGCGCCAGATGGTGTCGGTCGCGACGGCGATGATCCCCTTCCTCGAGCACGACGACGCCAACCGCGCGCTGATGGGCGCGAACATGCAGCGTCAGGCGGTTCCGCTGGTGCGCAGCGAGGCGCCGCTGGTCGGCACCGGCATGGAGTTGCGCGCCGCGATCGACGCCGGCGACGTCGTCGTCGCCGACAAGTCGGGCGTGATCGAGGAGGTCTCGGCCGACTACGTCACCGTGATGGCCGACGACGGCAGCCGGCACACCTACCGGATGCGCAAGTTCGCCCGCTCCAACCACGGCACCTGCGCCAACCAGCGTCCGATCGTCGACGCCGGCCAGCGTGTCGAGGCGGGTCAGGTCATCGCCGACGGGCCGTGCACCGAGAACGGTGAGATGGCGCTGGGCAAGAACCTGCTCGTGGCGATCATGCCGTGGGAGGGCCACAACTACGAGGACGCGATCATCCTCTCCAACCGCCTGGTGGAGGAGGACGTGCTCACCTCGATCCACATCGAGGAGCACGAGATCGACGCCCGCGACACCAAGCTGGGCGCCGAGGAGATCACCCGGGACATCCCGAACGTCTCCGATGAGGTGCTGGCCGACCTCGACGAGCGCGGCATCGTCCGCATCGGCGCCGAGGTCCGCGACGGCGACATCCTGGTCGGCAAGGTCACCCCGAAGGGCGAGACCGAGCTGACCCCGGAGGAGCGCCTGCTGCGCGCCATCTTCGGCGAGAAGGCCCGCGAGGTTCGCGACACGTCGCTGAAGGTGCCGCACGGTGAGTCCGGCAAGGTCATCGGCATCCGGGTGTTCTCCCGCGAGGATGACGACGAGCTGCCGGCCGGCGTCAACGAGTTGGTCCGCGTCTACGTCGCGCAGAAGCGCAAGATCTCCGACGGCGACAAGCTGGCCGGGCGCCACGGCAACAAGGGCGTCATCGGCAAGATCCTGCCGGTCGAGGACATGCCGTTCCTGCCCGACGGCACGCCGGTCGACATCATATTGAACACGCACGGTGTGCCGCGACGGATGAACATCGGCCAGATTCTGGAGACGCACCTCGGGTGGGTCGCCAAGAGCGGCTGGAAGATCAACGGCTCACCGGACTGGGCGAGCGCGTTGCCGAAGGAGCTGCTGGAGTCGGAGCCGGGAAGCATTGTCTCCACGCCGGTGTTCGACGGTGCCCGCGAGGCGGAGCTGCAGGGTCTGCTGTCGGCCACGCTGCCCAACCGCGACGGCGAGACGCTCGTCGACGAGGACGGCAAGGCGATGCTGTTCGACGGTCGCAGTGGCGAACCGTTCCCGTACCCGGTGACGGTCGGCTACATGTACATCCTCAAGCTGCACCACCTGGTGGACGACAAGATCCACGCCCGCTCCACCGGCCCGTACTCGATGATCACCCAGCAGCCGCTGGGCGGCAAGGCGCAGTTCGGTGGCCAGCGGTTCGGCGAGATGGAGTGCTGGGCCATGCAGGCCTACGGCGCGGCGTACACGCTGCAGGAGCTGTTGACCATCAAGTCCGACGACACCGTCGGCCGGGTCAAGGTGTACGAGGCGATCGTCAAGGGCGAGAACATCCCCGAGCCGGGCATCCCCGAGTCGTTCAAGGTGCTGCTCAAGGAACTGCAGTCGCTGTGCCTCAACGTCGAGGTGCTGTCTTCTGACGGCGCCGCGATCGAGATGCGCGACGGCGACGACGAGGACCTCGAGCGCGCCGCGGCGAACCTGGGAATCAACTTGTCGCGCAACGAATCTGCGTCCGTCGAGGACCTAGCCTAATTCACGGCTCAGCCGTGGTGCCTAATAGTATTTCTAGTCCCGAAAGGGGAAAGGGAGTTACGTGCTAGACGTCAACTTCTTCGATGAGCTCCGGATCGGTCTCGCCACCGCCGACGACATCCGTCAGTGGTCCTACGGCGAGGTCAAGAAGCCGGAGACCATCAACTACCGCACGCTGAAGCCGGAGAAGGACGGCCTGTTCTGCGAGAAGATCTTCGGACCGACTCGCGACTGGGAGTGCTACTGCGGCAAGTACAAGCGCGTCCGCTTCAAGGGCATCATCTGTGAGCGCTGCGGCGTCGAGGTGACCCGCGCCAAGGTGCGCCGCGAGCGGATGGGCCACATCGAGCTGGCCGCACCCGTCACGCACATCTGGTACTTCAAGGGTGTGCCGTCGCGGCTGGGCTACCTGCTCGACCTGGCGCCGAAGGATCTCGAGAAGATCATCTACTTCGCCGCCTACGTCATCACCGCCGTCGACGACGAGATGCGCCACAACGAGCTCTCCACGCTGGAGGCGGAGATGGTCGTCGAGCGCAAGGCCGTCGAGGATCAGCGCGATCTCGACCTGGCCGAGCGGTCGCAGAAGCTCGAGGCCGACTTGGCCGAGCTGGAGAAGGAAGGCGCCAAGAGCGACGTGCGCCGCAAGGTGCGCGACGGTGGCGAGCGTGAGATGCGTCAGATCCGCGACCGGGCCCAGCGTGAGCTGGACCGGCTCGAGGAGATCTGGAACACCTTCACCAAGCTGGCGCCCAAGCAGCTCATTGTCGACGAGGTGCTCTACCGCGAACTGCAGGACCGCTACGGCGAGTACTTCATCGGCGCGATGGGTGCCGAGGCGATCAAGAAGCTCATCGAGAACTTCGACATCGAGGCAGAGGCCGAAGAGCTGCGCGAGGTCATCCGAAGTGGCAAGGGGCAGAAGAAGCTTCGCGCGCTGAAGCGGCTCAAGGTGGTCGCGGCGTTCCAGCAGTCGTCCAACTCGCCGATGGGCATGGTGCTCGACGCGGTTCCGGTGATCCCGCCGGAGCTGCGGCCGATGGTGCAGCTCGACGGTGGCCGGTTCGCCACGTCGGACCTCAACGACCTGTACCGCCGCGTGATCAACCGCAACAACCGGCTCAAGAGGCTGATCGATCTCGGCGCGCCCGAGATCATCGTCAACAACGAGAAGCGCATGCTTCAGGAGTCGGTGGACGCGCTGTTCGACAACGGCCGCCGCGGCCGCCCGGTCACCGGGCCGGGCAACCGTCCGCTGAAGTCGCTGAGCGATCTGTTGAAGGGCAAGCAGGGCCGGTTCCGCCAGAACCTGCTCGGTAAGCGTGTCGACTACTCGGGCCGTTCGGTCATCGTGGTCGGCCCGCAGCTCAAGCTGCACCAGTGCGGTCTGCCGAAGCTGATGGCGCTCGAGCTGTTCAAGCCGTTCGTGATGAAGCGCCTGGTGGATCTCAACCACGCGCAGAACATCAAGAGCGCCAAGCGGATGGTCGAGCGTCAGCGTCCGCAGGTGTGGGACGTCCTCGAAGAGGTCATCGCCGAGCATCCGGTGCTGCTGAACCGCGCACCGACTCTGCACCGCCTCGGTATCCAGGCCTTCGAGCCGCAGCTGGTGGAGGGCAAGGCCATTCAGCTGCACCCGCTGGTCTGCGAGGCGTTCAACGCGGACTTCGACGGTGACCAGATGGCCGTGCACCTGCCGCTGTCGGCGGAGGCGCAGGCCGAGGCTCGCATCCTGATGCTGTCGTCGAACAACATCCTGTCGCCGGCGTCGGGCCGACCGCTGGCCATGCCGCGTCTGGACATGGTGACCGGCCTGTACTACCTGACGACGATGATCGACGGGGACCCCGGCGAATTCACGTCTGCCGCCAAGGACCAACCGGAGACCGGCGTGTACAGCTCGCCGGCCGAGGCGATCATGGCGATGGACCGCGGCGCGCTGTCGGTGCGGGCCAAGATCCGGGTGCGGCTGACGCAGCTGCGTCCGCCCGCCGACATCGAGGCCTCGACGTTCCCGGACGGCTGGAAGCCGGGCGACGCCTGGACCGCGGAGACCACGCTAGGCCGGGTGCTCTTCAACGAGCTTCTGCCGCAGGGGTATCCGTTCGTCAACGAGCAGATGCACAAGAAGGTCCAGGCGCGGATCGTCAACGATCTCGCCGAGCGCTACCCGATGATCGTGGTCGCGCAGACCGTGGACAAGCTCAAGGACGCCGGCTTCTACTGGGCCACCCGTTCGGGTGTCACCGTGTCGATGGCCGACGTGCTGGTGCCGCCGCAGAAGCAGGAGATCCTGGACCGCTACGAGAAGGAAGCGGACCAGATCGAGAAGAAGTACCAGCGCGGTGCCCTCAACCACGACGAGCGCAACGACGCACTGGTCAAGATCTGGCAGGACGCCACCGAAGAGGTCGGCGAGGCCCTGCGGGCGCACTACCCGACGGACAACCCGATCATCACGATCGTCGATTCGGGTGCCACGGGTAACTTCACGCAGACCAGGACACTGGCCGGCATGAAGGGTCTGGTGACCAACCCGAAGGGTGAGTTCATTCCGCGTCCGATCAAGTCCTCGTTCCGCGAGGGCCTGACGGTGCTGGAGTACTTCATCAACACCCACGGCGCGAGAAAGGGCCTAGCAGATACTGCGCTCCGCACAGCCGACTCGGGCTACCTGACCCGTCGTCTGGTCGACGTGAGCCAGGACGTCATCGTGCGCGAGACCGACTGCGAGACCGAGCGCGGCATCACGGTCACGCTCGCCGAGCCGCAGGGTAGCGGCAAGGATGCGGCCTTGGTGCGCGATCAGCACATCGAGACGTCGGCCTACGCGCGGACGTTGGCCACCGACGCCGTCGACGCCAAGGGCAACGTGGTCGTCGAGCGCGGCCACGACCTGGGCGACCCGGCGATCGAGGCGCTGTTGGCCGCGGGCATCACCGAGGTGAAGGTCCGCTCCGTGCTGACCTGCGCGACGGGCACCGGCGTGTGCGCGATGTGCTACGGCCGTTCGATGGCGACCGGCAAGCTCGTCGACATCGGCGAGGCGGTCGGCATCGTTGCCGCGCAGTCCATCGGCGAGCCCGGCACGCAGCTGACCATGCGCACGTTCCACCAGGGCGGCGTCGGTGAGGACATCACCGGTGGTCTGCCCCGCGTGCAGGAGCTGTTCGAGGCCCGCATCCCGCGGAACAAGGCGCCGATCGCCGACGTCACCGGCCGGGTGCGGCTCGAGGAGGGCGAGCGCTTCTACAAGATCACCATCATTCCCGACGATGGTGGCGAGGAAGTGGTGTACGACAAGCTCTCCCGTCGTCAGCGCCTGAAGGTGTTCAAGCACGATGACGGCACCGAGCGTCTGCTCACCGACGGCGACCACGTCGAGGTGGGTCAGCAGCTGATGGAAGGTGCGGCCGACCCGCACGAGGTGCTGCGTGTCCAGGGTCCGCGCGAGGTGCAGATCCACCTCGTCAAGGAGGTCCAGGAGGTCTACCGCGCTCAGGGCGTGTCGATCCACGACAAGCACATCGAGGTCATCGTCCGGCAGATGCTGCGTCGCGTCACGATCATCGACTCGGGTTCGACGGAGTTCCTGCCCGGCTCGCTGACCGAGCGTGGCGAGTTCGAGACCGAGAACCGTCGGGTGGTCGCCGAGGGCGGCGAGCCGGCGGCCGGTCGTCCGGTGCTGATGGGCATCACGAAGGCGTCGTTGGCCACCGACTCGTGGCTGTCGGCGGCGTCGTTCCAGGAGACCACCCGCGTGCTGACCGATGCGGCGATCAACTGCCGCAGCGACAAGCTGCAGGGTCTGAAGGAGAACGTGATCATCGGCAAGCTGATCCCGGCCGGTACGGGTATCAACCGGTACCGCAACATCCAGGTGCAGCCGACCGAAGAAGCCCGCGCTGCGGCGTACACGATCTCGTCCTACGAGGATCAGTACTACAGCCCGGACTTCGGCCAGGCCACCGGTGCCGCGGTTCCGCTGGACGACTACGGCTACAGCGACTACCGCTAGTCACGAGAAAGCCCCGGGCTCGCCCCGGGGCTTTTTCGTGTCGCTTACACAATGTCGTGCTGAGGGCGCCGTCGCGGATATATATGCACGGAAACGCTGTCAGGCCGACATTGTGATCGTGACCCGCGATGAGGTCCACCGTCCCGGGTGGTCTAACTGGGCGTGACCCAACTTCTCAAGGTTCAGAACTTCAACGTCTCGCGCGACGGATTCGGCGCGGGGGAGAACCAAAGCTTTGAGCGACCGTTCGGCCACGCCGATCCCGGTGACATGTTCGCGTGGGCGGGCGCGACGGCAAGCTGGCCCAACCGCACGGACCCGGGCGGTACCCGCGGGCTCGACGACTACTTGACGCGCGACTTCCACCACAACATCGGTGCAGAGATCATGGGCCGCAACAAGTTCGGCCCGCAGCGTGGCCCATGGCGAGATCACGAATGGCTTGGCTGGTGGGGCGACGAGCCGCCGTTCCACACCCCGGTCTTCGTCATGACGCATCACGAACGGCCGTCCTTCACGCTGTCGGACACCACATTCCACTTCGTCAATGCCGATCCGGCCACGGTCCTCGAGCGGGCGAAGGCGGCCGCCGACGGTAAGGACGTCCGCCTGGGTGGCGGGGCCACCACCATCCGGGAGTTCCTCGACGCGGGGCTCGTCGACACGCTGCACGTGGCCGTCTCACGGGTGGAACTCGGTTCCGGGTCGCGTCTCTGGGATTCACCGGACGAACTCGACGACCGGTTTCACCACGAGGTCGTCCCCAGTCCCAGCGGCGTCACCCATCACCTGTTCTGGCGGCGCTGAGCTCCGCTGCGTCTTTCGCAGTAGACGGACGTTTGGTGTCGGTGCGATGCTTTACGTGCGCGCTTCGTCGTTACCAGGGGGCGAACATGATGCGACACGTCGCGATGATGCTCATGTCGATAGCGCTCGTCGGGGGTGTGGCTGCATGCGGTGGCGACGATTCGTCGGCGCCGGTGACGACAGGTGGCCAGGCCCCGACAGCCGAAACGGCATACTCGCCGAGTCCAACTCCCGTTGCGCCGGCGGGCCCGGAGATCGTGATCACCGACTACGCCTTCGCCGTACCGCCGTCGGTGAAGCCGGGTGAGCGGATCACCGTTGTCAACAAGGCCGACGGAGCCCACTCTGTTACAGCCGATCAGGGCAATCTGTTCGACATCAGGGTGTCCGGCGGAGGCGGCGTTTCGACGTTGGTGGCGCCAGCCCAGCCCGGGAGCTACGCATTTCACTGCAAATACCACGCCAACATGGCGGCAACACTGACGGTCCAGTAACCAGTGAACGCCGCCGCGTGCGGGGGCTTTTACGTGCCGACTGTGAAACTGACGACGGTTTCTGGCTCAGAACGTCGTCAGATTCACACACGGCGTGTGTCGTCCCGATGCGGCGAGGAGCAGGTCGAGTGCGGGCGCGCGCACCTCGGGGCCGTCGCCGACAGAAAGGTCGAAATCCGTTGCGCTGAGGCGTACCCGGGCGACGAGCTCCTTCGCCCCGCCGAATTTCGCGGACATGCCGACAAGGCAGTGCAACGATCTGGCCACCGCCTCCTGCGGATAGTCGCGGGTGAGTCCGAGCGGCCGGCGGATGTCCTCGCCGTGGAGAACCTCCTCGACGATGCGGGTGTCGAGCGGGGCGGGTGGAGTCGACGTCCGGGCCGCCACCTCGCGCAGTCGCTGCAACGTCTGCTGCGGCGTGGCGCCGCGCGCACGCTCGATGCCCTGCGCGTTCTGCCTGTCGAAGTCGAAGCGAGCCTTCGCCATCGCCACGATGAAGCCCAACCGCGTCGTCGTCGCCACGTCGACCATGTGAGCGGCCACGTCGTGCACGCTCCACCAGTCGCACAAGGAGGGCTGCGCCCACTGGGCGTCGTCGAGGCGTTCGAGGTCGGCGATCAGCGCTCGCCGCTCCGCATGAACCAGCGGCCACACATCGTTGGGCATGAAAGAGGGACCCGCCTCGCTGGCGAGACTCATCGCTGTCGGCCGGCCCGCCTAGACTCGGCATCGTGCTTATCGGTTCGCATGTTCACGGAGACGACCCCCTGGCCGACGCCTCGGCGGACGGCGCCGACGTGGTCCAGTTCTTCCTCGGCAACCCGCAGAGCTGGAAGAAGCCCAAGCCGCGCGAGGACGCCGCCGTACTCAAGGCGTCGAGCATGCCGCTCTACGTGCACGCGCCGTACCTGATCAACGTCGCGTCGGCCAACAACCGGGTGCGCATCCCGTCGCGCAAGATCCTGCAGGACACCTGCGACGCGGCGGCCGATGTCGGCGCGACGGCGGTCATCGTGCATGGTGGCCACGCCGACGACAACGACTACGAAGCCGGCTTCGAGCGCTGGGTCAAAGCGCTCGACTACCTCGAAACCGACGTGCCCGTGTATCTGGAGAACACCGCGGGCGGCGACCACGCGATGGCCCGCCACTTCGACGTCATCGGCCGGTTGTGGGACCACATCGGCGACAAGGGCATCGGGTTCTGCCTGGACACCTGCCACGCCTGGGCCGCAGGTGAAGCGCTGATCGACGCCGTCGACCGCATCAAGGCGCTGACCGGGCGCATCGATCTGGTGCATTGCAACGACTCGCGCGACGCCGCCGGTTCCGGCGCCGACCGGCACGCCAACTTCGGTACCGGTCAGATCGACCCGCAGCTACTGGTGGCGGTCGTCAAAGCGGCCGACGCGCCGGTGATCTGCGAGACCTCCGACGAGGGCCGCAAGGACGACATCGCGTTCCTCCGCGAGCACTGTGGCTGACCGGGCTGGCTGACCGCCTGGTCGACCGGTCGCTTGAGCACAGTGCCGTAACAAAAACGGCCTTCAAATTTTCGGTGGCGTGGCGGTTAACTAGGATCTTCGGCGGGAACAGGCGGTACTGATCGCCGACCGGCATCGAGAGGCTCTTGTGTCCGCCATTGACCAGCAGTCACTTGTGCTGACAGAAGCGACTGCCCCCGCTCCCAAGCGCCGTCGGTGGCTCCGGATCCTGCGCTGGGTCGCGATTGGAATCTGGGCCGCGGTCATCATCTATCGCACGGCAACCGACGGCTTCGCATTCAACCGTGAGTTGGTACTGCTCTACGTCTGTACGGGGTTGGCCGCCGCGAGCATCGGTCAAGGCCGCCGCATGTTGTACATCATTCGCGACTGGCTGCCGTTCGCGGTGGTGCTCATCGCCTACGACCTCAGCAGGGGCGCGGCGGACATGATCGGCCGGCCGACGTTGTGGGAGTGGCCCGTTGACGTGGACCGGTGGCTGTTCTTCGGGACGGTGCCGACCGTGTGGCTGCAGGAACAGCTGAAGCTTCCGCATCCGCCCTGGTGGGAAGTCGTCATCAGCTGCGTCTATATGTCGTTCTTCATCCTGCCCTACGTGGTGGCCGGCGTGCTGTGGCTGCGCGACCGCGAGGAATGGAAGGCTTTCGTCCGGTTGTTCGTCGGGCTGTCATTCGCCGGATTGGCGATCTACGCACTGCTTCCTGCCGCACCACCATGGGCCGCCGCGCGCTGCACCCCGGCCGACATCGCCGACGGCCCGGCCAATCCCCGGTGCATGTTTCGGTCGGCCCGCGGCGTGCCCGACGGAGGTCTGCTCGGCGCCATGGATACCACGCGGGACGGCGCCAACGACTGGATCGAGCGGATCGTCGGACGGGGCTGGGGCAAGCTGAACCTCCACTCCGCCACTGCACTGCTCGACCAGGGGCAGGCCAGTGTCAACCTGGTCGCCGCCATTCCGTCGCTGCATGCTGCCATGACCGCCGCCGTCGCGATGTTCCTGTGGAGCCGGGTGCACCGGGGTTGGCGACCGCTGTTGGTGATCTACCCGCTGGTCATGGCTTTCACCTTGGTGTACACCGCCGAGCACTACGTCATCGACATTCTGCTGGGCTGGGCGTTGGCCGTTGCCATGATCGTCGCGCTCAACCGGTATCAGGCGTGGCGAGCCCGAAAACCCAACAAGACCAGTGAGGTCACGCAAGAGCAGGGCACTGGGGACGACAGCGGTTGTGCGGAGTCCCCTGACGAGCCGCATGAGGAAACGGTCGTCCCCAGCGTGCGCGTCGGGGACTGACTGTTACGAGTATTGTGCGACTGTAGGGAAAGTGTAATATCGACGTCATGCCAGACACGCACGTCGTCACCAACCAAGTCTCCCCGCTGGAGGATTACAACCCGGCGACGTCGCCGGTGCTCACCGAGGCGCTGATCCGCGAGGGCGGCGAGTGGGGCCTCGACGAGGTCACCGAGCTGGGCGCGCTGTCGGGGTCACGGCAGGCGCAGCACTGGGGCGAGCTGGCCGACCGCAACCAACCGATCCTGCGCACCCACGACCGCTACGGGCATCGCGTCGACGAGGTCGAGTACGACCCCGCCTACCACTCGCTGATGACCGTCGCCGTCGGCCACGGGCTGCACGCCGCACCGTGGGTCGATGACCGGCCCGGCGCCCACATCGTGCGTGCCGCCAAGACATCGGTGTGGACGCCCGAGCCGGGACACATGTGCCCGATCTCGATGACCTACGCCGTCGTGCCCGCGCTGCGTCACAACCCCGAGTTGGCGGCGGTGTACGAGCCGCTGCTGGTGAGCCGCGAGTACGACCCCGAACTGAAGGTGCCCACCACCAAGGCCGGCATCACCGCGGGCATGTCGATGACCGAGAAGCAGGGCGGCTCCGACGTGCGCGCCGGAACGACCGAGGCGACCCCGAACGCTGACGGCAGCTACTCGCTGCGCGGCCACAAGTGGTTCACCTCGGCGCCGATGTCCGACATCTTCCTCGTGCTGGCGCAGGCGCCGGGCGGGCTCTCATGCTTCCTGCTGCCGCGGGTGCTGCCCGACGGCAGCCGCAACCGGATGTTCTTGCAGCGGTTGAAAGACAAACTGGGCAACCACGCCAACGCATCGTCCGAGGTGGAGTACGACGGCGCGATCGCGTGGCTCGTCGGCGAAGAGGGCCGCGGCGTGCCGACCATCATCGAGATGGTCAACCTCACCCGCCTGGACTGCACGCTGGGCAGCGCAACCAGCATGCGTAACGGCCTGGCCCGGGCGATCCATCACGCACAGCATCGAAAAGCGTTCGGCGAGTATCTGATCGATCAGCCGCTGATGCGCAACGTGCTGGCCGACCTCGCCGTCGAGGCCGAGGCGGCGACGATCGTCGCGATGCGCATGGCCGGCGCGACCGACGCCGCCGTGCGCGGCGATGCCCGCGAGACGCTGCTGCGCCGAATCGGCTTGGCGGCCAGCAAGTACTGGGTGTGCAAGCGCGCCACCCCGCACGCCGCCGAAGCGATGGAATGCCTCGGCGGTAACGGCTACGTCGAGGACTTCGGTATGGCGCGGCTGTACCGGGAAGCGCCGCTGATGGGCATCTGGGAAGGCTCGGGCAACGTCAGTGCGCTCGATACGTTGCGCGCCATGGCGACTCGGCCGGAGTGCATCGACGTGCTGTTCGACGAGCTTGCCGTCACGGCGGGCTCTGATCCGCACCTGGATGCCCATGTCGACGCGTTGCGGCCGGCCCTAGGCGACCTGGAGACCATCCAGTACCGCGCCCGCAAGGTCGCCGAGGACATCAGCCTCGCGCTGCAGGGGTCGCTGCTGGTGCGCCACGGACATCCCGCGGTCGCCGAGGCGTTCCTGGCCACCCGGATGGGCGGAGCGTGGGGCGGTGCATTCGGAACCCTGCCCACTGGGCTTGATCTCGCGCCGATCATCGAACGCGCCCTGGTGAAGGGATGACGCCCCTGGGCGAGAAGACGCAAATTGCCCTGTTTCCACGCCATTTCGGGGCACTTTGCGTCTGTTCACGCGGGATGGTGAGCCCGGTATGACGCACGCGATCAGGCCCGTCGACTTCGACGACCTCAAGACGATGACCTACGACGTCACCGACCGGGTCGCCCGCATCACGTTCAACCGGCCGGAGAAGGGCAACGCGATCGTCGCGGACACGCCACTGGAACTGTCGGCACTCGTCGAACGGGCCGACCTCGACCCGAACGTGCACGTGATCCTGGTTTCCGGGCGGGGCGAAGGGTTCTGCGCAGGATTCGACCTGTCGGCGTACGCCGAGGGCTCATCGTCGGCCGGTGGCGGCAACCCGTACCGCGACACCGTGTTGTCGGGCAAGACGCAGGCCGTGAACCATCTGCCGGATCAGCCGTGGGATCCGATGATCGACTATCAGATGATGAGCCGGTTCGTTCGCGGCTTCTCCAGCCTGATGCGTTGCGACAAGCCGACGGTCGTCAAGATCCACGGCTACTGCGTCGCGGGCGGAACCGACATCGCCCTGCATGCCGACCAGGTGATCGCGGCGGCCGACGCCAAGATCGGCTATCCGCCGACCCGCGTCTGGGGGGTGCCGGCGGCGGGGATGTGGGCACATCGGCTCGGCGATCAGCGAGCCAAACGCCTTCTGCTGACCGGCGATTCGATCACCGGCGCGCAGGCCGCGGAATGGGGGCTGGCGGTGGAGGCGCCCTCGCCGGAGGACCTCGACGAGCGCACAGAGCGACTGGTCGAGCGGATCGCGCGCGTGCCGATCAACCAGCTGATCATGGTCAAACTGGCGATGAACTCGGCGCTGTACAACCAGGGCACCGCGAACAGCGCGATGATCTCGACCGTGTTCGACGGCATCGCGCGACACACACCCGAAGGGCATGCGTTCGTCGCACAGTCACGGGAACACGGTTTCCGCGAGGCGGTGCGGCAGCGTGACGAACCGTTCGGCGACCACGGCCGCAAGACATCCGGGGTGTGATGCCGAAGTCGCTTTCGCGGATGACGGCCCGCTCAGTTATGTTGAGCGTGCTGCTCGGCGCGCACCCGGCATGGGCCACGGTCAGCGAACTGCTCCGTCTCACGGCCGATTTCGATATCCGCGAGCCGACCGTCCGGGTCGCGCTGACACGAATGGTCAGCGCCGGCGACCTGGTGCGTTCGGCGGATGGCTATCGATTGTCGGACCGGCTGTTGGCGCGGCAGCGTCGCCAGGACGACGCCATCAATCCGCGACTGCGCACGTGGGACGGCGACTGGACAACGGTGGTGATCACCAGCGTCGGCACCGACGCCCGGACCCGCGCCGCACTGCGCAACGCCTTGCACGACGGCCGGTTCGCCGAGTTGCGGGAAGGGGTGTGGCTGCGGCCCGACAACCTCGACGCCGAATTGCCGCCGCAGGTGCTGGGGCGGGCACGGGTATTGCAAGCCCGTGACGCCGAGCCCGCGGAGTTGGCGGCCCGGCTGTGGGACCTGCCGGGTTGGGTGCGGACCGGCCGGGCGCTGCTCGACGAAATGGGTTCGGCCGCTGAGGTACCCGGGCGTTTCGTCGCGGCCGCCGCGATCGTCCGCCACCTGCTCACCGATCCGGTACTGCCGGACCAACTGCTGCCCGACGACTGGCCCGGCGCTGCGCTGCGCCAGGCGTACACCGACTTCGCCGCGGAGTTGTCCGCGCGGCGCGACAGTGACCGACTGATGGAGGCGACATGACAGGTGGGGTACGGGTCGAGAAGAACGGTGCCGTCACGACCGTGATCATGAACCGGCCCGAGGCTCGCAACGCCGTCAACGGTCCGGCCGCCGCGGGGCTGTACGCGGCCTTCGACGAGTTCGACAAGGACGACTCGGCGGCCGTCGCGGTTCTGTGGGGGGACAACGGGACCTTCTGCGCCGGAGCGGATCTCAAGGCGTTCGGCACGCCCGACGCCAACCCCGTGCATCGCACCGGCCCCGGTCCGATGGGGCCGAGCCGAATGGCGTTGTCCAAGCCGGTGATCGCCGCTGTCAGTGGCTACGCGGTCGCGGGCGGTCTGGAATTGGCGCTGTGGTGCGACATGCGCGTCGTCGAGGAGGACGCGGTCATGGGTGTGTTCTGCCGCCGTTGGGGGGTGCCGCTGATCGACGGTGGCACGGTGCGGTTGCCGCGGCTGATCGGGCACAGCCGCGCAATGGATCTCATACTCACGGGCCGCGCCGTCGATGCGGCCGAGGCCCTCTCGATGGGTCTGGCCAACCGGGTGGTGCCCAAAGGTGAAGCGCGCCAACGGGCAGAGGAACTTGCCGCCGAACTCGCCACGCTGCCGCAGCAGTGCATGCGCGCCGATCGACTGTCGATGCTCAACCAGTGGGGACGTGCGGAGGCCGAGGCGATGGATTTCGAGTTCGGCAGCATGTCGCGCGTGGCCGCCGAATCACTGGAAGGGGCAGCACGTTTCGCGGCCGGTGCGGGTCGGCACGGAGCCAGCGCCTGACAGTCAGGCCTTGGTGATCTTGTTGTTGGTGCCGGTGTCGTTGATCTTCGGATCACCGTCCTGATATGTCACGGTGTTGTTCAGGCCGACGACGCTGATCTCCTTGTCGACCTTTTCGAAGTTGACCTTGTTGTCCGCACCGCCGATGTTCACGTTGGAACAGGTGCCCTTGACGGTCAGCGTGTTGTTGGACCCGCCGATGTTGAGCGATTTGCCGTCGGCGCAGTCGATGTCGGCCGTGGTGCCGAACGAGCCGTAGTTGATCGTGTTGCCGATCTCGACCTGGGCGCCCGACGTCCCCGCCGTCGCGGTCGGCCTGTTGGTGTCGCTGCTCTCGGATCCGCAGCCGGCGAGCAGCAGCGCGGCCGCGGCGGCGCCCCCGGCAACCGTCGCGGCGATGTAGCGGGACAGGGAATGCGTGCTTGTGCTCATGCGGGTACCCGATTGATGCGGTTGGTCATGCCCAGTTCGCGTCCGCGGTCCAAGACCACCGGCGCTCCGTTCTTGTACAGCACGGTCTGGTCCCAGCCGTAGACCGTCACATCGTTGATGACGTTGTCGGCTACGACGACGTGGCCGCTGCCCTGCACCGTCACCCCCCAGCAGGTGCCCAGCGCGGTGATCTGATTACCCGTGCCATTGACGAGCAGAGTGGAGTTTTTGCAGTCGATCGTCTCAACGAGGCCGATACCCGTGATGTGGGTGTCAGTCCCCCGGTGGGCGCCGACGACACCGGTGTCGGCGCAGTTACGCGCCAACGGGTTGCAGACCACCGGTTGCGCATACGCGCCCGGAGCGGTGAGGATCAGCGGAAACACGACGGCGGATGCCGTAAGTGCCCGGGCGACAACAGTCCACATCATGGGGGAGAGCGTACGTGGCCGGATGCCGGTCTTGGCATGGTTCGTCGGAGTCGCCATGAACGCCGGCGCTGGGTAGCGTGAGCGGCGATGGGTTGGCGGGTCGGTTCGATTGCTGTCGCGGCGATCGTAGCGGTGGTGACGGTGGCAGGGTGTGCTGAGACCGTCGAGGGAAGCGCGCAGCGGGCTCATCCCGACGGACCCGATTCCGAGCGCAACTACGGCTACGCCAACGACCGATGCGCTCTGCTCGACGACGACACCGTCCGCGACATCCTGGGCGCCGATCGCGTCATGCGGCCCTACAGCGGTGCGGTCTGCCAGTACGTGTTGTTCAGTGGCGACGCGATAATCGACGCCACATTCTCCTGGTTTCAGACCGGCAGCCTCGACCGCGAACGCGAGCTGGCCACCAAGCGGGGCGCGAAAATAACCGAGACCGTGGTCGAACGTCATCAGGCGTTCGTGGCGCGGCGGGACATCACCGGCGCCGCCTGCTCGGCCACCGCCGCGGCCGGCGGCGGGGTGTTGAGTTGGTGGGTGCAGCGGCGCGACCAGTCTGTCGGTGACCCGTGCGTAGATGCGGAAAGACTCCTGTCCGCCACGCTGAAGTCGGAGATGTGACAGTGGCCGTCTGTCGCGGGATCGCCGCGCTGGCCGCCACGGCGGCGCTGCTCACCGCGTGTGGGTCGTCCGACGACGCGCCCCCGACCGCGTCGCCGACGGCCGTCGACAGCGGTTTCCGCAGCGTCGACTGCAACGGCATCACCGACGGCGACATCGTCGCGGCCGCCGGCTCCGCGCAGTTCACCAGGGCCGTCGTCAGCGACGCGGGCTGTTTCTGGCAGGAGAACACCGTGTTCGGCACGGTCGGCGCCGGGATGGGCATCTCGACCTGGTGGTATCGCGGCAGCGACATGGACACCGAGCGGTCGCTGGAACAGCACGCCGGCCGCACGCTCACCGAACTGTCGGTCGACGGCAACAAGGGGTTCAAGGCGTTCGACGGGAACGCGTGCAGCTTCTATGTGGCCAAGGGCGGCGACGTCATCACCTGGTCGATCCAGACGATGAATCCGGCGACGCTGCCCGATCTGTGCTCGATCACCAAGAAACTCGCCGAGCTCAGTCAGGAGCGCGTCAACTGAGTCGGAGGAAACTAGAGGTGTTAGTTTTCTCCGGGATCAACCGGGAACCGACGAGACGGCAAGGGGGCGACGCGCGCATGGCACAGCCCTCCGGCACGCCGACCAGGCGATCGCCTCGACTCAGTCGCGACTCGATCGTCAACGCAGCGCTCACATTCCTGGACCGCGAAGGCTGGGACGCGTTGACCATCAACGCGCTGGCCACCCAGCTCGGAACCAAGGGCCCGTCGCTGTACAACCACGTCGACAGCCTCGAAGACCTGCGCAGAACGGTGCGGATGCGTGTCGTCGGCGACATCATCGGCATGCTCACCAATGTGGGCGAGGGGCGCACCCGCGACGACGCGGTGACGGCCATGGCCAGCGCGTATCGCAGCTACGCCCATCACCACCCGGGTCGCTATTCGGCCTTCACCCGGATGCCGTTGGGTGGCGACGATCCCGAATTCACCGAGGCCACCAGGGCGGCGGCCGCACCCGTCATCGCAGTGCTGGCGTCCTACGGGCTCGAAGGCGAGAACGCGTTCTATGCGGCGCTGGAGTTCTGGTCGGCCATGCACGGGTTCGTTCTGCTGGAGATGACCGGAGCGATGGACGGCATCGACACCGACGCGGTGTACAGCGACATGGTGATGCGGTTGGCCTCCGGCATGGAACGTCGGTAGACGCACAAGCGAGCCGTCGGCATGAAGGTAACCTGACCTGCGGTTAGTGCGCGGCCAACGGGTTTGGAGCGCTGCCCCCGTGCTGGTATTGTGGACGATCGTGCCTGGCAGATAAGGCGCATTGCGGGTGCGGTTGTCAACAGGACCTGCGAAGCGTGCCTGCACGCCGGGCCAATTCGCATGTCGCCATGCCCTGAGAATTGAGGCAATGCCTTCGATTGCCTCGGGCGGGCGTGTGCGACACACCCGATCGCGGGGTACGTGACCGGGACAAAAGTGCAGTGCAGAGACTTGACCAGAACTTCAGAGCAGCAACACAGAAAGCCGGTAGATGCCAACCATCCAGCAGCTGGTCCGCAAGGGTCGCCGCGACAAGATCGCCAAGGTGAAGACCGCGGCCCTCAAGGGCAGCCCGCAGCGTCGCGGAGTGTGCACCCGCGTGTACACCACCACGCCGAAGAAGCCGAACTCGGCACTTCGCAAGGTCGCGCGAGTCAAGCTGACCAGCGCGGTCGAGGTCACCGCCTACATCCCGGGTGAGGGCCACAACCTGCAGGAGCACTCGATGGTGCTGGTGCGCGGCGGTCGTGTGAAGGACCTGCCCGGTGTGCGCTACAAGATCATCCGCGGCTCGCTGGACACCCAGGGCGTGAAGAACCGCAAGCAGGCTCGTAGCCGCTACGGCGCGAAGAAGGAGAAGAGCTGATGCCGCGCAAGGGACCCGCGCCCAAGCGTCCGTTGGTCAACGATCCGGTGTACGGGTCGCAGCTGGTCACCCAGCTGGTCAACAAGGTTCTCCTGGACGGGAAGAAATCGCTGGCCGAGCGCATTGTTTATGGTGCGCTCGAACAGGCCCGCGACAAGACCGGCACCGACCCGGTGGTCACCCTCAAGCGGGCCATGGACAACGTCAAGCCGGCGCTCGAGGTTCGTAGCCGCCGCGTCGGCGGCGCCACCTACCAGGTTCCCGTCGAGGTGCGGCCGGACCGTTCGGTGACGCTCGCGCTGCGCTGGCTGGTCAGCTTCTCCAAGCAGCGCCGCGAGAAGACCATGATCGAGC
This sequence comes from Mycobacterium sp. IS-1556, assembly GCF_001499985.1. NCBI lineage: Bacteria > Bacillati > Actinomycetota > Actinomycetes > Mycobacteriales > Mycobacteriaceae > Mycobacterium > Mycobacterium sp. IS-1556. The sequence goes on from NZ_LQIM01000034.1 coordinate 213,139, forward strand.
GCCTGGCAAACGAGATCCTCGATGCCAGCAACGGCCTGGGTGCCGCCGTCAAGCGGCGTGAGGACACCCACAAGATGGCCGAGGCAAACCGCGCGTTCGCACACTACCGCTGGTGATTTAACCGCCGGCGTGCCGGAGTCGCGAAGCGACGACATAAGGCACAGCGCGCCGCGGTCGACAGACCCGAAGCAACTACCAAGCGAAAGAGAAGACTTCTGTGGCACAGAAGGACGTGCTTACCGACCTGAACAAGGTCCGCAACATCGGCATCATGGCGCACATCGATGCCGGCAAGACCACGACGACCGAGCGCATCCTGTACTACACCGGCGTCAACTACAAGATCGGTGAGACCCACGACGGCGCTTCGACCACCGACTGGATGGAGCAGGAGCAGGAGCGGGGTATCACGATCACCTCCGCGGCCGTCACCTGCTTCTGGAACGACAACCAGATCAACATCATCGACACCCCGGGCCACGTCGACTTCACCGTCGAGGTGGAGCGCAGCCTGCGCGTGCTCGACGGCGCCGTCGCGGTGTTCGACGGCAAGGAAGGCGTGGAGCCGCAGTCCGAGCAGGTCTGGCGGCAGGCCGACAAGTACGACGTTCCACGCATCTGCTTCGTCAACAAGATGGACAAGCTGGGCGCCGACTTCTACTTCACCGTGCGCACCATCGAGGAGCGTCTCGGTGCCACGCCGCTGGTCATCCAGCTGCCGATCGGCGCCGAGAACGACTTCATCGGCATCGTGGACCTGGTCGAGATGAGGGCCAAGGTGTGGCGCGGCGAGACCGCGCTCGGCGAGAAGTACGAGGTCGAGGACATCCCGGCCGAGCTCGCCGAGAAGGCCGAGGAGTACCGGACCAAGCTGCTCGAGGCGGTCGCCGAGACCGACGAGGAGCTGCTGGAGAAGTACGTCGGCGGTGAGGAGCTCACGGTCGCCGAGATCAAGGGCGCGATCCGCAAGCTGACCGTCAACTCCGAGCTGTACCCGGTGTTGTGCGGCAGCGCGTTCAAGAACAAGGGCGTGCAGCCCATGCTGGACGCCGTCATCGACTACCTGCCCTCGCCGCTGGACGTCGAGTCCGTGCAGGGTCATGTGCCCGGCAAAGAGGACGAGGTCATCAGCCGCAAGCCGTCGGTCGACGAGCCGTTCTCGGCGCTGGCGTTCAAGATCGCGGTGCACCCGTTCTTCGGCAAGCTGACCTACGTCCGCGTCTACTCCGGCACCGTCGAGTCCGGTTCGCAGGTCATCAACTCCACCAAGGGCAAGAAGGAGCGGCTGGGCAAGCTGTTCCAGATGCACGCCAACAAGGAGAACCCCGTCGAGCGTGCCTCGGCAGGCCACATCTACGCCGTCATCGGACTCAAGGACACCACCACCGGTGACACGCTGTCCGACGCGAACGAGCAGATCGTGCTGGAGTCGATGACCTTCCCCGATCCGGTGATCGAGGTGGCCATCGAGCCCAAGACCAAGAGCGACCAGGAGAAGCTCGGCACCGCGATCCAGAAGCTCGCCGAGGAGGACCCGACGTTCAAGGTCCACCTGGATCAGGAGACCGGCCAGACCGTCATCGGCGGTATGGGCGAGCTTCACCTCGACATCCTCGTCGACCGGATGAAGCGCGAGTTCAAGGTCGAGGCCAACGTCGGCAAGCCGCAGGTGGCCTACCGCGAGACGATCAAGCGCAAGGTCGAGAAGGTCGAGTTCACCCACAAGAAGCAGACGGGTGGCTCGGGCCAGTTCGCCAAGGTGCTCATCGACCTCGAGCCGTTCACCGGCGAGGACGGGGCGACCTACGAGTTCGAGAACAAGGTCACCGGCGGCCGTATCCCTCGCGAGTACATCCCGTCGGTGGACGCCGGCGCTCAGGACGCCATGCAGTACGGCGTGCTGGCCGGCTACCCACTGGTCAACCTCAAGGTGACGCTGCTCGACGGCGCGTACCACGAGGTGGACTCGTCGGAAATGGCCTTCAAGGTCGCAGGTTCGCAGGTGCTCAAGAAAGCGGCACAGGCTGCGCAGCCGGTGATCCTCGAGCCGATCATGGCGGTCGAAGTGACCACACCCGAGGACTACATGGGTGACGTGATCGGCGACCTGAACTCCCGCCGTGGTCAGATCCAGGCCATGGAGGAGCGATCCGGTGCCCGCGTCGTCAAGGCGCAGGTGCCGTTGTCGGAGATGTTCGGCTACGTCGGCGACCTTCGGTCGAAGACCCAGGGCCGGGCGAACTACTCCATGGTGTTCGACTCGTACGCAGAAGTTCCGGCGGCCGTGTCGAAGGAGATCATCGCGAAGGCGACGGGGCAGTGAGAATCGAGGGCCGCCAGGCCCGAGGATCGGAGCTGACCCGGAGTCGAGCAATGAGCATCGCTAAAGCAACCGGGCAGTAACCCCGGTTGCGTTGCGGCGAGAAACAACTGCAAAGATCAACACTGCTTTAGACAAGCACCAACACAGTCCAGGAGGACCACACAGTGGCGAAGGCGAAGTTCGAGCGGACGAAGCCGCACGTCAACATCGGGACCATCGGTCACGTTGACCACGGCAAGACGACGCTGACCGCAGCAATCACCAAGGTGCTGCACGACAAGTTCCCCGAGTTGAACGAGTCGCGCGCATTCGACCAGATCGACAATGCGCCTGAGGAGCGTCAGCGCGGCATCACGATCAACATCTCCCACGTGGAGTACCAGACCGACAAGCGTCACTACGCGCACGTCGACGCCCCCGGTCACGCCGACTACATCAAGAACATGATCACCGGCGCCGCCCAGATGGACGGCGCGATCCTGGTGGTCGCGGCGACCGACGGCCCGATGCCGCAGACGCGTGAGCACGTGCTGCTCGCCCGCCAGGTCGGCGTGCCCTACATCCTGGTCGCGCTGAACAAAGCCGACGCCGTCGACGACGAGGAGCTCATCGAGCTCGTCGAGATGGAGGTCCGCGAACTGCTGGCCGCCCAGGAGTTCGACGAGGACGCCCCGGTCATCCGCGTGTCGGCGCTCAAGGCGCTCGAGGGCGACGAGAAGTGGGTCAAGTCGGTCGAGGAGCTCATGGAGGCCGTCGACGAGTCGATCCCGGATCCCGTCCGCGAGACCGACAAGCCGTTCCTGATGCCCGTCGAGGACGTCTTCACGATCACCGGCCGCGGCACCGTGGTCACCGGTCGCGTCGAGCGTGGCGTGATCAACGTGAACGAGGAAGTCGAGATCGTCGGCATCCGTCCGGACACCACCAAGACCACGGTCACCGGTGTCGAGATGTTCCGCAAGCTGCTCGATCAGGGTCAGGCCGGTGACAACGTCGGTCTGCTGCTGCGCGGCATCAAGCGTGAGGACGTCGAGCGCGGCCAGGTCGTCGTGAAGCCCGGCACCACCACGCCGCACACCGACTTCGAGGGCCAGGTCTACATCCTGTCCAAGGACGAGGGTGGCCGGCACACGCCGTTCTTCAACAACTACCGTCCGCAGTTCTACTTCCGCACCACCGACGTGACCGGTGTGGTGACGCTGCCGGAGGGCACCGAAATGGTGATGCCCGGTGACAACACCGACATCTCGGTGAAGCTGATCCAGCCCGTCGCCATGGACGAGGGTCTGCGCTTCGCGATCCGCGAGGGCGGCCGTACCGTCGGCGCCGGCCGGGTCACCAAGATCATCAAGTGATCTGATCTCTGCGCGAGCAGACGGAAAATGCCCCGAAACCGAGAGGTTTCGGGGCATTTCCGTCTTGCCACCGGGTTAGCGGCGGTCAGCGTCGGGTGGCCGCCGCTTTCGCGAGGTGCGGTGTAACGGCTGAGACGACTGTGACGATGTACCTTCCGACTGCCCTGGTCGGGGCGCGGAAGGGTTGGATTCATGCTTCGTCGTCTCACTACGCTCGCCAGCGCGACCGCGATCGCAGGTGCCGCATTCGCCGGCCTTTCCGCAGGGCTGGCGCAAGCCGCTCCGGGTTGCCCCGACGTGCACTGGTTCGGCGCGGCGGGCTCCGGTCAGCGTGACGGCGACCTGACCGCGAACGCCGGAATGGGCGACGACATCTATCAGTCCTACCTCGATCTGCGGCAGCTGGTGCAGCGCGATGGGCGCACGATGACCGCCGAGGCCGTCGAGTACCCCGCCGTCGCGGTGCCCGATGACGATGGCGGCGTCGGGGAGTGGCTGGGCTTCATGAGCAGTGTGGACGCCGGCGCCGCGGCGCTCGGCTCGCAGTACACGGCGTTCACACAGCGCTGCCCGGAGTCCAAGGTGGTGCTCGCCGGATACTCACAGGGCGCGATGGTGGTACACCGCAACCTGCACGCGGCCGGTACGAACCCGAATATGGTTGCCGCGCTGCTGATCGCCGACGGCGACCGGCTGCCCGCCGACCCGACCATCAACATCGGCTCGGTCACCAGTGTCCCGGGCGCCGGAAAGGGCGTTGCGCAGGATTGGCCGATCCTGGCCCACGCTCCGCAACCGCTGCCACCGGCCATCGGCGCCCGCACGATCAGCGTGTGCGAACTCGGCGACGCGGTCTGCGACTACGACCCGGACGCCGAGGAAGTGTCGAAGGTGTCGACCGTCATCCACACCAGCTACACGACCGCCGCCGGTGGGTACCGGTGGACGAAGCCGCTGTATCAACTCGTCGGACCCGCGCCCGCGACGACCGAGGCGCCCGAGGCCCTTCCGATCACACCACTGGGCGCGACGACGTCTCTGCAGGCAACGGCCACGTCCGAGTAATCGTCAGTCGGTCCGAAGCACGCTCTTTTGTAGCCTCGCCGACGGCGGTTCGGCGATAATCTGACACGCAGTCGCGGACGACGGGAGCGTGGCAGACAGATGTTGTGGCGTTACATCAAGGTCCAAGCGTTCGTGTTGCTGTGCGGCATCGTCGGACCGATATTCCTGGTGATCTACTTCGCGACCGGTGGCGATCCGCTGATGAAGTGGATGTTCTGGGCGGGTCTGCTCATCACCGCCGTCGACGTGCTGATCGCGTTAGCGATCACCGCCGCGGGCGCGAGGTCAAGCGCCAAGACCGCCGCCCTCGAGCAGACCGGGGTGCTCGCACTGGCTCAGGTCACGGGCATACACGAAACGGGCACGCGGATCAACGAACAGCCACTGGTGAAACTCGACCTGCAGATCTCCGGGCCCGGTATCGCGCCGTTCGCCAGCCAGGACCGGGTGCTCGCCTCGATCACCAGGCTGCCGATGATCACCAACCGCAAACTGGTCGCACTGGTGGACCCGATGACCAACGAATATCAGATCGACTGGGAGCGAAGCGGTTTGGTCAGCGGGCTGATGCCCGCCAACTTCACCATCGCCGAGGACAACCAGACGTACGACCTGACCGGTCAGACCGCGGCGCTGATGGAGATCCTGCAGATCCTCAAGGCGCACAACATCAGCCTGAACAACATGATCGACCTTCGTTCCAACCCCGCTGCCCGGCAACAAGTTCAAGCGGTCGTGCGACGAGCCGCCGCCCAGCAGGCACCGGCCGCGACCGCACCGCCGGCCTCCTCGGCGCCGGCTGCCTCGCCGATCGCGGCACCGGAGCCGTCGACCGCCCAACGCCTGCAGGAACTCGAGACACTGCGCGCCACCGGCGTGATCTCCGAAGACGAGTACACCGCCAAGCGGCAGCAGATCATCGCCGAGCTCTGAGCGGTCCCAGCCCACGGGACGGTTACTAGAACACGTTTCAGTTCGGCTGTTAGCCTGTCCGCAGCATCCCGAAAGGAGCAGCGGTGACGGCGACGAACCAACCTCTGGAAGGCCGAGTGGCCTTCATCACCGGAGCTGCGCGCGGGCAGGGGCGGGCGCACGCGATCCGGCTGGCCGAGGAGGGCGCCGACATCATCGCGATCGACATCTGTGCGCCGATCTCCGAAACCATCACCTATCCGATGGCGACGTCGGAAGAACTGGCCGAAACGGTGCGCGCGGTCGAGGCGACGGGGCGCAAGGTGCTTGCCCGCGAGGTCGACATCAGGGATCTGGCCGCGCTGCAGCAGGTGGTGGACGACGGCGTTGAGCAGTTCGGCAGGCTTGACGTCGTGGTCGCCAATGCCGGTGTGCTCAGCTGGGGCCGCATCTGGGAGATGTCCGAAGAGCAGTGGGACACCGTCATCGACGTGAACCTCAACGGCACGTGGCGCACCCTGCGCGCCGCGGTACCCGCGATGATCGCTGCGGGCAACGGAGGATCGATCATCATCGTGAGCTCGTCGGCCGGGCTGAAGGCCACGCCCGGCAACGCGCACTACGGCGCCTCCAAGCACGGGCTGACCGCGCTGACGAATGCGCTTGCGATCGAGGCCGGTGAATTCGGGATCCGGGTGAACTCGATCCATCCGTACTCGATCGAGACACCGATGGTGGAGAAAGACGCGATGATGGCGATCTTCGCCAAGTACCCCAGCTACCTGCACAGCTTCTCGCCGATGCCGTACCAGCCGTTGGACGAGGAGAACAAGGGTCTGCAGGGCTTCATGGAGCCGGAGGAAGTGGCCGACGTCGTCGCATGGCTGGCCGGTGACGGCTCCAAGACGCTGTCTGGCAGCCAGATTGCCGTCGACCGCGGCGCCATGAAGCACTGACCTTCCTCTCGCGAGCAGACGCATACTGCCCCGTTTTCGCGGCATTTCGGGGCATTTCGCGTCTGCTCGCCGAACTCATTCGGCCAGGGCGGCGGCGAATTGGTCAACAGCCCAGTCGATTTCGTCGGCGGTGATCACCAATGGCGGGCCGAATCGTACCGTCGAGCCGTGGGTGTCTTTGACCAGGACACCGCGATGCGCCATGCGCAGTGTGACGTTGTTGGCGCTACCCGATGCGGGGTCGATGTCGACGCCGGCCCACAGCCCCTTGCCGCGGACCGCGACGACGCCGTGGCCGATCAGCTCACGAAGCCTCCGGTGCAAATGATCGCCGAGTTCGGCGGAGCGGCATTGGAATTCGCCGCCTCGCAACATCGCCACCACAGTCGAGCCGATTGCCGCGGCCAGCGGGTTGCCCCCGAACGTCGAACCGTGCTCACCGGGATGCAGCACGCCGAGGACATCGGTGTCGGCCACCACCGCCGACAACGGCACCACCCCGCCGCCGAGTGCCTTGCCGAGCAGGTAGACATCCGGCACGACGCCCCAGTGCTCGCACGCGAACGTCCGCCCGGTGCGCGCCAGCCCGGACTGGATCTCGTCGGCGATCATCAGCACGTTCCGTTCGGTGCACAGGGACCGAAGCCGCGGCAGGAAGTCGTCGGGCGGAACCACGATCCCGGCCTCGCCCTGAATCGGTTCGATCAGCACAGCGACGGTGTTCTCGTCGATCGCGTCGGCGAACGCGTCGGCATCACCGAATGGTGCGGACCGGAACCCGGGCGTGTAGGGGCCGAAGCCGCGGCGGGCGGTCTCGTCGTCGGAGAAGCTGATGATGGTCGTGGTGCGGCCATGAAAGTTGTTGTGCGCCACCACGACGTTGGCCGCGCCGGTCGCCACCCCCTTGACGTCGGTGCCCCACTTGCGGGCGACCTTCAGGCCGCTCTCCACCGCCTCCGCGCCGCTGTTCATCGGCAACACCATGTCTTTACCGCAGAGCCCGGCCAATGCCGCGCAAAAAGAGCCGAGCCGTTCGGAGTGAAAGGCGCGGCTGACCAACGTCACGGTGTCCAACTGGGCGTGCGCGACGGCGGTGATCTCCGGGTTCCGGTGCCCGAAGTTGACCGCCGAGTACGCGGCCAGACAGTCCAGGTACCGACGGCCTTCGACGTCGGTGATCCACGCGCCGTCGGCGCTGGCGGCGACGACCGGCAACGGCGAATAGTTGTGTGCCACATAGCGGTCGTCGATCGCGATCGCCGCTTCGGTGGCGGTCATCCCTGCGTTCCCCGGTGTACCGGGGAGTTCGAACATGACGGGAGCGGTGTCGAGCGTCATGAATAAACGGTAGGACGCGTCGATGGCGCAATCAATCGTCGTTTATTGCGTGTCTACCAGGGCTTTATTGTGTACACTCACGTGATACGGCGATTCATTGTGTGGAGGTGGTCATGGATCGTCTCGACGACACCGACGAGCAGATCCTCGCCGCGCTGATCAACGACGCACGCGCGACCTACGCCGATATCGGAGAGCGGGTCAACCTTTCGGCGCCCGCGGTGAAGCGGCGGATCGACCGCATGCTCGACAACGGGGTGATCCGCGGCTTCACCACCGTCGTCGACCGCAGCGCGCTGGGCTGGACCACCGAGGCGTACGTCCAGGTGTTCCGTCACGGCACCATCGCCCCAGACCGGTTGCGGGCGGCGTGGATTGACATTCCCGAGGTCATCAGTGCGGCAACCGTCACCGGTACGGCCGACGCGATCCTGCACGTGGTGGCGCGCGACATGGGCCACCTCGAGAAGGCGCTGGAGCGCATCCGTTCGGCCGCCGAGGTCGAACGCAGCGAGAGCATCGTCGTGCTGACCAACATCATCGACCGCGGTCGGGGCTGATGGCCGGGCCGGCAGGATTCGGCCGGGGTGGCAGACAAATCGCCGCAGGCATCGTGTAAGAACTGCCCATGACCACATCAGGGGGCATCGTCATCGTCGGCGGCGGACTGGCCGCGGCCCGCACGGCCGAACAGTTGCGCCGGTCGGAGTACACCGGACCGGTCACGATAATCAGCGACGAGGACCATCTGCCGTACGACCGCCCGCCACTGTCGAAGGAAGTGCTGCGTTCCGAGACCGACGACGTCACGCTCAAGCCCGCGGAGTTCTACGAGGAGAACGACATCACCGTGCGGCTCGGCAGCGGCGCACGGTCGGTCGACACGGCTACGCAGACACTGACCCTCGCCGACGGCAGCGAGCTCGGCTACGACCAGCTCATCATCGCTACCGGCCTGGTGCCCAAGCGCATTCCGTCGTTTCCCGATCTCCAGGGCATCCACGTCCTGCGCAACTACGACGAAAGCGTGGCGCTGCGAAAGGAGGCCGGCTCGGCCCGGCGCGCTGTCGTCGTCGGTGCCGGGTTCATCGGCTGTGAGGTGGCTGCGAGCCTGCGCAAGCTCGGCGTCGAGGTGACCCTGGTGGAGCCGCAGCCCGCGCCGCTGGCGTCGGTACTCGGTGAGCAGATCGGTGAACTGGTGGCGAGGGTGCACCGCGCCGAGGGCGTGCACGTGCGCTGCGGCGTCGGAGTCGCAGAGGTGCGCGGCGCCGGTCGCGTCGAGACGGTCGTGCTCAGCGACGGCACCGCTCTCGAGGCCGACCTGGTGATCGTCGGTATCGGCTCACACCCGGCCACCGGCTGGCTGGAAGGCAGCGGCATCGAGGTCGACAACGGCGTCGTCTGCGACAACCGCGGCCGTGCGAGCGCACGGCATGTCTGGGCGATCGGCGATGTCGCTTCCTGGCGGCACGAAACGGGACATCAAGTGCGCGTGGAGCATTGGAGTAACGTCGCTGATCAGGCCCGTGTACTGGTGCCCACGCTGCTGGGGCAGGAGCCGCCGACCGCGGTCTCGGTGCCGTACTTCTGGAGCGATCAGTACGACGTCAAGATCCAGTGTCTCGGCGAACCGCACGCCGACGACACGGTGCACGTCGTCGAGGACGACGGCCGCAAGTTCCTGGCCTTCTACGAACGCGACGGCGTGGTCGTCGGGGTGGTCGGCGGCGGCATGCCCGGCAAGGTCATGAAGGTGCGCGCCAAGATCGCGGCGGGCGCACCGATCGCCGACGTCCTCGGGTGAGCGATTTCGGTGTCCGAACAGTCGCTGAGCGAGCGTTCGGACACCGAAATCACCGCTAGAACTGGCCGAGGTAGAAGCGGGTGCCCTGGTCGTCCGTGCACAGCGCCGAGCGCCCGTACGACTGCTGCGACGGCTCCTCGATGACGGTGCCCCCCGCTTCACGCACCCGCGCCACCGCGGCGTCGATGTCGGCGACGGTCCACATCGGGACGGTCACCGCCTCGGCGTTGCCGCCGGCGCACCCCGCCATCGGATGGGTTTCGCGCACCCCCCAGCCGTCGTCGACGTGGCCCGGCTCGAACGTCCAGAACAGGACCCTCCCGTAGAACGACCGGAACGCGGCGGAATCCGGGACCTGATAGGTGATGTACGAAAGTTCGCCTGGCCCAGTGCCATTGAGCGCCGGCCGCGGCGTGCCGGGCGCCGGCCGGAACACCGCCAACGCAGCACCGGCGGGATCGGTGGCGTCGAGAACGGTGCCGAAGTCGAACTCCTGGGTCTGGCCGACCACGCCGCCGCCGTCGACGATGGACTGTCGTGCGCCGTCGAGGTCGGTGACCGCGTAGCAGCACAGCATTCCCTGCGCACTTGCGACGCTGTAGATGCCGATCCGCTGATCGGTGTTGGTCACCTGGTGTGTCGCCGGGTCGTAGCTCCAGCCGAGAACGTGGCCGTAGAACGCCGCGGCACGCTCGGCGTCGGGCACCCACACCGAGACGTAGCCGACGTCGCCGTGCTGAATCGGCACCGCCGAGCCGGTCAACGGCCCGCTGAGCATCCAGCGGTGGCCGAACGGGTCGACGATGGTCGCGCTGCGCGCACCGTGCGCCTCACCGACGTCCTGCTGCACCGTCGCGCCGCGTTCCCTGGCCCGCGCCAGCGCACGGTCGGTATCGGCGACCTCGAGCATCAGGGATACCGAAGCAGCCTGCGGGGCAGGTGATTTGAGGCCGAGCTCGGGATACTCGTCGGCCAGGTACAAAACGCCGCCCGAGATCGCCAGCTCGGCGTGGCCGATGCGGCCGTCGTCCATCACGATCGGATCGCCGACCACCCGCGCCTCGAACGCATCGACGTACCAGGCGATCGCGTCGCGCGCCGGGCTGACGGTCAGGTATGGCAGCGCGGCGCTGCGGGGTACGACGGATGTCGCGATCGACGGTTCGGTGAGTTCGGCGATCGCGGTATCGGTGTCACTCATTTGAACTCCTTGTGTCCGATTGGGCAGAGACAGTGCCGACTCCAGGCGTGCGCGCAGCCGGGCGGCGAACGCGGGATCGGGTGCGACCGGAAGCTCGTCGCCGTGCAGCACGGCCAGCGGATCGTGGCTGTTGTTCACGACCGCCCTCCTTCCGGTTCGGGGTAGTGAGCTCGAAACGCCCTGCGGGCCCGCACCAGCAGCGCCTCGGTGGCGTGGACCGTCCGGCCGATCAGCTCGGCGCACTCGGGCACCGAGCAGTCGTCCATGTAGCGCAGCGCCAGGACCGTCCGATGCTGCTCGGGCAGCTTGGCCAGCACGCTTTCGGCGACGATGCGGTCGAGTTCGTCATCCCAATCGTCGGCCGCCTCTGCGGGCTCGGGCAGTTCGGCGACGGGGATGCTGAACCGGTCGCGGCGGCGCCGGTAGTGGTCGGCCAGCTTGTGACGCGCCACGCCGATCAGCCACGGCACGCTCATCGGCGGTGGAGCCGTTTTCCGGGCGGCATCCATCGCCGCCAGAAACGTCTCCGACGTCAGGTCTTCGGCGGTTCCACGGTCACCGCAGCGCCGGACGAAGTATCCGTACACAACCGGCAGCGCCTCGTCGTACAGCGCCAGCAGTGCCCGTGGAGCGTCGGTGCCATCCGGTTCGGCGCTCACACCCTTATCGTCGCCGCGGGGGACTGAACTCCGACGCCCCAATCGAAAAAAATTCTGCAGCGCCGCTCAGCCGAGCGCATCGAGGCCGTCGGCTACCGCGTCGAACGCCGCACCCAGCGCCTCGGCCAGCGACACGGACTCGTCGGCCAGCCAGTGTTCGTAAGCAGACAGCGCCACGCCGAGCATCGTCCACGCGACTGTCTGCGGCACGAGGTCGCCGGCTCCGGTGCCGAGCCGGTGGGCGACGAACGCCGCGACGACGCCGCGCCAGCCGGCGTACATCGTCATCGAGTAGGCCTGCAGCGCCGCGGTCTCGAGGATCACCCGCATGCGCTGTCGGTGGCGCGCGGTCTCGGCCTCGTCAAAGGTGTTGAACGCCAACAGCGCTGTGCGCAACGCATCGCGGATCGGCACACTCGGATCGAGGTCGGTGAGCAGTTCGCGCTCGAGGTGAGCGTCGAAATCGCCCCAGGGCAGCGCGTTCTTGGATGGGTAGTAGCGAAACAGCGTGCGCCGAGCGATGCCCGCGGCCTCGGCGACGTCGTCGACGCTGATCTCGTCGAAGCCGTGCTCGGCGAACATGTCGATGGCCACGTTGCTGATGTGCGCCCACGTCGTCGCGCGCCGGCGGCCCACTCGATGCGGTGCTTCCGAGCCCATACGCGCTCCTCTTCCGGGGCCCTCTTCCATTCTGGCACCCGATGCCATAATATTGCGATCTCGATCACAATTGTCGAGAACAGCGAAAGCGCCCCGAGAAAGGCAAGCCCATGGAACCGAATGAGCAGGTGCAAGCCGACGAACTCGTCACCGAGACGCTGGTCGAAGAGGTGTCGATCGACGGGATGTGCGGGGTCTACTGACCGTGGCTTCGTCGAGAGCGGCGTCCCGAACGGGGTTGGATTCGGGCCCCGGCCCGGGGTTGGATTCGGGCCCCGGCACCGGGTTGGATTCGGGCCCCGGCCCGGTGTTCGATCCGGAACACGGCTGGCGGCTGCACCACCAGGTGGCGGTGCGGCCGGAGCCGTTCGGGGCGCTGCTCTACCACTTCGGGACGCGCAAGCTGTCATTCCTGAAGAACCGGACGATCGTTGACGTCGTCAACGCGCTGTCCGACCACCCCGACGTCCGATCCGCCTGCCGCGCCGCCGGTATCGACGACGCGCAGCAGGCACCGTACCTGCACGCACTTTCTGTGCTTGCCCAATCGAAAATGCTGGTCCCGCAATGACGTCCACCGATTCGGCGCACGCGCCGGCCACCAATTCGGCGCTCGCGCCGGCCGCCCAGCCCGTGCCTCGGCTCGTCGAGCAGTTCGAGCATGGCCTCGACGCCCCGATCTGCCTCACCTGGGAGCTGACCTACGCGTGCAACCTAGCGTGCGTGCACTGCCTGTCGTCGTCGGGCAAGCGCGACCCGCGTGAGCTGAGCACCCAGCAGTGCAAGGACATCATCGACGAACTCGAGCGCATGCAGGTGTTCTACGTCAACATCGGCGGCGGCGAGCCGACCGTGCGTTCGGACTTCTGGGAACTCGTCGACTACGCCACCGCACATCACGTCGGCGTGAAGTTCTCCACCAACGGCGTGCGCATCACGCCCGAGGTGGCAACTCGGTTGGCCGCCAGCGACTACGTCGATGTGCAAATCTCGCTCGACGGCGCGACCGCGGAGGTCAACGACGCCGTGCGTGGCACCGGTTCGTTCGCGATGGCCACCCGGGCGCTGCAGAACCTCGCCGACGCCGGCTTCAAGGACGCCAAGATCTCGGTGGTCGTCACCCGCCACAACGTCGACCAGCTCGACGAATTCGCCGCTCTCGCAGCGCAGTACGGTGCCACACTGCGGATCACGCGACTGCGCCCCTCCGGCCGCGGCGCCGACACCTGGGACGACCTGCACCCGACCGCCGACCAGCAGCGACAGTTGTACAACTGGCTGGTGGCCAAGGGGGACGGAGTGCTCACCGGCGACTCGTTCTTCCACCTGTCCGGACTGGGCGCGCCCGGCGCGCTGGCCGGGCTCAACCTGTGCGGCGCCGGCCGGGTGGTCTGCCTCATCGACCCCGTCGGCGACGTCTACGCCTGCCCGTTCGCAATCCACGACAAGTTCCTGGCCGGAAACATCTTGTCCGACGGTGGTTTTCAGAACGTCTGGCAGCACGCACCACTGTTCCGCGAGTTGCGCGAGCCGCAGTCGGCAGGTGCGTGCGGAAGCTGCGGCCATTACGACAGCTGCCGTGGCGGCTGCATGGCCGCCAAGTTCTTCACCGGTTTGCCACTGGACGGCCCTGACCCCGAATGCGTGGAGGGCTGGGGTGCCCCTGCCTTGGAACGGGAGCGCGTCAAACCCAAACCCAGTGGTGACCACTCCAGGGGAACCAAACAAGGTCCGGTGGCCCTCAAGCTGCTGACCAAACCCCCGGCCCGATTCTGCAACGAAAGTCCGGTGTGATCATGGCTGACACGTGGTTCGAAACAGTCGCCGCCGCTCAGGAGCGGGCCAAGCGTCGGCTTCCCAAGCCGGTGTACTCGGCGCTGATCGCCGCGAGCGAGAAGGGCGTGACGGTTTCCGACAACGTCGACGCCTTCGCCGAGTTGGGCTTCGCGCCGCACGTCATCGGGGCGACCGAGAAGCGCGACCTGGCCACCACCGTGATGGGACAAGAGATTTCGCTGCCCGTGCTGATCTCGCCGACGGGGGTGCAGGCGGTCCACCCCGAAGGCGAGGTCGCGGTCGCACGCGCGGCAGCCGCCCGCGGCACTGCGATGGGTCTGTCGTCTTTCGCCAGCAAGCCGATCGAAGAGGTGATCGCGGCCAACCCCAAGCTCTTCTTCCAGGTCTACTGGCTCGGTGGCCGGGACGCGATCGCGGCCAGGGTCGAGCGGGCCCGCGAGGCCGGCGCCGTCGGGCTGATCGTGACCACTGACTGGAGCTTCTCGCATGGCCGCGACTGGGGCAGCCCGAAGATCCCCGAGCAGATGGATCTGCGAACGACCGTGCGCATGCTCCCGACGGGACTGACCCGGCCGAGTTGGATGTGGCAATGGGGCAAGACCCTGCGGCCGCCGAACCTGCGGGTGCCCAATCAGGCGGCGCGCGGCGAGCCGGGCCCGCCGTTCTTCGCCGCCTACGGCGAGTGGATGGGCACGCCCCCGCCGACCTGGGAAGACATCGCGTGGCTTCGCGAGCTGTGGGGCGGTCCCTTCATGCTGAAGGGGGTGATGCGGGTTGACGACGCCAAACGCGCTGTGGATGCCGGGGTTTCGGCGATCTCCGTGTCGAACCACGGTGGCAACAACCTGGACGGGACACCGGCATCGATCCGTGCCCTGCCTGCGATCGCCGAGGCGGTCGGAGACGACGTCGAGGTGCTGCTCGACGGCGGCATCCGCCGGGGCAGCGACGTGGTGAAGGCCGTCGCGCTCGGCGCTCGTGCGGTGATGATCGGCCGGGCATACCTGTGGGGCCTCGCGGCCAACGGCCAGGCCGGTGTCGAGAACGTGCTCGACGTCCTGCGCGGCGGCATCGATTCTGCATTGATGGGTCTGGGTCGCGCGTCGGTGCATGATCTCGAGACCGAGGACATCCTGGTTCCGCCCGACTTCGTCCGGGCACTCGGCGTGCCCGGCGGCCCGACCGCTTGACCGCGACGGCGTCAGAGGGAACTCGCTGGTAGAGGCGGGACGCACGAGGCTGGCGGGACGGTGTCGATGGTGGTATCGAAAATTCCACCGAATGAATTGCTGCGCATGCGCCAACAATTGGCGCACGACAGGTGAATTCGGCCTACCATCGGCGGGTGCCATCTGTCAGCGAGCTCGCGAATGCGACGTCGAAGCAGCTGCAGAGCACCCCGTCAGCCCTGCTCGTCCCCGTCGGCTCCACCGAGCAGCACGGTCCGCATCTACCGCTGGACACCGACACGAGAATCGCGACGGCCGTCGCTCGAGCCGTTGCTGACCAACTGGCCGGCCGCAATGAATTGAATTGGATGGTCGCGCCCGCGATCGGCTACGGCGCGAGCGGTGAACATGAGGAGTTCAGCGGCACCGTGTCGATCGGCACGGCTGCGCTGCGGTTGTTGCTGGTGGAGTACGGCCGGTCCGCATCGCGATGGGCTTCGCGGCTGGTCTTCGTCAACGGTCACGGAGGCAACGTCGAGGCGCTGGCGGCGGCGACGGCTTTGCTGCGCTACGAGGGCCGCGATGCAGGTTGGTGCTCGTGCACCGTGGCGGGCGCCGATGCGCACGCCGGTCACACCGAAACGTCTGTATTGCTACATATTTCGCCGCAGGACGTTCGTATCCACGAAACTGTGCCCGGCAATGTTTCCCCCCTTCGCGAACTCATTCCGGAACTGCGACGGTCAGGCGTCGCCGCGGTGAGCGAGGTCGGCGTGCTCGGCGACCCCACCACCGCGACGGAGGAAGACGGCGCCCGGATCTTTCCCGATATGGTCGGGGCATGCCTGCGACGGATCACCCGCTGGGTACCTGACCGCGACGGGATGTTGACATGACCGGACCGCGGCTACCCGACGGCTTCGCCGTCCAGGTCGATCGCCGGGTGAAGGTGCTCGGTGAAGGGTCCGCCCTCCTCGGCGGTTCCCCGACCCGTCTTCTGCGCCTGGCGCCGGCCGCGCAGACCATGCTCAGCGGCGGTCGGCTCGAGGTGCACGACGCGGTCAGCGCGCAGGTGGCACGGGCGCTGCTCGATGCGACCGTGGCACATCCACGGCCCGCCAGCGGTCCGTCCCACCGGGATGTCACCGTGGTGATACCGGTGCGCGACAATGCTTCTGGCGTGCGCCGGCTGCTCACAGCGGTGCGCGGCCTTCGTGTCATCGTCGTCGACGACGGCTCGGCCACCCCGCTCGAGCGGTCCGACTTCACAGATCTGCACGGCGACGTGCTGGTGCTTCGCCACGACCGCAGCAGGGGACCGGCGGCGGCCCGCAACACCGGCCTGGCGGCGTGCAACACCGATTTCGTGGCCTTCCTGGACAGCGACGTCGTGCCGCGGCGTGGATGGCTGGAGGCGCTGCTCGGCCACTTCTGCGATCCCGCCGTGGGGCTGGTGGCGCCCCGCATCGTCGGCTTGCGTGAACCCGACAACGTCGTCGCCCGGTACGAGGCGGTGCGGTCGTCGCTCGACCTCGGTCTGCGGGAGGCCCCGGTGATGCCGTACGGCACGGTGTCCTACGTCCCCAGCGCCGCGATCATCTGCCGCCGGTCCATGCTCAGCGAGGTCGGCGGCTTCGACGAGACGCTGAGGTCAGGCGAAGACGTCGACCTGTGCTGGCGTCTCATCGAGTCAGGGACGCGTCTGCGCTACGAACCGATCGCGCTGGTCGCGCACGACCATCGTACGCGACTGCGAGAGTGGTTCTCGCGCAGGTCTTTCTACGGCGAAGCCGCCGCGCCGCTGTCGGTCCGGCATCCCGGCAAGACCGCTCCGCTGGTGATCTCGGGCTGGACGCTGTTGGCATGGATGCTGATGGCGATGGGCTCATCGATCGGGTACCTGGCCTCGATCATCGTTGCGACCGTCACCGGCCGCCGCATCGCCAAGTCGCTGTCCAGCGTCGAAACCGAGCCCAGGGACGTCGCGGTGGTGGCGGCGCACGGACTGTGGTCCGCCGCCATGCAGCTCGCGTCGGCGATCTGTCGGCACTACTGGCCGCTGGCCCTGATCGCCGCGCTGCTGTCCAGGCGGTGTCGGCAGGTGGTGCTGCTGGCCGCGGTCATCGAAGGGATCGTCGACTGGTTGGCGCGCAATGGCAGCGCCGAGGACGACACCCCACGGGTCGGGCTGCTCACCTACATCGTCCTCAAACGCCTCGACGACATCGCCTACGGCACCGGGCTGTGGGCCGGCGTGGTCCGCGAGCGACATCTCGGCGCGCTCAAACCCCAGATCCGGACCTGAAACGACGCTCTTCGCGTGCGCAGTGAATCTATTGCACCTCGCGTGCGCGGTGAATCATTTGCTCCTCGCGTGCGCAGTGAATCATTTGCTCCTCACGTGCGCAGTGACGTCCTGATCGTCGGTGCCGGCAGCGCCGGTTCCGTTCTGGCCGACCGACTCTCCACAGATCCGTCGTGCGTGGTCACGGTCGTCGAATCGGGCCCGGGACCGTCGGACCCTCGGGTGCTGACGCAGATCAGCGACGGGTTGCGGCTGCCGATCGGGGCCGCCAGCTCTGTGGTGCGACGATTTCCGACCACGCTGACCGTCGACCCGCCACGGCATGCGCAGATCATGCGCGGCGCCGTGGTGGGGGGATCGGGGGCGGTCAACGGCGGCTACTTCTGCCGAGGACTGCCGTCGGACTTCGACGGCTGGGGACTCCCCGAATGGGCCTGGACAGAAGTGCTGCCGCATTTCCGCGCCATCGAAACCGATCTGGACTTCGACAACGCGATACACGGGTCGGAGGGTCCGATACTGATCCGGCGGGTGGCCGAATTCGACGGATGCACAGCGTCTTTCGTGAACGCCGCCACCGCCGCGGGTCACCCGTGGATCGATGATCTCAACGGGTCGACGCCCGACGCGCCGCTGCGCCCCGGAGTGGGAGCGGTGCCGCTGAACATCCACCAGGGCACCCGCGTCGGCCCCGGCGGTGCCCATCTGCAACCCGCGATGGACCGGGCGAACCTCACCCTGCTCGCCAATACCCGCGTCCAGCGAATCCGGATCGTCGCCGGCCGTGCGGTCGGAGTGAGCTGCGTGGGCCCGCAAGGCGCCGTCGACCTTGACGCCGACCGAATCGTCTTGTGCGCAGGCGCAATCGGCTCGGCTCACCTTCTGATGCTGTCCGGCATCGGCCCGAGTGACGTTCTGGCGGCGGCGGGAATACCGGTGACCGTCGATCTGCCGGTGGGCACGCAAACGTCGGACCACCCTGAATGGGTACTACCGGTGAGTTGGTCGGAAACACACGGACTGCCTCCGCTGGAGGCGGTGCTGACCACAGAAGATTCTCTCGAGATCCGCCCGTATACGGCGGGATTCGGAGCGATGGTGAGCGGCCGCCGCGACGATCCCGGTGACCATCCCCACATCGGGGTGACGTTGATGCGGCCGAAATCTCGAGGACGGGTGCGCGTCGTCACCGACGACCCCGATACCCCTCCGGCCATCGAACATCGTTACGACACCGAACCCGACGACATCGCGAAACTGGAGACCGGAACCGCGCTCGCTCGTGACCTCATCGGTGCGACAACAGAACTCGGTCCGGTGACGTGGTCGACATCGCAGCACCTGTCGGGGACCGCGCCGATGGGCGCCGACGGGGATGAGGCGGCGGTGGTCGATTCGCGGTGCGGCGTGCGGGGCGTCGACCGGTTGTGGGTGGTCGACGGGTCGGTGTTGCCCGCGATCCCCAGCCGGGGCCCGCACGCGACGATCGTCATGCTCGGACATCGGGCGGCCGGATTCGTCGTCTGACCGCGCGGTCGGAGCTGACGAAAGCGAACTGCTGCCAGCAGCAGGGTCGAGGCGTCGATATCCTGGGCGGGGCCGGACGAGCGTGCTTCGAGACAACGGAGGGGATCAAACGATGAGCGGCGGGAGTACTGATCCGCGGCCGGCCCGCTCCCGGGCCCGCCTGCTCAACGCTGCGACGACGTTGCTGCGGTCCGGGGGGCCGAACGCCGTCACGATCGACGCGGTGACCCGGACCGCCAACGTGGCGCGGGCCACGCTGTATCGCCACTTCTCCAGCGCCAACGATCTGATGGCCGCGGCGTTCATGAGCCTGCTCAACCCGGCGCCGATGCCGCCCGCCGAAGGCAGTCTGCGGGATCGGTTGATCGCGGTGGTGGTGGGCTGGGCGGAGTCGATCGCCGAGGTGCCCGCGATGATCACGGCCATGACGTGGATGGCCTCCGGACCCGATGTCGACACGTATCCCCAAGCGCAGCAAGCGGGTTCGGACGCGGTCAGCACTCTCAGGGCGCGGATCATCCAGCTGTATTCGGTGCCGTTCGACGCGATCCTCGACAGTGCGCAGGCGGCCGAGGAACTCGACGAGGTGGATCGTATGCGGGCCATCGCCTTGCTCATCGGCCCGTTGGTTCTCGGCAAGCTGTCGACTGTGGCCGATTTCGACTACCGGGCGTGCGCCGAGGCGGCCGTCGACGGCTTCTTGGCCACGCACGCCAAGAAGCCGGACGGCGTCACCTGAGCGAGTAGCGAATCGGGAGGTGCTTGAGGCCGCCGACGAAGGTGGTGGCGGTCAGTTCGGGGGCGCCGGCCAACTCGATCGACTCCAGGCGGGGGATGAGTTCGGTGAAGAAGCTGTTCATCTCCATCCGCGCCAGCGCGGCGCCGAGACAGAAGTGCACGCCGTAGCCGAATGAGACGTGTTTGTTCGGGTCGCGGCTGACGTCGAAGCGAAACGGCTCGTCGAACACCTCTTCGTCTCGGTTGCCGGAAACGTAAGCGAGGTAAACGGATTCACCCTTGGCGATGTTCACACCCCTGACCTCGGTGTCCTCGGCTGCGGTGCGCATGAACTCCTTGACCGGCGTCGACCACCGGATCATCTCCTCGACGGCTGTCGGCATCAGGTCCGGATCGTGCCGCAGCCGGTCCAGTTCGTCGGGGTTCTCGATCAGGGCGTGCAGCCCGCCGGAAATGGCGTCCTTGGTGGTGTCGTGCCCGGCACTGGCGACGATCACGTAGTAGGACGCGGTGTCCATGTCCGACAACGGTTCACCGTCGATGCGGCCGTTCGCGATGGCCGACGCGAGGTCCTCGGTCGGGTTGGCTCGTCGCGAGGCGGTGAGCTTGGCGAAATAGTTGAAGAAGTCTGCGAGCACCGCGAGCATGTCCTCGGGTTTCTGGCCGCGCTGGAACTCCTCGTCGTCGCCGCCGAACATCTCCTGGGTGAGCATGTGCATGCGGGGGAAGTCCTCTTCGGGCAGGCCGAGTAGCGACATGATCACGTAGAGCGGGAAGTTCACCGCGATCTCGGTGACGAAGTCGCACTCCGGACCGATCTCGCGCATCCTGTCGACGTAGCGTTTGGCCAGTTCGTCGACGCGGACCTTCAACGCGCGCATCGCCTTGGGGCGGAACCAGTCCGCGCCGATCGCACGCACTTTGCGGTGGTGCGGGTCGTCCATGTGGATCAGCGTCCGCAGCCCGATACCCGCCTCCAATTGCGCCTTCAGGACGTCGTCGGCCTCGGCCGTCGCGAGCAACGGCCGAGGCTCGGACAGCCAGAGGTTGTTGTCGCGCTCGATGGCCATGATGTCGGCGTGCTTGGTGATCGCCCAGAACGGCCGGTAGGGCGGGTTGTCGACCCACGCCACCGGATTGTTCGCCCGTAGATAGGACAGCGCCTCGTGGAGTCGCGCGTCGTCGGCGTAGCCCTTCGGGTCGGCCAGTACCTTCGCGGCGTCATCCATCGTCGGGGTGCTCATCGGGGCTCCTTCACTACCGGGCTGCGGACAAACTTGACGCGTGTCAAGTCGACAGTCTATGTGACGGGCGCCACGTCGCAAAGGGCCGCGGCCAACTTGCTCAGTAGGCTCGGCGTTCGTGCCCTTGCGATGCCCCCGTCGACTCCGGGCGACCGCGGTGCTGTTCGCCATCGCGGGTCTGCTCGCGGGATGCGCGGGCAAAGAGACGGCCGCCGAAGGTGTGCCCGTCGATCCCGGGGTGGCGCAGACCGCTGCGGGTGCGGTCCGCGGGACCGTCGCCGCCGATCATCGGTACTTCGCCGGAATCCCCTACGCCGCAGCACCAGTCGGCGCGTTACGTTGGCAACCGCCGGCACCGGTCGCCCCCTGGACGGGATTCCGCGACGCGACCCGCCCGGGCGCGCGCTGCATCCAGGACACGAGTTCCGACGTCGACCATCGTCCGCCCAGCGAGGACTGTCTGACCCTCAACGTCTGGACGCCGCCACCTGCCGGCGACGCGAAACCGGTGATGGTATGGATTCACGGCGGCAGTTTTTTGAACGGCAGCGGCGACATCTACCGGGCGCGGCAGCTGGCCAGTCGCGGTGTCGTCGTCGTCACGATGAACTACCGCCTCGGCGCCCTCGGCTTCCTCGCCCACCCTGCATTCGGTTCCGACGGTGACGTCGGCAACTACGGCTTGGCCGACCAACAGGCGGCGCTGCGCTGGGTGCGCGACAACATCGCCGAATTCGGCGGCGATCCGGACAAAGTCACGATCGCGGGCGAATCGGCGGGCGGAATGGCGGTGTGTGACCACCTCGTCGCACCCGGGTCCCAGGGCCTGTTCAGCGCGGCGATCATCCAGAGCGCGCCGTGTCAGGCGCAATACGACCTGCCGGCCGCACAGCAGGCCAGCACCGCTTACGCCGCCGGAATCGGATGCGCCGATCCGCTTGTCGCCGCGCAGTGTCTTCGCTCGCTGCCCGCGGACCGATTCCGGGCCCCGCTGACGTATGCCGGGTTCGGGACCGAACGAGTGAGTGGCCCGGTGGCGGGAACCCCTGCGCTGCCGGAGAATTCGTTCACCGCGATCACCAGCGGGAAGGCCGCCCGGGTGCCGGTCATGATCGGCACCACCGAAGTCGAGTTCGCGTTGTTCGCAGCGTTGCAGTTTCTGCGCGGGCGCCCGTTCGACGCCGCCCACTACCCAGAACTGCTCGCCGAGGTCTTCGGGCCGCACGCGGCCGCCGTGGCGGCGCACTACCCGCCCGACCGGTACGGCGGCAACGTCGCACTGGCCTACTCGGCAGCCGTGACGGCGGCCGACTTCGCGTGCGTGGCCGACCGGATGGCCGATGCACTGTCCGGCCAACCCGTCTACGCCTACGAGTTCGCCGACGACGAGGCGCCGGCGCCAGAGCCGTTGCGCGAAGCGCCGTTCCCGGTCGGGGCCGCCCATTCGCTCGAGCTGCGGTATCTGTTCGACGTCGGCGGCGCGCCCCCGCTGAGCCCCGCCCAACAGCGGCTGTCCGACAAAATGATCGACTACTGGGCGCGATTCGTCGCGACCGGTTCACCGGGGCCGGACTGGCCGGAACTCAGGACAGCGCAGGCGGGTGAGCGGATGCGGTTGCAACCGGACGCGAGCCACGTCGTCACCGACTTCGAACAGCGACATCAGTGCGCGTTCTGGGAGAGCCTGCCGAGCTGAGCCGGCGGATCAGGCGGGTGTGACCCAGCAGGTGATGTCGGCGTGTACGACCTCGGTGCCGGCCCGGTCCACCACGCTCACGGGCACCACGACATCGGCGCCTTCGGTGATCGAGCTGAAGTCCGGCGGCGCCAGGCGCGCCTGGGCGCGCAGCGACGTGGTCGCCTTGTCCAGATATTCGACGTTCATCGCCTTGGGGATCCAGCGGTGGCTGGTCGGCACGCTGGCCTCCATCACCATGCCCATCGCCATTTCGGCGGCGTTGCACGACGCGATTGCGTGCACCGTGCGCAGGTGGTTGTGAATGAAGAACCACTTGGGCACCCTGACCTCGGCGTAGCCGGGTTCCATTCGCACGACGTGCGGGACGATGGAGGCGAAATACGGCACCCGCGCGATCGCCGCGGCCGAGAACAGCCGGGTGCCGCCCGGCATCGCGGACAGGCGTTTCCATGCGCGGTATGTGGAGGTCGGGGCGGCCATGGGGGAGTACCTTACTCACCGGTAAGATGATGCCGGCGCGGTGACACCGGCGTCGCCGGGTTTCCCGTGGCCAGGGATTTGGAGCGTGCCGTTTTCTAGGGCATACTGTTCGGGTTGCCTTGAGCCGGGACGGTGCCTGTTCGGACCGCGTGGCCGGGGCATACGACCGGCGCCCAACCGGGCGCATCCGGTGCCATTCTCGATCGTGACGATTTTCGCCGCGGACGAGTGTGCGTGCGGGCGACACACCCGACCGCGGGGACCGGTGGACCACAGACAGAAGAACAGCGGCGGCATAGCAGCGCGAGGCTCGATTGCCGGCGGCCCGATTTCGGGCCCTGTATGAGTGAGGTAGGAGAAGCGTGGCGGGACAGAAGATCCGCATCAGGCTCAAGGCCTACGACCACGAGGCGATTGACGCCTCGGCGCGCAAGATCGTGGAAACGGTCACCAGAACCGGCGCCAGCGTGGTCGGCCCTGTGCCGCTGCCGACCGAGAAGAACGTGTACTGCGTCATCCGGTCCCCGCACAAGTACAAGGACTCGCGGGAGCACTTCGAGATGCGCACCCACAAGCGGCTGATCGACATCCTCGACCCCACGCCGAAGACGGTCGACGCGCTCATGCGCATCGATCTGCCGGCCAGCGTCGACGTCAACATTCAGTAGGAGATTCCAGAAAACCATGGCGAGAAAAGGAATTCTGGGCACCAAGCTGGGCATGACGCAGGTGTTCGACGAGAACAACCGGGTCGTGCCGGTGACGGTCGTCAAGGCCGGGCCCAATGTTGTGACGCGCATCCGCACGACGGAGCGTGACGGCTACAGCGCGGTGCAGCTGGCCTACGGCGAGATCAGCCCGCGCAAGGTGAACAAGCCTGTGACAGGGCAGTATTCGGCCGCCGGGGTGAACCCGCGCCGCCATCTGGCGGAGCTGCGGCTCGATGACGAGGCCGCCGCTGCTGAATACGAGATCGGTCAGGAGCTGACCGCCGAGATCTTCGCCGACGGCACCTACGTCGACGTGACCGGCACCAGCAAGGGCAAGGGCTTCGCCGGCACGATGAAGCGCCACGGCTTCCGTGGCCAGGGTGCCAGCCACGGCGCCCAGGCGGTGCACCGCCGCCCCGGCTCCATCGGTGGCTGCGCCACCCCGGGCCGGGTGTTCAAGGGCACCCGGATGTCCGGGCGGATGGGCAACGACCGGGTGACGACGCAGAACCTGCTGGTGCACAAGGTCGATGCCGAGAATGGCGTGCTGCTCATCAAGGGCGCCATCCCCGGCCGCAACGGCGGGCTCGTGATGGTCCGCAGCGCAATCAAGCGAGGCGAGAAGTAATGGCTGCCGAAAAGACACTCAAGATCGACGTCCACACCCCGGGCGGTACGAAGGACGGCTCGGTAGAACTACCGGCCGAGCTCTTCGATGTCGAGGCGAACATCGCGTTGATGCACCAGGTGGTGACGGCGCAGCTGGCCGCGGCGCGGCAGGGCACCCACTCGACAAAGACGCGCGGTGAGGTTTCCGGCGGCGGCAAGAAGCCGTACCGGCAGAAGGGCACCGGCCGCGCCCGGCAGGGCTCGACCCGGGCGCCGCAGTTCGCCGGCGGCGGCACGGTGCACGGCCCCAAGCCGCGTGACTACAGCGAGCGCACTCCGAAGAAGATGATCCGCGCAGCGCTGCGAGGAGCCCTGTCGGACCGGGCCCGCAACGGCCGTATCCATGCGGTCACGGAGCTGATCGAGGGCCAGACGCCGTCGACCAAGAGCGCCAAGGCGTTCCTTGCCACGCTCACCGATCGCAAGCAGGTGCTGGTCGTGATCGGCCGGACCGATGAGACGGGCGCCAAGAGCGTGCGCAACCTCCCCGGCGTGCACGTGATCTCACCGGATCAGCTCAACACCCACGACGTGCTGAAGGCCGATGACGTGGTGTTCAGCGTGGAAGCGCTGAACAGCTACATCAGCGCGAATACCAAGAAGGACAAAGAGGAGGTGTCGGCCTGATGGCGACCGTCACTGACCCCCGCGACATCATCTTGTCCCCGGTCATCTCCGAGAAGTCCTACGGGTTGATCGAAGACAACGTGTACACGTTCATCGTGCACCCCGACTCGAACAAGACGCAGATCAAGATCGCGGTGGAGAAGATCTTCGGCGTCAAGGTCGATTCGGTGAACACCGCGAACCGGCAGGGCAAGCGCAAGCGCACCCGCACCGGCTACGGCAAGCGCAAGAACACCAAGCGCGCCATCGTGACGCTGGCCGCGGGCAGCAAGCCCATCGACCTGTTCGGAGCACCGGCTTGATTTTTTCAGGCCGGCGACGGAGGAAGACCTAGAGAATCATGGCAATTCGCAAGTACAAGCCGACGACCCCCGGTCGCCGCGGTGCCAGCGTCTCCGACTTCGCTGAGATCACTCGCGACCATCCGGAGAAGTCGCTGGTTCGGCCGCTGCACGGCAAGGGCGGGCGAAACGCCCACGGCCGCATCACGACACGGCACAAGGGCGGCGGGCACAAGCGCGCCTACCGGGTGATCGACTTCCGGCGCAACGACAAGGACGGTGTCAACGCCAAGGTCGCGCACATCGAGTACGACCCGAACCGCACCGCGAACATCGCGCTGCTGCACTACTTCGACGGCGAGAAGCGCTACATCATCGCCCCCGAGGGACTCAAGCAGGGCGCCATCGTGGAGTCGGGTCCCAACGCCGACATCAAGGCGGGCAACAACCTTCCGCTGCGCAACATCCCCGCGGGCACCCTGGTTCACGCGGTGGAGTTGCGTCCCGGTGGCGGCGCCAAGCTCGCCCGGTCCGCCGGCTCCAGCATCCAGTTGCTGGGCAAGGAAGGCAGCTACGCCTCGCTGCGTATGCCGTCCGGTGAGATCCGCCGCGTCGACGTGCGCTGCCGCGCGACCGTCGGCGAGGTGGGCAACGCCGAGCAAGCAAACATCAACTGGGGTAAGGCCGGCCGCATGCGGTGGAAGGGTAAGCGCCCCACCGTCCGCGGTGTCGTGATGAACCCGGTCGACCACCCGCACGGCGGTGGTGAGGGTAAGACCTCCGGTGGTCGCCACCCGGTGAGCCCGTGGGGTAAGCCGGAGGGCCGTACCCGCAAGCCGAACAAGTCGAGCAACAAGCTCATCGTCCGACGCCGGCGCACCGGCAAGAAGCGCTAGGCCGCGGAAGGAGTAGCAGCGATGCCTCGTAGTTTGAAGAAGGGTCCGTTCGTCGACGACCATCTGCTCAAGAAGGTCGACGCTCAGAACGAGAAGAACACCAAGCAGGTCATCAAGACCTGGTCACGTCGGTCGACCATTATCCCCGACTTCATCGGGCACACCTTCGCGGTGCACGACGGCCGCAAGCACGTCCCGGTGTTCGTCACCGAGGCGATGGTCGGGCACAAGCTCGGCGAGTTCGCGCCGACCCGCACGTTCAAGGGTCACATCAAGGACGACCGGAAGGCTAAGCGCCGGTAATGAGTACGACGACTGAATATCCGACTGCCGTCGCCAAGGCGCGCTTCGTGCGCGTGTCGGCGACGAAGGCGCGCCGGGTCATCGACCTGGTGCGCGGCAAATCGGTGTCCGACGCGCTGGACATCCTGCGGTGGGCACCGCAAGCGGCCAGCGAGCCGGTCGCCAAGGTCATCGCGAGTGCCGCGGCCAATGCGCAGAACAACGAGGGCCTGGATCCGTCCACGCTCGTGGTCGCCACCGTCTACGCCGACGAGGGTCCGACCGCCAAGCGCATCCGCCCGCGCGCCCAGGGCCGCGCGTTCCGGATTCGCAAGCGCACCAGCCACATCACTGTGATCGTGGAAAGCAGGCCGAGCCGGGAACAGCGTGGCACCGGCCAGACGGCCAGCGCGGCCCGCGCGCGTCGCGCACAGGGCAGCAAGGCGGCGGCGGCCAAGAAGGCGCCCGCGAACAAGGCGTCCGCAGCCGCCCCGGAGGAGACATCGAGCACGGCTGAGGCGCCCGCCAAGAAGGCGCCGGCCAAGAAGGCAGCCGCGAAGAAGGCAGCCCCCAAGAAGACTGCTGAAGCGTCAGACGCGAAGGAGGGCTCGGAGTAGTGGGCCAGAAAATCAACCCCCACGGCTTCCGGCTCGGTATCACCACCGACTGGAAGTCCCGGTGGTATGCCGACAAGCAGTACAAGGACTACGTCAAGGAAGATGTGGCGATCCGACGGCTGCTGGCCACCGGTCTCGAGCGCGCAGGCATCGCCGATGTGGAGATCGAAAGGACTCGCGACAGAGTCCGAGTCGACATCCACACCGCCCGCCCGGGCATCGTGATCGGCCGCCGCGGCACCGAAGCCGACCGCATCCGCGCCGACCTGGAGAAGCTGACCGGTAAGCAGGTGCAGCTGAACATCCTCGAGGTGAAAAACCCTGAGTCGCAAGCTCAGTTGGTGGCCCAAGGTGTCGCCGAGCAGCTTTCGAACCGCGTGGCGTTCCGCCGCGCCATGCGCAAGGCCATCCAGTCGGCGATGCGCCAGCCCAATGTCAAGGGCATCCGGGTGCAATGCTCGGGCCGTCTCGGCGGCGCCGAGATGAGCCGCTCGGAGTTCTACCGCGAAGGCCGCGTGCCGCTGCACACGCTGCGCGCCGACATCGACTACGGCCTGTACGAGGCGAAGACGACGTTCGGTCGCATCGGCGTGAAGGTGTGGATCTACAAGGGCGACATCGTCGGTGGCAAGCGCGAGCTGGCGGCCGCGGTGCCGGCGGGCTCGGATCGTCCACGCCGCGAACGTCCTTCGGGCACCCGGCCGCGCCGTAGCGGCGCATCGGGCACCACCGCGACGAGCACGGAAGCCGGTCGTGCCGCCTCCGGCGGCGAAGCCGGCCGCGCCGCCACCGAAGCTGCGCCCGCCGCCGCCGAGGCCGCTGCGGGAACCGAAGCCGCGGCCGGAGCTGCGGCGGAGACGACGACTGAAAAGACGGAGAGCTGACAATGCTGATTCCCCGCAAGGTCAAGCACCGCAAGCAACATCACCCGAGGCAGCGCGGCATCGCCAGCGGTGGCACCACGGTGAGCTTCGGTGACTACGGCATCCAGGCACTGGAGCACGCGTACATCACCAACCGGCAGATCGAATCCGCGCGTATCGCGATCAACCGGCACATCAAGCGTGGCGGCAAGGTGTGGATCAACATCTTCCCGGACCGCCCGCTGACCAAGAAGCCGGCCGAAACCCGCATGGGTTCCGGTAAGGGTTCGCCGGAGTGGTGGGTGGCCAACGTCAAGCCGGGTCGCGTGCTGTTCGAGCTGAGCTACCCCGATGAGGCGACCGCCCGGGCCGCACTGACCCGCGCGATCCACAAGCTGCCGATCAAGGCACGCATCGTTACCCGAGAGGAGCACTTCTGATGGCAGTGGGAGTGACGCCGGGCGAACTGCGCGAGCTGACCGACGACGAGTTGAAGGATCGGCTGCGCGAGTCCAAGGAAGAGTTGTTCAACCTGCGCTTCCAGATGGCGACCGGCCAGTTGTCCAACAACCGCCGGCTTCGCACGGTGCGTCAGGAGATTGCGCGCGTGTACACCGTGCTGCGTGAACGTGAGTTGGGTCTGGCCTCCGGACCCGTTGGTGAGGATTCGTAATGGCGCAAAAGGAAAAGAACGACAAAGGCACTCAGGCTGGTCCGCGGCGCACCCCGCGCAAGGAAGAGCAGCGGGGCCGCCGCAAGACGGCCATCGGGTACGTGGTGTCGGACAAGATGCAGAAGACCATCGTGGTCGAGCTGGAAGATCGTAAAAGCCATCCGCTGTACGGCAAGATCATCCGCACCACCAAGAAGGTCAAGGCGCACGACGAGAACGACGTCGCGGGCATCGGCGACCGCGTGTCACTGATGGAGACCCGCCCGTTGTCGGCGACCAAGCGCTGGCGGCTCGTGGAGATCCTCGAAAAGGCCAAGTAGCCCTATCCAGCCGAAAGCCCCCGTGACGCGGGGGCTTTCGCGTCCTGCCGACTCCGGTTATCGCGGGTGATCGCTATGAAGACGACTTCAATCTTCTACGGGGCGCAGCACCGCCAGTAGGGTCAGCACCAGGATCTTGAAGTCCAGGTGTAGCGACCAGTTGTCGATGTAATAGTTGTCCCATTCGGCCCGGTCAGCAATCGAGGTCCGTCCCCGAAGGCCGTGCACTTGCGCCCAGCCCGTGACGCCTGCCTTCACCCTGTGCCGCTCGCCGTAGCGCCGCACATGCATCTCGAACAATTCGACGAACTCGGGGCGTTCGGGACGCGGGCCGACCAGACTCATTTCCCCGCGCAGCACATTGAAGAGTTGAGGCAGCTCATCCAGCGACGCCTTGCGCATGATCTTGCCTATCCGAGTGCGCCGATCGTCGCCCTCCACTCCGCCAGGTGCCGCACCTGCCTCCAAGTCAAAACCCGCCTCGGCCGGATCCTGGAGGCGCATAGTACGAAACTTCAGGCAGCGGAAGACTTTTCCGTCGCGTCCGATCCGCTCCTGACCGAAGAAGATCGGCCCGGGCGAACTGAGTCTGACCGCGAGCATCAGCACGATCAACAGAGGAGAGACGAGCACCAGGCCCACCAGGGCAGCCGCCCGGTCGAGGACGTGCTTGACGGCGAACTGCCAGCCTTTTGGATCCACGCGGGCCAGCACCATCAGAGGTATGCCGCCCAGGTGCTCGATCCTGGTGCCGCTGCCGACGGCGTCCATCAACCGGGGCACCACATGAACCCGCATTCCGAGCTGCTGGCCCTGATGGGCGGTCCGCGCCAATTGTTCGTCAGACAACGTCGACGGCGCGATGAGGAGCTCCTCAGCGCGGCAGTAGCGCGCGGCGCTCTCGAGATTGCCCGTGGTGCCCAGGTACGGCACCCCGGATTCCTCTGCGTCAGTTGGCCGTATGTCGTCCAGCATGCCTGCGGGCCACAGGCCATAGTCAGGCACCTGGCGCATCCGGCAGATGAGCTGATGGGCGATCGGTCCGGAGCCGACGATGAGCGCCGGTACACCAACATGGAACTTGCGTCGTAGCCAGCGGTTGATCAACGACCTGAGCAGGCGGACCGCCGGGATGAGAATGGCCGCGCATACCCAGATCCGCAAGACAACCTCGCTGGGACGGACGTAGGGGACGACAACGTCGCCGGCCTCGAAGCGAGGCACAAGCAGCAGCATGATCGTCAACGTCGCCAGAGCGGCCACCGCGATTGACGTCTCCACCGGTTCGAAGTCGTCGAGAAATCCGTGGTTGAGCTTTTGTCGGTACAGCGACCGGGTGGCCAATACGAGAACCACTACCGGCACGAAGATCCACGAATACAGGGCGATGTTGCGCTCTTGCTCCAGCTCGCCCGGGATCCACCAATGGGCCAGGAGTACGGCGATGGCGGCGTACAGGGCATCGACCGCCACGGTGATCACCGAATACCAGGGGTCGGTGCGAATGCGTTCGAGCCAGCGCGGCAGCGTCGGGACGCCGATTTGGACCGGTTCCGGCGTGGCCTTCAGTCGCGGGATCGTGGGTCGGCTAATTGACGGGTCCGACGTCGAACGCGCATCTAGCTGCATTTACAAACCTCCGAACGGAAGATGGCAACCGATCCTAAATGCGCCGTGCCGAGCCACACAGCCAAATGAGCGGCTCGGTCGCGTCTTTGCCGTCGCAGGGACGGTTACCCCACCCGCGGAGAAACGGGAGACGTCTTACTGGCTCGGAGCAGGCAGTGGACCGAAAATTCGCTCGGCGGCGAGTTGCGCCAGATCACTCAAGACCTGGACGTGGCCGGTGCCCCACAGTCGCGGCTTGCTGTCGAATACGCAAAGCGTGCCGATGGCGTTTCCGTCGTGATCGTTCAGGGGTATGCCGAGATAGGCGATGACTGCGCCGCTGCGCACCACCGGATGATTCCTGAAAACCGGGTCGCTTCTTGCATCTTCGAGAACCAAAGGCGTGCCGGCTGCGACTGCGAACTGACAGATCGATTGGTCGAGCGGCGTCTGACTTTCCTGGACTGACATATCGCCTAGTCCCGCAGTGCTCTTGAAGAATTGCCGGTCGACATCTACCAGCGACAAAGCCGCGAACGGGACGTCCAGCGCGTCGGCGGCTGCGCGGGTGATCCGGTCGTAGACCTCTTCCGGCGGCGTATCGAGCAGCCCGGTGGCACGAACAGAGCGCAGCCGATCGGGGTCGGCTATCACAGCCGATACGTCCGGCATCAAGTCGGTCTCGAGCACCCCGCATTCGGAGAGGTGGTCGAGAAGTTCCCTGGTCGATATCTTGTCGGTTCGCACCTTGTCGGCCATCATTTGTCGGGCCACGGCACGCGCGACATAGGTATCGAGGTCTTCGCCTGCGTTGCGTGCACATTCTTCGAGCGAGCGGTTCAGCCAGTCATCGAATCCCGGCAACGACGTAGACACGTAAGGAACGGTATCCGAACTGCGCTGCTGACTTCACATATTGACGGGCGCGTTTGAGAGGATACGGCTCGCCCGACAGCGGGCAGTCGCACTCGATCGTTCCGCTAGCCGATCCGGGCGGCGATACCGTCGAGCAATTGGTTCAAACCCGAACGGAAATGGGCAAGGGGATCGTCATCCGTGCGGTCGAACACACCATCGTGCAACGCCGCCGCAAGCGCGGGGAACTGCTTCGGCGCGATCAGCTTGCGCAGCAAGGCCGGATAGTCGGGCCAGTCCACGCTGCCGGCCTCGATGTCCAATGCCGCCGCACCGCGGACGAAGTGCAGGATCGCCATCACGGCGGTGAGCTTGTCGCGTTCGGCGAGCCCGGTGTCGCCCAGCGCGGCGAGTCCGGCGTCCAGCCATGCCAGCTGGCCGGGGTCCACCGGTGCGCCCGCCGCCGCTGCCTGCAGGATCCACGGGTGGCGGTGATACACCTCCCACAGTCCGGTCGCCCAGTTCGTCAGTGCGGCAGCCCAATTCGTCGTACCCATCGACGGTGGCGGGCCAGGTGCAGCGGAAAGCATGAACATCACCAGTTCGTCCTTGTTCGCGACGTGCCGGTACAGCGACATCGTGCCGCAGCCGAGGCGCTCGGCCAGCCGCGCCATCGACAAGGCCGCCAGCCCGTCGGCATCGGCCAGCTCGACGGCCGCGCGCACGATCCGTTCCCGGGTCAACCCCTTGGACCGCCCAGGAGCGCTCGGCTCGCGCCAGAGAATCTCCAGCGCGCGGGGGAGTGGCTCGCTCATCGATCGCCAGCCTAAACGACTGGACAACGCAAGCGTATGCCGTACGCTTTGTGCGTATGGCATACGCATCAAGCGCCCGTCCGCGCTGGCTCGCGCCCGGGCTCGCGGTCGTCGTCGCGGGCTTCCTCGCGTTCTCTGTTCCGCCTTACTTCGCCGGCGGCACGCGCGTGCCCGCCACCTTCCCGCTGCACTATCCGCTGTTGGTGATCCACGTGATGCTCGCCAGCGTTGCGATGGTCGCCGCCGTTGTACAGATCTGGCCGCGCCTGCGGGCCCGTCGTCCGGCGCTGCACCGGCGGTGCGGCCGCATCTACGTCGCCACCGCGATCCCGGCCGCCGCGTCCGCGTTGGTGATCGGGGCGGCCAGCCCGTTCGGGCCGTTGCTCGCGGTGAGCAACGTGGTGCTCGCGGCCCTGTGGCTGTGGTTCACGGTGAACGGCTTCCTGGCCGCACGGCAACGACGCCTGTCGGAGCACCGCCGCCACATGGTGCGCAGCACGACGCTGGCGCTGTCGGTCATCACCAACCGGATCTGGACGCCGATCATCTTCATAACGTGTCAGCCGTTGCAGGACAGCGTTTTTGGTGGCAACCCGGAGCACTTCCTGTGGTTCGTCGCCGGCCTCGGGGGATGGCTGGGCTGGACCGTCCCGCTGGGAATCGTGCAGTGGTGGTTGATTCGGCGACCATTAATGGCGTCGTCGTCAATTCGTCGGCTGACCGAGACGCCGCGGGTGTAACCTCCGGGCCAACTGCGAGGCGACACGGGACGAGGCAAAGCATGGCTACCGAATTCAACGGCAGGATCGAACTCGATATCCGTGACTCCGAACCGGACTGGGGCCCGTACGCGGCACCGACGGCCCCGGAAGACGCACCCAATGTGCTCTACATCGTCTGGGACGACACCGGGATCGCCACCTGGGACTGCTTCGGTGGTCTGATCGAGATGCCGACGATGAGCCGCATCGCCGAACGCGGTGTCCGGCTGTCGCAGTTCCACACCACCGCGCTGTGCTCGCCGACCCGCGCGTCCCTGTTGACCGGTCGCAACCCGACGACGGTCGGCATGGCGACCATCGAGGAGTTCACCGACGGCTTCCCCGGTTGCAACGGGCGCATCCCTTTCGACACCGCGCTGCTGTCGGAGGTGCTCGCCGAACACGGATACAACACCTACTGTGTCGGAAAGTGGCACCTGACGCCGCTTGAAGAATCCAATCTGGCGTCGACCAAACGACATTGGCCGCTGGCGCGGGGCTTCGAGCGGTTCTACGGCTTCATGGGCGGCGAGACCGACCAGTGGTATCCGGACCTGGTCTACGACAACCATCCCGTGGCGCCGCCGGCGACTCCGGAGGACGGCTACCACCTGTCAAAGGACCTTGCGGACAGAACCATCGAATTCATCCGCGACGCGAAGGTCATCACGCCCGACAAGCCGTGGTTCTCCTACGTCTGTCCCGGAGCCGGGCACGCGCCGCACCACGTCTTCAAGGAGTGGGCCGACCGTTACGCCGGCACGTTCGACATGGGCTACGAGCGGTACCGCGAGATGGTGCTCGAGAAGCAGAAGGCGCTCGGCATCGTGCCTGCCGACACCGAACTCTCGCCGATCAATCCGTACCGAGAAGTCAAGGGCCCCAACGGCGAACCGTGGCCGACTCAAGACACAGTGCGGCCCTGGGACGAACTCGGTGACGACGAGAAGCGAGTCTTCGCCCGCATGGCCGAAGTGTTCGCCGGCTTCCTGACCTACACCGACGCCCAGATCGGGCGCATTCTCGACTATCTGGAGCAATCGGGTCAGCTCGACAACACGATCATCGTCGTCATCTCCGACAACGGCGCCAGTGGAGAGGGTGGCCCGAACGGCTCGGTCAACGAGGTCAAGTTCTTCAACGGATACATCGACACCGTCGAGGAGAGCCTGCGACTGCTCGACAACCTCGGCGGTCCCGAGACATACAACCACTATCCGACCGGCTGGGCGATGGCGTTCAACACGCCGTACAAACTGTTCAAGCGCTACGCATCGCACGAGGGCGGGATCGCCGACCCGGCGATCATCTCATGGCCCAAAGGCATTGCGGCACATGGTGAAGTACGCGACGACTACATCAACGTCTGCGACGTCACGCCGACGATCTACGAACTGCTCGGCATCACGCCGCCAGAAACGGTCAAGGGAGTAGCGCAGAAGCCGCTGGACGGTGTGAGTTTCAGGCAGGTACTGGATGATTCGATGGCATCGACCGACAAGCAGACGCAGTTCTACACGATGCTCGGCACCCGGGGCATCTGGCACGACGGCTGGTTCGCCAACACGGTGCACGCCGCATCCCCCGCCGGGTGGTCGCACTTCGACAGCGATCGCTGGGAACTGTTCCACATCGAAGCCGACCGCAGTCAGTGCCACGACCTGGCGGCCGAAAACCCGGACAAACTCGAGGAACTCAAGGCGCTATGGTTCGCCGAGGCCGACAAGTACAACGGGCTGCCGCTCGGCGACCTGAACATCTTCGACACGATCTCGCGATGGCGGCCGCACGTCGCAGGCCAGCGTGACTCGTACCTCTACTACCCGGGGACGGCCGACGTCGGCATGGGCGCGGCGGTCGAGATCCAGGGGCGGTCGTTCTCCGCGATGGCCGAGTTGACCGTCGACACCCCCGGCGTCGAAGGCGTGGTGTTCAAACACGGCGGCGCCCATGGCGGGCATGTGATGTTCGTACAGGACGGGCGACTGCACTACGTCTACAACTTCCTGGGCGAGGAAGAGCAGGAGTTGTCGTCACCGGGCGCGGTGCCGCTGGGGCGCCACACCCTCGGAGTCGCGTACGTGCGTACCGGAACGGTGGAGGGCAGTCACACCCCGATCGGGGATGCCGCGCTGTACATCGACAACGAACAGGTCGCCGCGCTGACCGGGATGCGGGTGCATCCTGGGACGTTCGGGCTCGCCGGTGCCAGCCTGAGCGTCGGCCGCAACACGGGCTCGCCGGTCTCGCGCTCGTACAAGGCACCTTTCGCGTTCACCGGGGGCACCATCGCCCAGGTGAACATCGACGTCTCGGGCAAGCCGTATGCGGATCTGGAAAAGGAGTTCGCGCGGGCTTTCGCGAAGGATTGAGTCTGGTCGTCATACCCTGGCGTCATGCTCACCGAGCTCGTCGAGCTGCCGGGGGGCTCTTTCCGGATGGGTTCGACGCAGTTCTATCCCGAAGAGGCGCCCGCGCACACCGTTCACGTGTCCGCGTTCGCCGTCGACCGCCATCCCGTCACCAACGCCCAGTACGCCGAGTTCGTCGCCGCGACCGGCTACCGAACCGTCGCCGAAGAAGCCCCGGACCCGCGGCTCTACCCCGGGGCCGCGCCGCAGGATCTGGTTGCGGGGGCACTGGTGTTCTGGCCGACGCCCGGGCCGGTGGACCTGCGCGACTGGCGGCAATGGTGGCACTGGACGCCCGGGGCCGACTGGCGGCACCCGTTCGGGCCCGACAGCGGCAACTGGACTTTCGCGGACCGGCCCGACCACCCCGTCGTGCAGATCGCCTATCCCGACGCAACGGCCTATGCCCGGTGGGCCGGGCGTCGGCTGCCCACCGAGGCGGAATGGGAGTACGCGGCGCGCGGCGGGGCCGCCACCACGTACCCGTGGGGCGAGGAGGCGGCTCCCGACGGTCGGCTGATGGCCAACACCTGGCAGGGCAGCTTCCCCTACCGCAACACCGGTGCTCGGGGCTGGGTAGGAACCTCGCCGGTCGGCTCCTTTCCGCCGAACGGGTTCGGGTTGGTCGACATGATCGGCAACGTCTGGGAGTGGACGACGACGCAGTTCACGGCCCACCACCGCCTCGATCAGCCGGTCAAGGCGTGTTGCGCGCCGAGCGGCCGCGCGGACCTGAACGTGAACCAAGCCCTCAAGGGCGGTTCGCATCTGTGCGCTCCCGAGTACTGCCTGCGCTACCGACCGGCCGCCCGGTCGCCGCAATCCCAGGACACCGCGACCAGCCACATCGGCTTCCGCTGCGTCGCCGACCTGTAGGGGTTTCTCGCCACGCGCGAGCGACCGCTCCCGTACATGGAGAAACGGCGTGTCGGCGTACAGACGCGGTCGCTCGCGCCAATGGGACGGATTTGGTTTCCCGCAGGTCGTCCCATAGAATCAGGCGGTTGCCTTGGGCAGACCTCGGCCAGCCTTCGTGGCAGGCCCCGCGTGCTCTTCGGTGACAGCAAGACCGCGCACGTCCAGGTCGGTATCTGGCGTGCAGACAAAAACCAGGTCGAGGAGATCGAGTGATTCAGCAGGAATCGCGGCTGAAGGTCGCCGACAACACGGGTGCCAGGGAGATCCTGTGCATCCGCGTGCTCGGTGGCTCGTCGCGGCGCTATGCCGGCATCGGCGATGTCATCGTGGCGACGGTCAAGGAAGCAATTCCTGGCGGCAACGTCAAGCGTGGCGAAATTGTGAAGGCCGTCGTCGTGCGCACCGTCAAGGAGCGCCGTCGCGCCGACGGCAGCTACATCAAGTTCGATGAGAACGCCGCCGTCATCATCAAGCCCGACAACGATCCGCGTGGTACGCGCATCTTCGGCCCGGTCGGCCGGGAACTGCGCGAGAAGCGCTTCATGAAGATCGTCTCGCTCGCTCCGGAGGTGTTGTAGATGAAGGTCCACAAGGGCGACACCGTCCTGGTCATCTCCGGCAAGGACAAGGGCGCCAAGGGCAAGGTCCTGGTCGCCTACCCGGCCCGCAACAAGGTGCTCGTCGAGGGCGTCAACCGGATCAAGAAGCACACCGCGGTGTCGAGCAACGAGCGCGGCGCGCAGTCCGGCGGCATCGTCACCCAGGAGGCGCCGATCGACGCCTCCAACGTGATGGTCGTGGACTCCGACGGCAAGCCCACCCGCGTCGGGTACCGGGTTGACGACGAGACCGGCAAGAAGGTCCGCATCGCCAAGACCAACGGCAAGGACATCTGATGACTACCACTGAAAGCTCGGTGAAGACCCTTCCTCGCCTCAAGCAGCGCTACCGCGAGGAAATCAGGGGCGCGCTGCAAGAAGAGTTCGGCTACGGCAACGTCATGCAGATCCCCGGCGTGGTCAAGGTCGTCGTCAACATGGGCGTCGGTGACGCCGCCCGCGACGCCAAGCTGATCAACGGTGCGGTCAATGACCTGGCACTGATCACCGGTCAGAAGCCGGAGATCCGCCGGGCACGCAAGTCGATCGCCCAGTTCAAACTGCGTGAGGGCATGCCGATCGGCGCGCGCGTCACGCTGCGGGGCGACCGCATGTGGGAGTTCCTCGACCGGCTGATCTCGATCGCACTGCCGCGTATCCGCGACTTCCGCGGCCTGTCGCCCAAGCAGTTCGACGGCACCGGGAACTACACCTTCGGCCTGACCGAGCAGTCGGTGTTCCACGAGATCGACGTGGATTCGATCGACCGGCCGCGTGGCATGGACATCACCGTCGTCACCTCGGCGACGACCGACGACGAAGGCCGAGCGCTGCTGCGGGCGCTGGGCTTTCCGTTCAAGGAGAACTGAGTAATGGCAAAGAAGGCACTGGTCAACAAGGCCAACAAGAAGCCGAAGTTCAAGGTGCGCGCCTACACTCGCTGCCAGCGCTGCGGCCGCCCCCACGCCGTCTTCCGCAAGTTCGGCCTGTGCCGGATCTGCCTGCGCGAGATGGCCCACGCCGGCGAACTGCCCGGTGTGCAGAAGAGCAGCTGGTAATCCAGCCAACCGACCAGACCAACCAAACAGGTTGCGGCAGGCCCGACTCCAGGCTTTGGAACCGGGAACCACCGCGAGAAAGGTGAACCCGCTGTCATGACCGCGATGACGACGATGCGGTGGGGGTACCCCCAGCCGCGCAGCTGCGAGGGGGACGCAGCGACGAAGAGGAGCAGCGCTCGATGACTATGACGGACCCGATCGCAGACTTCTTGACCCGTCTGCGCAACGCCAATTCGGCGTATCACGACGAGGTGACACTGCCTCACTCCAAGATCAAGGCCAACATCGCCGAGATCCTGAAGAAAGAGGGCTACATCGCCGACTACCACACCGAGGATGCGCGGGTGGGCAAGTCGCTTGTCGTGCAACTGAAGTACGGCCCCAGCCGGGAGCGAAGCATCGCCGGGCTGCGCCGGGTGTCCAAGCCCGGCCTGCGGGTGTACGCGAAATCCACCAATCTGCCGCGGGTCCTGGGCGGGCTCGGCGTGGCGATCATCTCCACGTCGTCGGGCCTTCGAACCGACCGCCAGGCAGCCCAAGAGGGCGTGGGCGGCGAAGTCCTCGCATACGTGTGGTAGGGGGGTAGAGCTCAAATGTCGCGTATTGGAAAGCAACCGGTCCCGGTTCCCGCCGGGGTCGACGTGTCGATCGACGGGCAGAACGTGTCGGTCAAGGGGCCCAAGGGCACCCTCGAACTGGCTGTCGCCGAGCCGATCAAGGTGGCGCGCGACGACGACGGCGCCATCCTGGTGACCCGTCCCGACGACGAGCGGCGCAGCCGCTCGCTGCACGGATTGTCACGCACGCTGGTGTCCAACCTGATCACCGGCGTCACCGAGGGTTACACCACCAAGATGGAGATCTTCGGCGTCGGCTACCGCGTGCAACTCAAGGGTTCCAACCTCGAGTTCGCGCTCGGCTACAGCCACCCCGTGACGATCAACGCCCCCGAGGGTGTGACGTTCGCGGTGGAGACGCCGACGAAGTTCTCGATCTCCGGCATCGACAAGCAGAAGGTCGGCCAGGTCGCGGCGAACATCCGCCGCCTGCGGAAGAGCGATCCCTACAAGGGCAAGGGCATCCGCTACGAGGGTGAGCAGATCCGCCGCAAGGTCGGAAAGACAGGTAAGTAACAAATGGCTGCTAAGACTGAGGCGCCGACGACGCGTAAGCCCGTGGGGCAGAACATCTCCGAGACCCGGCGGGTGGCGCGGTTGCGTCGGCACGCGCGGTTGCGCAAGAAGATTTCCGGTACGGCCGAAGTGCCGCGGTTGGTGGTCAACCGTTCGTCGCGGCACATCCACGTGCAGTTGGTGAACGACCTCAACGGCACCACGCTGGCCGCCGCTTCGTCGACCGAAGCCGATGTGCGGGCGGTCGACGGCGACAAGAAGGCCCACAGCGTGCGGGTCGGCCAGCTGATCGCCGAGCGCGCGAAAGCTGCGGGGATCGGGAAGGTCGTGTTCGACCGCGGTGGCTACACCTACGGCGGACGGATCGCAGCGCTGGCCGATGCGGCACGCGAAGGCGGGCTGGAATTCTGATGACTCACAACGGAAGGACTGCATGATGGCCGAACAGGCAACTGCCGGCGGCCCCCCCGAAGGTCGTGGCTCGCGAGGTGACCGCGACGGCCGTGGCCGCCGCGATGACCGTGGCGGTCGTGGCCGCGACGGCGGCGACAAGAGCAACTACCTCGAGCGCGTCGTTTCGATCAACCGCGTGTCCAAGGTGGTCAAGGGTGGCCGCCGGTTCAGCTTCACCGCGCTGGTGATCGTCGGCGACGGTAAAGGCATGGTCGGCGTCGGCTACGGCAAGGCCAAGGAAGTTCCGGCCGCCATCGCCAAGGGCGTCGAAGAGGCGCGCAAGAACTTCTTCCGGGTCCCGCTGATCGGCGGCACCATCACCCACCCGGTGCAGGGCGAAGCCGCCGCCGGCGTCGTGATGCTGCGTCCGGCCAGCCCCGGTACCGGTGTGATCGCCGGCGGCGCCGCCCGCGCGGTGCTGGAATGTGCTGGCGTGCACGACATCCTGGCCAAGTCTCTGGGCAGCGACAACGCGATCAACGTGGTGCATGCCACGGTCGCGGCGCTCAAGCTGCTGCAGCGTCCGGAAGAGGTCGCGGCCCGGCGCGGGCTGCCGATCGAGGACGTGGCGCCCGCCGGCATGCTTCGGGCGCGCCGGGAGGCCGAGGCGCTCGCCGCGTCGGCCGCGCGTGAAGGATCGGGGTAAACCATGGCTGAGCTCAAGATCACCCAGGTGCGCAGCACCATCGGTGCGCGCTGGAAGCAGCGGGAGAGCCTGCGGTCGTTGGGGCTGCGGAAGATCCGCCAGTCCGTCGTCCGTGAGGACAACGCGCAGACGCGCGGTCTGATCAAGACCGTGCACCACCTCGTAGAAGTAGAAGCAGTGGAGTCCTCATCATGACACTCATCAAACTGCATGACCTGAAGCCGGCACCGGGCTCGAAGACCGCCAAGACCCGCGTGGGTCGCGGCGAGGGCTCCAAGGGCAAGACCGCGGGCCGCGGCACCAAGGGCACGAAGGCCCGCAAGAACGTTCCGGCGACGTTCGAGGGCGGGCAGATGCCGATCCACATGCGGCTGCCCAAGCTGAAGGGCTTCCGCAACCGGTTCCGCACCGAGTACGAGGTCGTCAACGTCGGCGACATCAACAAGCTGTTCCCGAAGGGCGGCGACGTCGGGGTCGACGAGCTGGTGGCCGCGGGTGCGGTGCGCAAGAACACGTTGGTGAAGGTGCTGGGCGACGGCAAGCTCACCGTGAAGGTGAACGTCACCGCGCACAAGTTCAGCGGGAGCGCCCGGGAGAAGATCACATCCGCGGGCGGATCCGCGACCGAGCTCTGATCGCGCCGGTCGGTCCCCGTGCAAGCGGGGGACGAGAGCCCCTGCCGTCCTGGTGGGGGCTCTTGTGTTCGAAGAGTTGACCGGCAACGCCGACCGTCATAGTCCCGAGCCAATGTGCCCGGGGCGAATTCGTCAGGAGCAGAAATGACTTCCCGCCGCGGAAAGCTCACCGTCGTCACCGTGGCCGCCGCACTTGCGGTGTTCGGCAGCGCGGCGAGCGCCAACGCCCAGGGCGACGACAAGAGGTTCGCCGATGAGGTCGCAGCCTTGGAGATTCCGGTCGGCCCTGAGGTCGATGTGCCCGCGCTCGGCCGCAACGTCTGCGAGACGCTTACCCAGGGGCTCGCCGGCACCGTCAACCCAGTCCCGGTCGTGCGGGGCGTGGTGAACAGCCTTGCCAACAGTGGCATCAGTCGTGCGCAAGCGGCGGGGCTGATGCGTGCCGCGGTCGTCGTCTACTGCCCGCAGCACGCTCGGTTCACCGGACGCTGATTCAGCGGCGGGCTTACGGGGTTCCGGCTTACGGGTTCCACTCGAAGCAGCCGACACCCGGCACGCAGCCGCCGCCGCCCGACGGTCCGCCGTGGCCGCAGACGCCGTTGGCCGTGCAGCCGCCGCCTCCGTCCGGACCGCCTTGACCGCAGGTGCCGTCGTCGGTGCACCCGCCGTAGCGGGGACCCTGCGACAGCGGCGTGATCTGCGTTTGCGCTGCGGCAGCATAGGTTTCGGCGAGGGCCACCGGTGCGGCGGCGAATCCCGTCGCGACCGCCCCCGCCATCACCAGTGGGGCGATGATTCTCAGTTTTGCGATCATGGCTTCGGTTCTACCATCATGATCAAGAACTTAAAACACCTAATTTTCAGCAAGCCGGCACGCGGCCTTGTGGCGCGAGCAGGCGCATCGTGCCCTGATCCGTCGGCGTGTTGGTGCGCTTCGCGTCTGCTCGCCGGGATCCGGGCGTCGGTAGGCTCGCAGCATGCCTGCATTCCTGCCCGGACTACCGGGTTTGCCCGGTCCCGACACCTTGCGCGCGCTGACCCGGCGCGTCGACACCGCCCGCCACAACGGCGTGCCGAACGGGTGCGTGCTCGAACTCGATCTGCTGTCTGTCCCCGAGGAAACCGGCGGATTCGACCCGTTCGCCTTGCTGACCGGCGCCGGCAAGCCCCGGCTGCTCGGGGAGGCCGTCTCGGCGATCCATCGGGCGGCCGAGGACCCCAGGGTCGCGGGGCTGATTGCGCGGGTGCAGTATCCCCTCGCCCCTGCCGGTCCGGTGCAGGAATTGCGCTCGGCCATCGCCGCGTTCAGCGATGTGAAGCCCTCGCTGGCGTGGGCTGAGACTTACCCCGGGACACTTTCTTACTACCTGGCGACGGCTTTTCGGGAAATCTGGTTGCAGCCGTCGGGCACCGTGGGGCTGGTCGGATTCGCCACCAACGCGCTGTTCCTCCGCGGCGCGCTGGAGAAGGCTGGTCTCGAGGCGGAACTCGTCGCTCGCGGCGAATACAAGTCCGCGGCGAACCGTTTCACGCAGGACCGCTACACCGATGCGCATCGCGAAGCAGACGAGCGGGTGATCCGAAGCCTGCACGAACAGGTGTTGCAGGCGGTGTCGGAGTCCCGCCACATCGACCCCGACGACGTCAACGCGCTCGCGGACCGGGCACCGCTGCTGCGTGACGATGCGCTTGCCGCGCGGCTGGTCGACCGGATAGGTTTCCGCGACGAGGCCTACGCCCGGATCGCCGAACTGGTTGGCGCGCCGGAGATCACGAACGCTGACGCGGACTCCGATGATGCGCCCCCGCGGTTGTACCTGTCGCGATATGCGCGGGCCACCGCCGAACGCCATGCCCTACCGACACCGCCCATCCCGGGACGAAAGGCCAAGGCGACGATTGCTGTGGTGACGGTGCACGGCCCGATTGTCAGCGGTCGAGGT
The DNA here is from genome assembly GCF_001499985.1 of Mycobacterium sp. IS-1556. Classification (NCBI taxonomy): domain Bacteria; kingdom Bacillati; phylum Actinomycetota; class Actinomycetes; order Mycobacteriales; family Mycobacteriaceae; genus Mycobacterium; species Mycobacterium sp. IS-1556. The sequence goes on from NZ_LQIM01000034.1 coordinate 256,147, forward strand.
GGCCCGCGACCGCTGCTGGGTAGCTCGAGCGTCGGCGGGGACACCATCGCCGCGGCGCTGCGGGAGGTGGCTACCGACGAGGACGTGTCGGCGGTCGTGCTCAGGGTCGACACGCCGGGCGGATCCATCAATGGTTCGGAGACGATCTGGCGCGAGGTGGCCCGGATACGCGACAAGGGCAAGCCGGTGGTCGCGTCGATGGGCGCGGTCGCGGCGTCGGGCGGCTACTACGTGTCGATGGGCGCCGACGAGATCGTCGCGAACCCCGGCACGATCACCGGATCGATTGGCGTGGTGGCGGGCAAATTCGTCGCTCGTGAGCTCAAGGGCCGGCTCGGAATTGGCTTCGACTCGGTGCGCACCAACGCGAACGCGGACGTCTGGTCGATCAATGAGCCGTTCAGCGATGAGCAACGCACACAATTGGACGCCGAAACCGACTTGTACTACGGGGATTTCGTCGAACGCGTGGCTGAAGCCCGCTCGATGAGCGTCACGGAGGTCGACGCGATCGCGCGCGGCCGGGTGTGGACCGGTGCCGACGCGCTCGAGCGCGGCTTGGTCGACCACCTCGGCGGGTTGCGCGAGGCGGTGACCCGGGCCAAGGTGCTGGCCGGCTTGGATCCCGACGCCGACGTGCGCATCGTCGGGTATCCGGGCTCCTCGTTACTCGACCGGTTGCGGCCCAAGCCGTCATCGCAACCCGCGGCGGCGTCGGTGCCGGAGGCCGTTGCCGCGCTGCTCGGTCGGTCGGTGGCGCAGGTTTTCAGTGACGTCGAGCGATCGCTGAGCGGGGTCATCGCGCTCTTGCCGGGCGACTACCGCTTCTAGCGCTCGCGAGGAAGTCAACTCGGGTTGGTACGCAGGTAGTTGTAAACGGCGGCGAAGTTCGCGTTCACCTCGGCAGGAATCGACACCGGTCCGCCGAGAGCTCTTGCGCCCCAGGCGATCTTGGCGGTCCGCTCGACGAGTGCGGTGACGTGCAGCGCCTTGTCCGGCCGGGGCGCAACGGCGACCAGGCCGTGGTTGGCGATCAGTGCTGCGGCGCGGCCCTCCAACGCCTTGACGGCATTGTGGCCGACGTCCGGTGTGCCAGATGCCGCATAGTCGGCACAGCGGATGTCCCCACCGCAGTACACAGCGAACTCGTCCACGCAGGCGGGGATCGGCTGTCGCGCAACCGCGAACATCGTCGCCCACACCGGATGGCTGTGAATGACGCTGCCGATGTCGTCGAATGCCCGGTAGCAGGCCAGGTGCAGCGCCATCTCCGTGGAGGGCGTGCGGCCGTCCTTGGCTGTGACCACGGCGCCTTCGGGGTCGACGAGCACGAGGTCGTCGAGTGCCATGTCGTGATAGTCCACCGACGACGGCGTGATCACGATGTTGCCGTCCTCGCGACGGGCGGAGATGTTGCCCGCGGTACCTTCCACCAGGCCGCGGCGCAACATGTCTTTCGCGGCGGCGAGCACGGCGTCCTCGGGATGGTTGACGAACTTCATGAGCTGAGCACTTCCGGGTTGACGATGTGGGCGGGTGTGCGCCCGGACAGGAGCGCCTCGAGGTCGTCGGCGACCATCTGCGCCTGCCGTACCTCAGTGTTCCAGGTGGCGCCGCCGATGTGAGGCGTGAGAACGACATTGGCCATGCCGGTCAGCGGATGGTCGACGGGCAGCGATTCGCCGACGAAGTGGTCGAGGCCTGCCGCGCCGACCTTGCCGCTGCGCAACGCGGCGACCAGCGCGTCGGTGTCGTGCAGCTGCGCGCGGGCGGTATTGAGGAATACTGCGCCGTCGCGCATCGCGGCGAACTGCTCGGGACCGATCATCCGCTTGGTCTCCTCGGTGACAGGCGCGTGCAGCGAGACGATGTCAGCGTCGGCCAGCAACTGGTCCAGGGTGTGGCCGGCCTCGTCGTTGTAGGGGTCGCAGGCGATCACGTTCACGCCAAGGCCTTCCAGTCGCCATCGCAGCGCTCGGGCGACCGCTCCGAGTCCAACCAGCCCGGCGGTCTGGCCGGCGATCTCCCATGCCCGCAAGCGTTGGTAGGGCAAGGTGCCATCGCGGAATACCTCGCCGGCGCGGACATCCGCGTCGGCGGTGAGCACGTGTCGTGTCGCGGCGAACAGCAACGCCAGCGTCATCTCGGCGACGGCGTCTGCGTTGCGGGCGGGCGTGTGTAGCACCGGGATCCCCGCGGCGGTGGCGGCGCGGACGTCGACGTTGCTCGGGTCGCCGCGCGTCGAGGTGACCGCCCGCAGTGGAAGGTCGAACACGGGTCCGGCGACCGAATCACTCTCGACGACAAGCACGTCGGCGTGTTCGGCGGCGGCCCGTTCGGCCAGCTGCTCGGCGGTGTGGATCCGCAGCGGGCGTTGTTCGATCCACGGGTCGTAGAGCACCTCCATCAACTCGTTGAGTTTGGCGAAGCCGGGGCCGCGCAGCGGGGCCGTCACGAGCGCGCGAAGTCGGGTCACGACTGCACATGCTGGCGTACGGTGACGCGCGTGTCAGCCAAAGAGGCCACAATCGGCGTCGACATCGGCACCACCGCTGTGAAGGCCGTGGTCGCCGATGGCGACGGCCGGGTGACCGCCCGGGCCCGCATCCCGCACACGCTCCACGTGCCCACTCCCGACCGCTTCGAGCACGACGCCGACGTGGCGTGGCGGCAGGGCCCGCTTGCGGCGCTGGAACAGCTGGGACGCCCGGACGTGGCCGCGGTCGCCGTCACCGCGATGGTGCCTTCGCTGACCGCGGTCGATGACGAGGGGACGCCGCAGACGCCGGGACTGTTGTACGGCGACGGCCGCGGGCGCGGGCCGGGCGGTGCAAGCTCGACGTTCCTCACCGGGGAGACGGCCGAATTCTTGCGCTGGACCGCCCGGCAGCGGCCGGGCGCACGCGGATACTGGCCGGCGGCGGCGGTAGCGAACTACGCGTTGGCGGGTGAGGACGTGGTCGACAGCGCGACAGCCGCCACGATGTACCCGTTGTTCGACGACACCGGCTGGAGCGAGACACGATGTGCCGATTGCGGTGTCACGCCGGGACAGTTGCCGCGCGTCGAAGCCACCGGCGCTGCCGCGGGTGGGCTTCGAGGTTCTGACGCGCTCCTGGGTACGGGGGCGGTGGATGCGGTGTGCGAGCAGCTGGTCGCGGGGGCCGACCGCGATGGTGACGTCCTGGTCCTCTGCGGCACCACGTTGATCGTGTGGGCGACGATCCCGGAGTACCGCGAGGTGCCGGGGCTCTGGACGCTGCCGCACACCGCGCCGGGCAAGTGTCAGATCGGCGGGCCCAGCAATGCCGGCGGCATTTTCCTCAACTGGGTCGACCGCGTCGTGGCTGCGGGGGATTCAGTTGACCCGCAACGTGTCCCGGTATGGTCGCCATATCTGCGCGGCGAACGGGTGCCGTATCACGATCCCAACCGCCGCGGCGTACTCGACGCCCTGGACCTCACGCACGACGGCGCCGCGATCCGCCGCGCCGCCTTGGAGGCGTCGGGATTTGTAGTGCGGCAACTGATCGAGATGAGCGGAGCACGTGCGACCCGCATCGTCGCAACCGGCGGCGGCACCCGGGTCGAGTCGTGGATGCAAGCGATCGCCGACGCCACGGGACTGCCCGTCGAGGTGTCGGCCGTCGCCGAAGGTGCCGCGCTGGGCGCGGCGTTTCTCGCCCGGATGGCGGCGGGTCTGGAGTCGTCGCCCACCGACGCCGCCCGCTGGGCGCGCACGGGACGCGTCGTCGAACCCGATCCGGCCTGGACGTCAGCGGTCGCCGACCGCTACGGCCGGTTTCTCGAACTGGCCGAGCGTACGGCTGATGTACACAAGTCGTGAGAAGAGGCGTGAACAAGCGGCCGCTCGGCGTGTCCTAACGTTTAACCGCGGCGAGGTAGCTCATGTCGGCGAAAGAAACCATGGGGCCGTCCTCGGGAAACTCGAACCCGTTGGCGGCGTATGCATCCCGGGTCGGCTGCGTAGTGACGTCCCATCCGCGAGCGGTCAGATAGTCGATCACGTCGTTGCGCTCGCCGTGGTAGATCAGCTCGCCCATCTCGATGTCGTGGCCGTAGGCCTTGAACCGGTCGGCGATCTCCTGTGCCCGCTCGTCGGAGAACATGCTGACGTCGGGGATGTGCTCGGTCGCGACGCGACTGCCCGGCGCGCTGAGCTCGTCGATCCGGTCGAAAAGCAGGTCTTGTGCCTCCGGCGGCAAATAGATCAGCAGCCCCTCGGCGATCCACGCCGTCGGCTGCGTCGAGTCGAAACCGTTGGCCAGCAGGGCTTTCGGCCAGTCGTCGCGCAGATCTATCGGCACGGCACGCCGATCGGCCTTGGCGTCGGCGCCCAGCCCGGCCAGGGTGTCGCTCTTGAACGCGATGACTTCGGGCTGATCGAGCTCGAAGACGGTCGACCCCGCCGGCCACGGCAGGCGGTAGGCGCGCGCATCCAGGCCGGCGGCCAAAATCACCGCCTGGCAGATACCCGCCGCTGCGGCGTCGGTGAACAGCCGGTCGAAATGGCGCGTCCGTACCGCCATCCCCTCGGCGGCGCGACGCGTGTTGAAGCGGGGATCGATGTCGTCCAGCGATATCTCGCCGTCGAGCGCCCGCACGAAGAAGTCGAGTCCGACCGCGCGCACCAGCGGTTCGGCGTACGGGTCGTCGATCAGGCCTTCGCGGTGGCTCAACACGCGCTGTGCGGCGACCATCGTCGCGGTCGAGCCGACGCTGGAGGCCAGGTCCCAGGAGTCGTCATCCGTGCGTGCCATTTCTTCTCCTCAGTTGCGGGTCGCGACGATCGCGAGTGAATCACGCATCGGCGCAAGAAGATCCGTGTCCGGAAACTGCTGGCCGTATGCGGCGAACACCTCGGGGCGGTTGCGGGCGGACACGTGCCAGCCGGTGTCGGTGAGATAGTCGGCGACGTGGCGGCGCTCGCCGGCGTAGAACAGCTTGGAGATGTCGAACTGCATCCCGTTCTCCCCCCACTGCCTGCTGATCGCCTTGCTGCGTTCGCCGATCGTCGCCGCGGCGTCCGGGTGGTATTCGGTTGCGAGCCGGCTGCCGGGCGTGCTGAGCGCGGCGATGTTGTCGAACAGCCGGTCCTGTGCTTCGGGCGGCAGGTACACCAGCAGTCCCTCGGCGCTCCAAGCGGCCGGCTGGCCGGGATCGAAACCACTGTCACGCAACGCTTTCGGCCAGTCCTCGCGCAGGTCGATGCCGACCGTACGCAGTTCGGCGGCCGGCGCCGCACCAAGCGAGGCCATCGTCGCCGACTTGAACTCGATGACCTGCGGCTGGTCGATCTCGTAGACGACGGTGCCGGTGGGCCACGGCAGCCGGTAGGACCGCGAGTCCAGGCCCGACGCCAAGATCACCGCCTGCCCGATACCCGCGGCGCCCGCGTCGCGGAAGAAGTCGTCGAAGAACCGCGTGCGGACCGCGATGAGGCGCGCCATGAACCGCGCCCCGGCACCGTCGGCGTCGTCCAGTTCGATCTCACCGTCCACCAGACGCGTGAAGAAATCGACCCCGACCGCACGCACCAGCGGCGCGGCGTACGGGTCATCGAACAGCGGGTCGTCCTCGCGACTGGCGATCGCGCGGGCGGCCGCGACCATCGTGGCCGTGGTGCCCACGCTGGACGCGAGGTCCCAGCTGTCCGAATCGGTCCGGCTCACAACTCGAGTATCCCGGTGACGTACTGCAGCTCGCCGAAGTGGGCGGCGTCTTCGTCATCGGGCAGCGGCGGCAGACCACTGTCGGCCAGCAGTTCGCCTACGGTGCGGCGGCTGAGCCGCCAGCCGCGGTCGGCCAGGTAGGCACCGGCCTCATTGCGATCGCCGAGGTAGACGAGTTCGGCGAAATCCAGTTCGAAGCCGTGTTCGCGCCACCGCTGTGCGGTCTCCTGCATGCGCTCGAGCACCTTCTCGCGGTCTTCGGGGGCCGCGCTGGTCGGGCCGCTTTCGACAGCCACCCGGCTGCCGGGTGCGCTCAGCTCGGTGATGGTGTCGAGCAGGTTGTCCTGCGCCTCCGGCGGCAGATAGCCGAGCAGACCCTCGGCACTCCACGCCGTCGGTACGGCCGGGTCGAAGCCGGCCTGCTTCAACGCCGCGGGCCAGTCTAATCGCAGGTCGATGGACACGGACCTGAGGTCGGCGGTCGGCTGGGCGCCGAGGTCGGTCAGCGTCCGGCTCTTGAACGCGATGACCTCGGGTTGGTCGATCTCGTAGACCGTCGTGCCCGCCGGCCACCCCAGCCGGTAGGACCGCGCGTCGAGTCCCGACGCCAGGATCACCACCTGGCGAATCCCCGCGTTGCCGGCGTCTTCGAAGAACTGGTCGAAGAATTTGGTCCGCACCGCCATGTTGTCGGTCATCCGCGCCATTCCGACCGCCGCGTTGTCGGCATCGAGGTCCTCGAGCCTGAGATCCCCGCCGGCGAGGCGGGTGAAGAAGTCGACACCGACGGCGCGCACCAGCGGTTCGGCGTAGGGATCGCAGATCAGCGGGTCGTTGCCGGTGCTTGCGATCGCCCGCGCCGCCGCGACCATGGTCGCCGTCGCGCCGACGCTCGAAGCCAGATCCCAGGTGTCGTTGTCCGTCCGTGCCATTCATCCGCTCCTTACCGTTTATTATTTAGGGCATATAACGAGATGGGGGCCACGGTATGTTCCCGGCCTGAGAAGCGGCTGTGAGAACCGACCCTCGGCGGGATGCGGGCCGACCGGGCCCCAACTGTTACTCTCGTAGACTGTTTGGCGGGTAACTCTGCAGGCTGTGCGCTTGGCGGGGGTCCGCACACGACTTAACCAAGACGCTGGTCGAATCCAGCCCCATCCGCACGCCGCGATCAAAAGGTCGGCTGCGCAGGAGGAAGAGTGCTCTCGGCTTTCATCTCTTCACTCAGGACACCCGACCTGAGGCGAAAGATCCTGTTCACCCTGGGCATCGTGATCCTTTACCGGATCGGCGCCTCCATACCGTCTCCCGGCGTGAACTTCCCGAACATCCAGACGTGTATCGCGGAGGTCAGCGGCGGCGACGCCGGCCAGGTGTACTCGTTGATCAACCTGTTCTCCGGCGGTGCGCTGCTGCAGCTGTCGGTCTTCGCGGTCGGCATCATGCCCTACATCACCGCGAGCATCATCGTGCAGCTGTTGACGGTGGTGATTCCGCGGTTCGAGCAGCTGCGCAAGGAAGGGCAGTCCGGCCAGACCAAGATGACGCAGTACACGCGTTATCTCTCGATTGCGCTGGCAATTCTGCAGGCCACCAGCATCGTGGCGCTGGCAGCCAACGGCGGATTGCTGCAGGGCTGCACGCTCGACATCATCCAGGGCCAGAGCGAGGGGCTGAACATCTTCACCCTCGTCGTCATCGTGCTGGTGATGACGGCGGGCGCGGCGCTTCTGATGTGGATGGGCGAGCTGGTCACCGAGCGGGGCATCGGCAACGGCATGTCGCTGATCATCTTCGCGAGCATTGCCTCGGCGATGCCCGGCGAAGGCCAGGCCATTCTGGAGAGCCGCGGCGGCCTGGTGTTCGCGCTGGTGTGCCTCGGCGCGCTGGCCATCGTCGTCGGCGTGGTGTTCGTCGAGCAGGGCCAGCGCCGGATCCCGGTGCAGTACGCCAAGCGCATGGTGGGACGCAAGATGTACGGCGGCACGTCGACGTATCTGCCGCTGAAGGTCAACCAGGCCGGCGTCATCCCGGTCATCTTCGCTTCGTCGCTGATCTACATCCCGCAGCTGATCACCCAGCTGATCCAGAGTGGCAGCTCCAATCCGAACAGCACCAACTGGTGGAGTTCGTTCGTCGCCAATTACCTCACGGATCCCAGTAGCCCCGCCTACATCGCGGTCTACTTCGTGCTGATCGTCTTCTTCACCTACTTCTACGTGTCGATCACGTTCAACCCGGACGAGCGCGCCGACGAAATGAAGAAGTTCGGCGGGTTCATCCCGGGCATCCGCCCAGGCCAACCGACCGCCGACTACTTGCGCTACGTGTTGAGCCGCATCACGTTGCCGGGCTCGATCTACCTCGGTGTCATCGCCGTGTTGCCGAACATGTTCCTTCAGGTCGGTGCCAGCGGTCCCGTGCAGAACCTGCCGTTCGGCGGTGTCGGAGTTCTGATCCTGGTCGGGGTCGGCTTGGATACCGTGAAGCAGATCGAGAGCCAGCTGATGCAACGTAATTACGAAGGGTTCCTCAAGTGAGAGTCGTTCTGCTCGGACCACCCGGTGCCGGCAAAGGCACGCAGGCCCAGAAGCTCTCCGAGAAGCTCGGCATCCCGCAGATCTCGACGGGCGACCTGTTCCGGCAGAACATCGGCGACGGCACCCCGCTCGGCCTGGAGGCCAAGCGTTACCTCGACGCGGGTGACCTGGTGCCCTCGGAGCTGACGAACAAACTGGTCGAGGACCGCATTGAGCAGGAGGATGCGGCTGCAGGGTTCATTCTCGACGGCTATCCCCGCTCGGTGGAGCAGGCCAAGGCGCTCGACGAGATGCTCAAGCGTCACGACACCAAACTCGACGCGGTGCTGGAGTTCAAGGTTTCCGAGGACGAGCTGTTCAAGCGGCTCAAGGCGCGCGGCCGCGACGACGACACCGAAGACGTGATCCGCAACCGGATGCAGGTCTATCGCGACGAGACCTACCCGCTGCTGGAGTACTACAGCCACAACAACCTGCAACAGGTCGACGCGGTCGGCGCGCTGGACGAGGTTTTCGCGCGGGCGCTGCAGGCGCTCGGTAAGTAGTCGGATATGGGCCTGATGGGTCTGCGCAGCCGCAAGGTCGTACCGCAGCGCACGCCCGGTGAGCTCGACGCGATGGCCGTCGCGGGCGCACTGGTGGCCGCGGCCCTGGCCGCGGTGCGTCGAGCCGCCGCCCCGGGGGTCTCCACGCTGGCGCTCGACGAGATCGCCGAGTCGGTGATCCGCGACGGCGGCGGTGTGCCGTCGTTCCTCGGCTACCACGGCTACCCGGCCAGCATCTGCTCTTCGGTCAATGACCGTGTCGTGCACGGGATCCCGTCGGCAAGCGAGATGCTGGCCGACGGCGATCTGGTGTCCATCGACTGCGGCGCCATCGTCGACGGCTGGCACGGCGACTCGGCGATCACGTTCGGCATCGGGACGCTGATCCCGGTCGACGAGGCGCTGTCGCAGGCCACCAAGGAGGCCATGGAAGCCGGTGCGGCCGCGATGGTGGCGGGCAACCGGCTCACCGACGTATCGCACGCCATCGAGACCGCCACGCGCGCCGCCGAGAAGCGTTACGGGCGCGCGTTCGGCATCGTCGACGGGTACGGCGGGCACGGCATCGGCAGGCAGATGCACATGGACCCGTTCCTGCCCAACGAGGGCGCCCCGGGCCGCGGACCTCATCTGGCGGTCGGCTCGGTGTTGGCCATCGAACCGATGCTGACCCTGGGCACCACAAAAACGGTGGTGCTCGAAGACGAGTGGACCGTCGTCACCGCCGACGGCTCGCGGGCGGCACACTGGGAGCACACCGTGGCGGTCACCGAGAACGGGCCTCGCATCCTCACGCAGGGTTCTTGATGTCGACTCCGCGCTGACGGCGCGGTCCACTCGAACTTTCCCGCCGTGGACGAGCGTCAACGGCGAATACTTGAACCGGACGACCGGCAACCTCGTATCCATAACGGAGGTTGAATTTGGACGACCCGGAGGCGACCGTCGTGCGGGTGCTCTACGCCGAGCACGCCGCCGCGATCTGGCGCTATGCGGTACGGCTGACGGGTGATACGGCCCGGGCGGAGGATGTCGTGCAGGAGACGCTGCTGCGAGCGTGGCGCCACCCCGAGGTGACGGCCGACAGCACGAGGTCCGTGCGGGCCTGGTTGTTCACCGTGGCCCGTAACCTCATCATCGACGAGCGGCGCAGCGCCCGGTTCCGCAGCGAGTCCGGCACCCCCGACATGGAGGCAACCGCGGACCGGGCCGGACCCGACGAGGTGGAGGCTGCCTTGGACCGAATGATGCTCGGCGAAGCCATCGCCTGCCTGTCCGAGGAGCATCGCGCGGTCATCAGCCGCGCGTATTACCAGGGTTGGACGACCGCGCAGATCGCCGACGACCTGCGCATCGCGGAGGGCACCGTGAAGTCGCGGCTGCACTACGGGGTACGAGCGCTGAAGCTCAAGTTGGAGGAAATGGGGGTGACACGGTGACCGCATTCGACCCACCCCTCGACAGGGCGGACGACGATCGGTACGCGACCTGGGACGCCGCCTACGTCCTGGGTTCACTCTCCAGCGAGGAGCGCCGCGAATACGAGGCGCATCTCAAGACGTGCGCGCACTGCAGGTCCGCGGTCGCCGAGTTGAGTGGCATCCCTGCGCTGTTGAGCAAGGTCGGGCCCGCCGACTTTCGCGAGTTCGACGCGGCTGCTGACGAACCGCCTCCAGAGCTGCTGCCCGGCCTGCTGGACAAGGTGCGGGCCCGGCGCCGACGGTCGCGCTGGATGGCCACCGCCGCGGTCGGCCTGGCCGCCGCGGTGCTCGCGGTCGGTATCGCGCTCGTGATGCGGCCCGACACATTCGGCTCGCAGACCGGTACGCCGCCGCAGGCGTCGGAGCAACTGGAGATGAACAAGGTGTCCGAGACACCCATCAACGCAACGATTTCGATGACGGGCTACGGCTGGGGCACCCGCATCGACATGGCATGCACCTACGGCGACTGGGGCCAACGCGATGCGCCGCCCCAGGACCTGGCGATGGTGGTGGTCGGCGACGACGGCAGCCGCAACCAGATCGCGACGTGGCTGGGGCTGTCCGGCGCGACTGCGCTGCCCAGCGCGAACACCCCGATGCAGATGGACGAAATCGCTGCGGTGCAACTGGTCTCACCCGAATCCGGCCAGGTGCTTCTGGAGCGCTCACTGTGAATCTGCGCGACGGGTGAACCCAACCGGCCCACGCTCCGTGTCACTGCTGAAGCGTGCGAAAGCAGGTGAGCTATGGGCCATCGGGTCGTCGACCACATCGTCGAGCACCTGGCCGCGATCGGCGTCGAGTACGTCTTCGGTGTCGACGGCGCCAACATCGAGGATCTCTACGACGCAGCGTTCTTCCGTTCCGACATCACCGCGGTGCTCGCCAAACACGAGTTCTCCGCAGCGACAATGGCCGACGGATACAGCCGCAGCGGCTGCGGCATCGGCGTGGTCGCCGCGACCTCGGGCGGCGGCTGCCTGAACACGGTGCCCGCGCTGGGCGAGGCCTTCGCGAGCCGGGTGCCGGTGCTGGCCCTGATCGGACAGCCGCCAACCGGCCTCGACGGGCGAGGCGCGTTCCAGGACACCAGCGGCCGTAACGGCGCATTGGATGGGCACGCGCTGTTCTCGGCGGTGTCGGTGCACTGCCGACGGGTGCTCGCACCGGCGGACATCATCACCGCGCTGCCCACCGCGATTGCGGCAGCTCACACGATGCGCGGGCCGGCGGTGCTGTTGCTGCCCAAGGACATCCAACAATCGGACGTGCCCGTCAACGGCGGCGTCGTCATCGACGAGCGGGCCACCGCACAGCGGGCCGATGTGCATCCGATCGCACGAGCGTTGCGCCGGGCCGCCGGTCCCGTCACGCTCATCGCCGGGGACCAGGTGGCGCGTGACGACGCGCGCGCCGAACTCGAGGCGCTGCGGGCCGTGCTGCGCGCCCGGGTGGCCACCGTGCCCGATGCCAAGGACGTCGCGGGCACACCCGGGATGGGCTCGTCCTCGGCGCTCGGGGTGACCGGCGTGATGGGCCATCCGAGCATCGCGGCGGCCGTGGCGGGTAGTGCGCTGTGCCTGCTCGTGGGCACCCGCATGCCGGTGACCGCACGCGCCGGGCTCGACGACGCGCTGGCTTCGGTGCCGGTGTACTCGATCGGCGCGGCGGCACCGTATCTCGCGTGCACGCATCTGCAGAGCGAAGACCTCCGCGGGTCGCTGACGGCGCTCACCGCCGCGCTGTCCGGACACGGTCGCCCCGCTGCGGTACGGGTGCCCGACGTGGTGGCGCGCGCCGAGTTACGACCGCCGCCGCACCGCGGGCCCGGCATCCGGTATCGAGACGCGATGGCCGCGCTCGACGCGACGCTGCCCGCCGGGGTGGACATCGTGGTCGACGCGGGCAACATCGGGGCGGCGGCATTACACCACCTGCCGGTGCGGCGGAACGGCCGGTTCATCGTCGCGATCGGCATGGGTGGGATGGGGTACAGCTTCGGCGCCGCGATCGGGATGGCGTTCGGGCGCGGCAGGCGAACCGTGGTCATCGCGGGCGACGGCAGTTTCTTCATGCACGGCATGGAGATCCACACCGCCAGGGAGTACCACCTACCGGTGACGTTCCTGCTGTTCGACAACCACGCGCACGCGATGTGCGTCACCCGCGAGCAGACGTTCTACCGGGATCGCTACAGCTACAACCGGTTCGGTCCCAGCCGGTTGGGGGCGGGGCTGAGCGCGATGTTCCCCGGACTGCCCGCGACGGACGTCGACGAGCTTGCGTCGCTTCCCGCCGCGCTTGGCGCCGCCCTGCAGACCGACGGTCCGGCGGTCGTCAGCATCGAATGCTCGGCCGACGAGATCCCGCCGTTCGCGGCGTTTCTCGACGGTGCGACCAGTTATCCGCCTGCCGCAAAGGAGAACCCGACCCATGTCGCTGCCCGCCCTTGACGACATCTCTGCACATCGGGGGACCGCAGAACCGCTGGACGGCCTGATCCGCATCGAAACCTCGCCGCGCCAGAAGGCCACCCCGATCATCATGGAGATGATGCGGTCGGTCTACCCGCACGACGACGTGTACGGCCAGTACTGCACCGTCAACGATTACATCGACTGTCCGCCCGACGATTTGTTCGACTACCTGGCCGATACCCGATGTCTGGAGGAGTGGACCTACAGCCTGCGCGGTTTCACCCCCACTGAGGAGCCGGGACTATGGCTGGCTTATGACCGGTTGGGTTCGCAGACACAGATTTTCACCCGCACCGTGGCCAACGAAGCAGCCGGGACCGTCGACTATCACTGCGCCTGGGACCAGGGCAGGCACCTGTGGATGATCTATCTGATGCGTGTTGTCGACGCGCAGGTCGTGTTGGACAAGCCCGGGTCGGTGGTGCTGTGGACCAACTGTCATCACCCGTTCTACGACCGCAATCCCTATCCGGAGACGGCGCCGCCCGAGCGACCGGTCTGGGTAGGCGACTTCTGGGACATGTTCGGTGCCGGTCACCTGCTGGAGCTGCGCAACCTCAAGGCGATCGTCGAGTACCGCCACCGCAACGGCCTCGCCGTGACACCCGACTGGATGAGGTGAGCACCGATGACCGTCAGCCTTCTGGATGTTTCGACCTACCTGCCGGGTGATCCGATCGGCGCCGACTACTACGCGCAGTTCGCCGAATCCGACGACCTGCGTGACAACGTGATGTTCCGCGCGCCCAGGTTCCGCCACCACGTTGCGCCCGACGAGACGGCGGTCGACATGGTCGAGCGTGCGGCGGCCGGACTGATCGCGCGGCACGGCCACGACGCGATCGCCGGCGCGGACGTGCTGATCACCCACACCCAGATGCCCGACATGCCGTTCTACGGCGGCGGCGGCGCCATGGCCCATCGCCTCGGCATGAAGCCGGACTGGGTGCTCGACCTACACAACGGCGGTTGCGCGGCCTTCGTGCTGGGACTTCAGGTGGCCCGGCAACTCCTGTCCTCCGGGGCGGGCCGAACGGCGCTGATCGCCGTCGCGCAGAACGCCGCAGGGCAGGTGTTCGACCAACCCGGGGTGCGACGCAAGGCGCAGGCGTCGGTGCCCGGCGACGGCGCGGCCGTCGGGCTCGTGGCGGTCTCCGAGCAGTCGCCGATTCTCGACGTGGAATGCCGCACCTACGGCGAGTTCGCCGGCGATATGACGATCGCGATCGACCCGCCGCGCAAATGGTGGCAACCGGGGCCGGGGGAGGGGTGCATCGGCTTCACCGAAAGCAAGATCACCAAGGTGCTGGCGCGCGGCAACCGGCAGGTGCCCGAGGTGTCGTATGCGGTGTGCGACCGCATCGGCGTGAAGCCCGCCGACCTCGACCTGCTCGTCACCAACCAGCCCAACCGGGCGTTCCTGAGGAACTGGCGTGAAGCACTCGAGCTACCCGCCGGACGTCACGTCGACACCTTCGAAACGTGCGGAAACCTGTTCGCCGCAGCTATTCCCGTCAACTTGGACCGCGCGATCGGCAGCGGGCGCCTCGTTGCGGGTGACGTGGTGCTGATGGCGGCGTTCGCCCATGCCGGTGACTTCGCCGGCGCAGCCGCCGTCCGATGGGGCGGTCGCGGGTGATGGCGACGCCGGGGTGCAGCGGATTGGCGGCCGTCGGCGCGTTACCGGACGCGTCGAACCCGATGGCCTTGTCGCTGAACGAGAATCCGTTCCCGCCGCTGCCCTCGGTCCGGTCGGCGTTGATCGCGTCGATCGAGGCGGCGAACCGGTATCCGGAGTATCTGCCCGAGCGGCTGCGTACGTTGATCGCCGAGCGCATCGGGGTGCGCGACGAGCAGGTGGTCATCGGGGCGGGCGCGACGGGTGTGATCATGCAGGTGCTGCAGGCGCTGACCAGTCCCGGCGACACGATGGTGACGGCCTCGCCGACGTTCGACGGCTATCCGGTCTTCGCGCAGATGGCCCGGTTGAAATCGGTCACCGTCGCGCTCGACGCGCACGGTCACCACGACCTCGACGCGATGGCATCCGCCGCGGCGGACGCCAGGGTCGTGGTGGTGTGCCGGCCGCACAATCCGAGCGGCACCGTAGAAACCGCCGCCGACCTCGAGCGGTTCCTGCGGCGGGTGCCGTCGGAGACCGTGGTGCTGCTCGACGAGGCCTACGTCGAGTTCCTGCCACCGGAATGCCGGATCGATGCCGTGGCAGTGGTCGCACGGCATCCGAATGTCGTTGTGCTACGGACTTTTTCCAAGGCGTACGGCCTGGCCGGACTGCGCATCGGTTACGGTTTCTGCGCACCCGCGCTGGCCCGGCGGCTGTGGGCCATGCAGTTGCCGTTCGGCGTCGCCATCACCGCGCTGGTCGCGGTGGCGGCCTCTTTCGACGCGGAAGCCGAGTTGCGCCAACGCATCCGGATGATCTCCTGTGAGCGCCGGTACCTGCGGATGCGCCTGCGGGCGATGGGGGTGTACAGCACCGAGAGCAACGCCAACTTCGTGTACCTGCCGGAGTGCGGCCGTTGCTGGAAAGAGGCGTTCGACACGATCGGGATGCGTGTGCGCCATTACCCCGACGGTGGTGTGCGCATCACCGTGGGCGATCGCAAATCCACCCGCGCGGTGGTGGCGGCGGTGGCCCAGGCCGTGGGCCGAAAGCCGCTGACCGCGTCGGCGGATGCGGTATGAAGGGGCGTGCCCTTCGAATCGCCGCGGCAGGACGACCGGGACCCGATCGCGCTCGCGCGGGCCAACTGGGAGCGCTGCGGATGGGGCGAGGTCGCCGACGGCATGGTCGCGGTGACGTCGGTGATGCGGGCGCACCAGATCCTGCTGGCCCGCGTCGAGAGTGCGCTGCGGCCATACGACTTGAGCTTCTCGCGGTTCGAGCTGCTTCGGTTGTTGGCGTTCAGCCGTAACGGCGCGTTGCCGATCACCAAGGCCTCCGACCGGTTGCAGGTGCACGTCACCAGCGTCACCCACGCGATCCGGCGCCTGGAAGCCGACGGCCTGGTGGAGCGGGTCCCCCATCCGACCGACGGGCGCACGACGCTGGTGCAGATCACCGACCTCGGCCGCTCGACCGTCGAGGACGCCACGGAGACGTTGAACAACGAGGTGTTCGCCGACATCGGGATGACCGACGCCGAGTCGCGAGCCCTGGCGGACTCGATCCAGACGCTGCGCCGCAACTCGGGAGACTTCTAGTCGCGCTACGAGGCGCGCGACCCCTCACCGCGAGCAGACGCTAATTGCTCGGAAAACCGCCGAAAATTGGGCACTTCGCGTCTGCTCGCGCTTAAGCGGGGGCCGACGGGACAGGGATCGTCGCCGTCACCGCCGTGCCCGCGCCTGGGCGCGACCTGATGTTGAGCCGGCCGCCCACAATCTCGGCGCGTTCGGCCATCGACAGCAGGCCGTAGCCGCCCATGTCGTCGCCGCCGAGCGGATGCTCGAAGGTGTCGAAACCGACTCCGTCGTCGATGATTTCGAGCCGAGCGATGTCGCCGCTGTCACCCGCGTCGACGGTGAACATCAACCGGGCCGACGTGGCCCTGGCATGCTTGACGACGTTCTGCAGGCACTCCTGCGCGATCCGATAGAGCGCGAGCTCGATGTGGTCGGGCAGCCGGCGTTCGGCGAGGTCCACCTCGATGCCGACCTGCGGTATCGACCGCGCCAGGCTGGCCAGGCCGCCGGCCAGCCCGAGGTCGTCGAGCACCGGTGGCCGCAGCCCGCTGATCGCCGCGCGGGCCTCCTGCAAGGTCAGCTCCACCAGCTCGCGCGCTTTGCCGAGTTGTTCGGCGACGATCGCGGCATCGTCGGATCTGGTGGCCGCGTCCAATCGGTAGCTCAGCGTGACCAGGCGCTGGGAGATGCCGTCATGGATATCGCCTGCGAGCCGGCGTCGTTCGAGTTCCTGGGCCTCGATCACCTGCTCGACGAAGTTCTCGTGTGCCCGCTCGCGGGCCACCAGCTGCCGGTGCAGCCGGGCCTGGTGCATGGCGCCGGCGATCAGCCTGCCGATCACCACGAGCAATTCGACGTCGCGTTCGGTGAACTCGCGGCGCTCGACGGTGTGCACGTTGAGCACGCCGACCAGGCCTCCGGGGTCGGTTTCCATCGGGACCGACACCATCGACGTGAAGTCGGAGCCGCGCAGCGACTGGAACGGCATGTAGCGGGGGTCGGACTCCTTGTCCTGGGTGATGACCACGGGCTCGCGGTGGCTGGCCACCCAACCCGAGATGCCCTGTCCCAGTGGCAGTCTGATCTTGCCGATTTCCGCGTCGAACGGCGGGGTGGCGCCCGCCAGCGTGAGCGACCGGTCGCTGTCGTCGAGGACGTGCACGAAGCAGACGTCGCTGGCGGTCGCGGCGGTGATCATGCGCGCGGCCGCGGCGGCGAGCGGTTCGACGCCCGGCCCCTTCGACGCGGCCTGGATCAGCTCGCGCAGCAGCGCCAGCTCGCGGTCGGCAGCCAGCGCGTACTGGCTCAGCTCCCGCACGGCGTCCGGCTGGCTCACTGGTAGATCCCTTCCCGCAGTGCCGTCGCCACCGCGCCGGTGCGGTCGCTCACCCCCAGCTTGCGGTAGATCGAGCTGAGGTGCGTCTTGACGGTCTCGTCGCCGATCACCAGCTTGGTGGCGATGGCGCGGTTGGACAGCCCGTTGACGACGAACGACAGAATCTCGCTCTCGCGTTGGGTGAGCCCCTGCCGGGCGCCGGGCCAGAACTCGTCGCGCTGCAGCCGCGCCGCGGTGTCGACGGCGCGGGCCGCCATCCCGGGGTCGATCGCGGTCTCGCCGCGGTGGACGAACTCCAACTGGCGCACCAACTCGTCGCTGCTGATGCTCTTGAGCAGATAACCCGACGCCCCGACCCGCAGCGCCTGAAACAGATACTGCTCGTCGTCGTAGACCGACAGCATCACGACCTTGCGCTCCGGCTTGCGCTCGCGCAGCTCCAGGCACAGGTCGAGTCCGCTCGAGCCCTGCATGCGGACGTCGGACAACACGATGTCGGGGTCGAGCTCGTCGACGACGCTGAGCGCTCGCTCAGCGCCCACGGCCTGCCCGACCACCTGCACCCGATCCGAGAACGCCGCGAGCATGGCCTTGAGGCCTTCGATGACCATTTCGTGATCGTCGACCAGCACTAATCGCACCGGGGGGCTGCTCGGCATGGCACCAACCTTAGAGGTGCCGTTTGCCGTGGTAGCGCAACTTGGCATCGCCGATCCCCCGATTGGGGGAGGTTCGGAACGTGTGACATCGGACACCCTTGTCTGCATGCCGACAACGCATGAGACGACGTGGCGCGCGGGCCGATTCTGGTGGGACTGCGCATCGCCCACGGGGCCGGGCTGTTCCATCCGCGCCGTGGTCTTCGACCTCGACGCATTGACCGACATTGAATGCGACGGCCACCGCGTGGCCTACAACGCGGCGTTCGCGGCACACGGCCTGGACTGCCAGTGGTCGGTGGCGCGGTACCGGCAGCTTCTGGCACTGACCGACGAGCGCCAGCGCATCGCCGCGGAACTGCGCAAGCGCTGCGTCGCCACCGAGTCCGATGTGCTGACCGCGCTGCTGGCCGACGACATCTACACGACCAAGACAATGATGTTCGACGAGTTGATCCTCGAGCGCGACCTCTCACCGCGGCCCGGTCTGGTCGACTTCGTGATGGACGCGGTCCGCGCCGGCGTCCAGCTGGCCGTCGTGACCAACGGCAGGCGCGCGTGGGCGGAGCCACTGGTGCGGCAACTGGTCGGCGAGGGCCTGGTCGAGGCCGTTGTCACCACCGAAGACGTCACCAAGCCGATGCCCGACCCCGAAGCGCATCGTCACGCACTCGACGAACTGGGCCTGTCCGCCGAGGACGCGATGGCCGTGACCGGCTCGGCCTGCGGGCTGCGAGCCGCGAACGCCGCGGGCCTCGCCACCGTGGTGGTCACCGGCGAGGGCACCCCCGACATCCCGACCGCCCTGGCGGTTCGGCCCGACTACGCAGGCGAGCCTCCTTTGACCGTTGCGGATTGCCAACGGCTGCACGCGAACTGGTGGAAGGTCCGCAAGCCTTCCGCTGCGTAGCAGCGATTCCAGCTCGGGCTGCGTAACGGTAGCGTCGGTCACATGACCGACATCCCCACAACTGACGAAGCACTCGCCCGGCTCGACATGCCGCTGGTCGAGGCAATGATGACCCAGCGTGCCGTGCGCCGCGTACTTCCCGACCCCGTCGACGATGCCGTCGTGCTCAAGTGCATCGAGCTGGCCTTGCGAGCTCCTACCGGTTCGAACGGGCAGAACTGGGAGTTCATCGTGGTGAAGGACCAGGCTGTCAAGGACGCGCTCGGCAAACGTTACCGTCAAGCCTGGTCGCTCTACGGCGGACTCGGCCGGCGCGTCGCCGCCGGTGACGAGTCGATGCTAAAGATCTTGCGTGCAGTGCAGTGGCAGGTCGACCACTTCAGTGAGATTCCCGTCCTCGTCGTGCCGTGTCTGCGCGGCGGCATGCGGTTGCCGTACACGCCAACGCCCTTCGTGGGTGAGTCGTCGTTCTTCGGATCGATCTACCCCAGCGTGCAGAACCTGCTGCTGGCGGCTCGGGCGATGGGGCTGGGTGCGTCGCTGATCACCCTGCCGCTGTGGAGTGTGACGTCTGCCCGCAGAACCTTGGGCCTGCCGCTCACCGTGACACCTGTTTGCGTCGTACCCCTCGGTTGGCCGCGTGGTCGGTACGGGCCGACCACGCGCAAGCCGGTCGAAGAAGTTGCCCATCTCGACGGCTACGGCAAGCGTGCCTGGCTCGACGCGCCAGCGGGCACGCCCTGAATCAGCTGCGAATCAGCTTTCGCGGAGCACTTCGATCACCGCGCTGAAGTCTTTGTCCGCGTGGTCGGCGGCGAATTTGGCGTAGATCTCTGCGGCGTGGCTGCCGAGCGGCGCGTTCGAGCCCGTCGACTTGACCGCGTTCATCGCCAGCCCGAGGTCTTTGTTCATCAGAGCGGTAGCGAAGCCCGGCGTGAAGTCGTTGTTCGCCGGTGACGCCGGAACCGGACCTGGCACGGGGCAATTCGTGTGCACCGCCCAGCAGTTGCCGGTGGCGCCGGTGATCACATCGAACAGCGACTGCGCCGACAAGCCCAGATTCTCCGCCAACACGAACGCCTCACCGATCGCGATCTGCTGCACGGCGAGCACCATGTTGTTGCACAGTTTGGCGGCCTGGCCGGTCCCGGCGGCACCGCAGTGAATGATCTTGCCCGCCAACGGCTCCAGCACCGGTCGAGCCCGCTCGACCGCGGACTCGTCACCTCCCACCATGAACGCCAGCGTGCCCGCCGTCGCGCCCTTCACCCCGCCGGAAACGGGGGCGTCCAACTGGGCGAAGCCGCGGTCGGCCGCCTGGTTGTTGATGGTGCGGGCGTCGTCGACTGAGATCGTGGAGGTGTCGATGAACAGCGCCCCTTCGCGCGCGGCGGGCAACACCTCTGCGTAGCAGGCTTTCACGATGTCGCCGTTGGGCAGCGAGGTGATGACGACGTCGGCGGCGGCAACCGCCTCGGCGCCGCTGTCGAACACCGATGCGCCCTTGCCGGCGGCGACATCCTTCAACGCGGGCACCGGGTCGAAGCCGTGCACGGCGTGCCCTGCGGCGAGCAGGTTCGCCGCCATCGGCCCGCCCATGTGGCCGAGCCCCAGAAACGCCACTGTGCTCATGTGCTCTCCTGTTCCGACGCTATGCCGATTCGCGCACCTTGGCGGCCTGCGACCGCCCGATGACCACGCGCATGATTTCGTTGGTGCCCTCGAGGATTCGGTGTACCCGCAGATCCCGGACGATCTTCTCCAGCCCGTACTCGGTGAGGTAGCCGTAGCCGCCGTGCAGTTGCAGCGCCTGGTCGGCGACCGTGAAGCACGAGTCGGTGACGTAGCGCTTTGCCATCGCGCACAACTCCACTTTGTCCGGGTGGTTCTCGTCGAGAGCTCGGGCCGCCCGCCACAACAGGTTTCGCGATGCCTCCAGCGTGGTGGCCATGTCGGCGAGGGTAAACCGGATGGTGGGCTCGTCGAGCAGTGCGCCGCCGAACGCCTCCCGGTCGCGCACATAGGCGGCGGCCTTGTCGTAGGCGGCCTGTGCGCCGCCGAGCGAGCAGGCGGCGATGTTGATGCGGCCGCCGTTGAGCCCGTTCATCGCGATCCCGAAGCCTGCACCCTCGCCGTCGGCGCCGCCGAGCATCGCTTCGGCAGATACCCGGACGTTGTCGAAGATCACCTGTGCAGTGGGCTGGGCGTGCCAACCCATCTTGTCTTCGTCGGTGCCGAAACTCAGTCCGGGAGTGTCCTTTTCGACGAGGAACGTCGAGATGCCCTTGGATTTGGGCTGGGGGCCGTCACCACCGGTGCGGGCCATCACGATGTACAGATCCGACGACCCGGCACCCGAGATGAACTGCTTGACACCGTCAAGGACGTAATGGTCGCCGTCACGAACGGCCCTGGTGCGCAACGCGCTCGCGTCGGAGCCCGCACCGGGTTCGGTCAGGCAGTAGCTGGCGATCAGCTCCATCGACGCCAGCCGCGGCACCCACGCCTTGCGTTGTTCGTGGGTGCCGTAGGCGTCGACCATCCAGGCGCACATGTTGTGGATCGACAGGAACGCCGCGACGGTCGGGTCGGCCGTCGCGAGTTGCTCGAAAATGCGCACGGCGTCCAGCCGTCGCAGCTCGCTACCACCGACGTCGTCGCGGCAGTAGATCGCGGCCATCCCCAGTTCGGCGGCGTCACGTAACACGTCGGTGGGGAAGTGCTTGGTGGCATCCCACTCCAGAGCGTGTGGCGCGAGGCGCTTCTGGGCGAACGCGGCCGCCGTCTCGGCGATCACGCGTTCGCCGTCGTCGAAGCCGAAGTAGTTCACCGCTGCTTTCTCCTAGCGCGAGCGCTCGCCGGGCGCTACTTCATGGTCGGGATGACGAACTCGGCGCCATCCTTGATGCCGGACGGCCACCGCTGAGTGACGGTCTTCGTCTTGGTGTAGAACAGGATCGAGTGCGGCCCATGCTGATTGAGGTCGCCGAAGCCGGACCGCTTCCAGCCGCCGAAGGTGTGGTAGGCCACCGGAACCGGGATCGGCACGTTGACGCCGACCATGCCGACCTGCACCCGTGAGACGAAGTCGCGAGCCGCATCGCCGTCGCGGGTGAAGATGGCCACGCCGTTGCCGTACTCGTGCTCGGAGGGAAGCTTCAACGCTTCCTCATAGTCGTGGGCCCGCACGATGCACAGCACCGGGCCGAAGATCTCGTCGGTGTAGATGGACATGTCGGCGGTGACATGGTCGAACAGGGTCGGCCCGATGAAGAAGCCGCCCTCGAGGCTGGCATCACCGAATTGCATGTCGTCGCTGGTGCGTTCGCGACCGTCGACCACGATCTCGGCGCCGGCCTCGACGCCCGCGTCGATGTAGCCGCGCACCCGCTTGAGCGCCGCCTCGGTGACGAGCGGGCCGTAGGTGGCCTTCGGGTCGAGGCTGTGACCGACGCGCAGTTCGGCGACGCGCTCGGCGAGCCGGGCGCGCAGACGGTTGGCAGTTTCCTCGCCGACGGGCACGGCCACGCTGATCGCCATGCAGCGCTCACCTGCGCTGCCGTAGCCGGCGCCGATCAACGCGTCAACAGCCTGGTCGAGATCCGCATCGGGCATCACGATCATGTGGTTCTTGGCGCCGCCGAAGCACTGGGCGCGCTTGCCGTTCGCCGTCGCAGTCGAGTAGATGTACTGCGCGATGTCGGAGCTGCCGACGAAGCCGACCGCCTGGATGACCGGGTGCTCGAGGATCGCGTCGACGGCCTCCTTGTCGCCCTGCACCACCTGGAACACGCCCGGAGGTAGGCCGGCTTCGACGAACAGCTCGGCGAGCCGGACCGGAACCGAGGGATCGCGCTCGGACGGCTTGAGGATGAACGCGTTGCCACACGCCAACGCGGGTCCGGCCTTCCAGAGCGGGATCATGGCGGGGAAGTTGAACGGCGTGATACCCGCGACCACGCCGAGTGGCTGGCGCAGCGAGTACACGTCGATGCCGGTGCCCGCGCCCTCGGTGAACTCACCCTTGAGCAGATGGGGGATTCCGACCGAGAACTCGATGACCTCCAGCCCGCGCTGGATGTCGCCGAGGGAGTCGGCGTGGGTCTTGCCGTGCTCGAGGGAGAGCATGTCGGCGAGTTCGTCCGCGTTCTGGTTGACCAGCTCGATGAACTTCATCAGCACACGGGCACGGCGCTGCGGATTCCACGCCGCCCATGCCTTCTGCGCCTCCGCGGCGCCCGCCACCGCGGAGTCCACATCCGCGGCCGACGCCATCGCCACCTGAGCCTGCACCTCGCCGGTGCTGGGATTGAAGACGTCGGCGGTGCGGCTCGACTGGCCGGTCGTGCGCTTGCCGTCGATGAAATGCGGAATCTGTGTGCTCATGAGCGTGCCCTTCACTGATAGATAGTTGGATATCCTAGTAATGCGGGGGTGGCCGACGCAAGAGCCGGGTCCCGGCGTCCCGGAACCCGGCTCGGTCGAGGCGGCCTATGCGTCGCCCATACCGTCGACGGGTTCGGGCACTTCGCCTGCGCGAACGGCCTTTTCGACGCGGGCGCCGAGGTCGGCGTCGATGTTTCGCCAGTACTGCAGCGCGCGGTCCAGCACGTCGCCGCTGACACCGCCGAGCAGGGCCCCGGCGATCGTCTCGACCGCAGCCCTGCGCTGCGCGTCGTCCCAGACGTCGCGTACCAGCGTCCCGGCCTGCCCGAAGTCGTCGTCCTCGGAATGCAGCGAGTATGCCGCGCGCAACAACTCTCCGTCGGCCTCCCAGCCGTCCTCTGCCGGTCCGGTCGTGTCGGCCCACGACCGACCGGTGCTGTTGGGCGCGTAGACCGCGGCGGCGCCGGAGTGGTGGTAGGTCATCTGCCCGTCGAACATGTAGGTGTTCATCTCGACCCCGTGGCGAGGCTGGTTGACGGGCAGTTGGTGGAAGTTGGTGCCGATGCGGTTGCGCTGAGCGTCGTTGTAGGCGAACGCGCGTCCAAGCAGCATCTTGTCCGGCGACAGCCCGACCCCGGGCACGGTGTTGCCCGGCGAGAACGCGGCCTGCTCGATCTCGGCGAAGAAGTTCTCCGGGTTGCGGTTGAGCGTGTAGATGCCGACCGGGACCAGTGGATAGTCCGCGTGCGACCAGGTCTTGGTCAGGTCGAACGGGTTGAACCGGTAGTCGGCCGCCTCCGCGTACGGCATCACCTGCACCGACAGCCGCCAGCTTGGATAGTCGCCGGCGGCAATCGCGTCGAACAGGTCGCGGCGGTGGAAGTCGGCGTCCTCACCGGCCATGGCCGCGGCTTCGTCGTTGGTGAGAAATTCCATGCCTTGGTGGGTGTGGAAGTGGTACTTAACCCAGAACTTCTCGCCACCGGCGTTGACCCACATGTAGGTGTGTGAGCCGTATCCGTTCATGTGCCGCCACGTTCGCGGCAGCCCGCGCCGACCCATGAGATAGGTGACCTGGTGGGCCGACTCGGGGTTGAGAGTCCAGAAATCCCACTGCATCTGGGCCGATCGCAAGCCGGAGTCGGGCAGCCGCTTCTGGCTGCGGATGAAGTGAGGAAACTTGATCGGGTCGCGCAGGAAGAAGATCGGGGTGTTGTTGCCGACGATGTCGTAGTTTCCCTCGGAGGTGTAGAACTTCATCGCGTAGCCGCGTAGGTCGCGCCAGGTGTCCGGGCTGCCCTGCTCGCCCGCGACGGTCGAGAACCGCACCAGCAGATCGGTTTCGGCGCCCTTCTGGAACAGCGCCGCCTTGGTGTACTGCGAGACGTCCTCGGTGACCTTCAGGACACCGAACGCCCCCGATCCTTTGGCGTGCGGACTGCGCTCGGGCACCCGCTCGCGGTTGAAGTGCGCCATCTGTTCGAGGAAGTGCACATCGTGCAGGACGATCGGACCGCCTGCGCCCACCGTCAACGAGTTGCGGTCGCTGGCGGCCGGTGCGCCGGATCCGGTGGTCGACCCGAAACGTGGTGTGGTCATGCCGATCTCCAATCAGTTGGGCTGTTTCGAACTTGGCATTCGGGGCAGACGCCCCAGAACGTCACCTCGGCTTCGTCGATCAGGTAGCCCGACTTGTCGCCGGCGCGCAGGCACGGCTTCTCGCCGGTGACACAGTCGACGTCAGCGATCCCACCGCACGACCTGCAGACCAGATGGTGGTGTTGTCACCGGTTTCGAGCTCGAACCGTGCCGGTGAGCCGGCCGGCTCGAGGCGCCGCAACAGGCCCGCACCGGTCAGCGCGTAGAGCACGTCGTAAACAGCCTGTGTCGACAAAGATCCGATGCGTTTGCGCGCGCCCGCGGCGATGCGGTCCACGTCGGCATGCGGGTGCTCGCTTACCTCGGCCAACACTGCCAGGCGTGGTTTGGTCACCCGTAATCCCGACGCCCGCAACCTGTCGTGCCAGAGGGTCACGATCGCGCCCTCCTTCGGAGATTGGATCGACTCAAATCCCACTCTGCTACGTTCTCTTGCATACTGCAAGTGTTGCTGTATGCAAATCTAGAGGTGACATGGACGACGCATTGGTCGCCGCGGCGATTCTGACCGGACCTGACGCGATCATCTGCGCGGACCGCGATGGCGTCATCACGTTCTGGAACGGCAGTGCCCAGCGGATTTTCGGATACGCCCCGGCCGAGGCGCTCGGGCAGTCACTCGACCTGATAATTCCCGAGCGGCTTCGCGCACGGCACTGGAAGGGTTGGCAGAACGTGATGGACACCGGGCAGAGCCGCTACGGGGCCGGTGACCTGCTGTCGGTACCGGCGATGCGGAAGGACGGCAGCACCATCTCGGTCGAGTTCACCATTGCGCCACTGTCCGGCGCCGATGACGAGCTGGTCGGTATCGCGGCGACGCTGCGCGATGTCACCGCGCGCTTCGAGGAGACCAGGAAGCTGCGGCGTCAGCTGGCGGACCGCAACTGATCGCCGTCTGAAGGGCTTGCGCCATGCAATACTTCGCACGTGCCGACGCGTAAGGGGGCCGCGGCCAAGACACCGGTCGAGGAGCTCGTGGCATTCGAGGTGGCCACCGGGGACCTGGTGGGTGTCGCGCTGCGCAGCGTGGAACAGGTCGATGTTTCACTGCCGCAGTTTCGGCTGCTGCTGGTGCTGGCGCAGGCTGGACGCTCGACGTCGTCGGAGTGCGCCAAGGCCCTTGGCGTGGTGGGCTCCTCGGTGACCCGCCTGGCCGACCGGTTGCATGCCCGCGGCTATCTGGTGCGTGGCGGAGACCCCGCCAATCGCAGCGTCGTGACCCTCGAGTTGACGGACGAGGGCCGCGATGTGGTCCGGCGGGTGACCGCGTATCGACGGCGCGAGTTGCGCCGGGTGCTGGACCGCATCGACCCGGCCGAGCGCGCCGCCTGCGCCGCCGTGCTGCGAACTCTGCACCAGCGGTTCGGGCACGACGATCGGCACAACTCGATGCGGTTCTAGGCGCCCTTCAAACCCAGCGGCCCCGCCAGTTCGGTCAACGTCGGGAGCAGCGCGTCCCATCCTCCGAGCACCTGGATCGCCACGTGATCGGCCCCCGCCTCCAGGTGTTCGTTCAGCCGCGCCGCGATCGCGTCCGTCGTGCCGTGCGCGACAACGGCGTCGATCAGCCGGTCGCTGCCCGGCTTCTCGACGTCTTCGTCGGTGAAGCCCAACCGCTTCCAGTTGTTCAGGTAGTTCGACAGGTTCAGGTAGAAGTCGACGGTCTCACGGCCGATCTTGCGGGACGTCTCGGCGTCCCGGGCCAACACGACTTTGTGCTCGGGGGCGATGAACACGGTGGGGCCCAGGAGATTTCGTGCCTCGCCAGTGTGCTGCGGCGTGGTCAGGTACGGATGCGCTCCGGCACTGCGCTGCGCGGCCAGCTTGAGCACCTGCGGGCCCAGCGCGGCTATCACGCGCCGGCTGGTCGGCACCTTCTTGGCATCCAGCGCGTCGAGGTACTCGACCAGCACGTCGTACGGTTTGCGGTACTCCTCGGTGTGTTCGGGATGGCCGATGCCGATGCCGAGTAGGAACCGTCCCGGATAAGCGTCCTCGACGCGGTGGTACGCCTCGGCGACCTCGGCGGCGGGCGCCGTCCACACGTTGACGATGCCGGTGGCGACCTGAAGATTCTCGGTGCGTTCGAGGATGGGCTCGACGTACTCGAGGTTGCCGGCCGGCGATCCGCCGATCCACACCGCGCCGTAGCCGAGTTTCTCGATCTCGACCGCCTGCTCCGGCTTGGGGACGCCGAACGTCCAGACGCCGTAGCGGCCGAAATCGGGCTTGAGCTCAGTCATGCGGTTCCCCCTGTGTCAGTTGAGCCCGAGCGGGCGGGCCAGATCGGCGAGTGCATCCACCAGTTTGTCCGGTCGGGTGAGCACCTGCACGGGGACGTGGTCCGCTCCCGCATCGAGGTGCTCCTTCAATCGTGCGGCTATCGCGTCGACGGTGCCATAGGCCACCACGGCGTCGACAAGGCGGTCGCTGCCGGGCTTGGCGACATCGGCGTCGGTGAAGCCCAACCGCTTCCAGCTGTTGAGGTAATTCGTCAGGTTGAGATAGATCTCGAGCGCTTTGCGGCCGACGGCGCGGGCCTTCTCGGCGTCCGTGGTCGGCACGACCTTGTGCTCCGGTGCGATGAACGCCTCCGGCCCGAGCAGCTCACGTGCTTCGGCGGTGTGCTCGGGTGTCGTCAGATAGGGGTGCGGGCCGGCCGCGCGCTGCGCCGACAGCTTCAGCACCCGCGGCCCCAGCGCCGCAACCACCCGCCTGTCCTTGGGGACGCCGTACTCGTCGAGCTTGTCGAGGTACAGGCGCAGCGCGTCAAAGGGTTTCTGGTATTCAGCGTGCGCTTCGGGATGGCCGACTCCGATGCCGAGCAGGAACCGGCCCGGATAGGCCAAGTCGATGCGATGGAACGACTCGCTGACCGGGCCGGCGTCCGCGGTCCAGATGTTGACGATGCCCGTTGCCAGTTTGATACTGCTGGTCGCCTCCAGAATCGGCTCCACCCAGGGCAATTCGGCCGCGGGGGAGCCGCCGGCCCAGATGGCCCCGTAGCCGAGGCCTTCGATCGCCCGCAGTTGGTCCGCGCTGAGTTGTTGCCACATCGAGTGGTGGCCGAAGGCGCCGTACCTGCCGAGATCCGGTTTCGTCATGGTCGCTGCAACCCGTCGGCGTCGCCCGGCTATTCCGTTGTGGCCGCAAGCTCTGCCGGCGTCGACGCATCCGGACCGGGAGCCACCAGGGGCAGCAGCACGATGAATTTCGTGTGCCCGGGTTCGGACTCGACTCGTAGGTCCCCGTGGTGCTTCTCCACCACTATCCGACGGGCCAGGTCCAGGCCGAGGCCGGTGCCCTCGCCGAACGGCTTGGTGGTGAAGAACGGGTTGAAGATGTTGCCGATGATGTCCTCGGGAATGCCTGGCCCGTCGTCGCAGATCTCAACGCGGATCATCTCTTCGTTCTCACGCATGGTCCGCAACGTCAACGTGCCGCTACCACCCATCGCCTGGATCGCGTTGTCGATGATGTTCGTCCATACCTGATTGAGATCACCTGGGTAACAGAGCAACTCGGGTATCGACTTGTCCATTTCTTTGACGACCTTGACCGGCCGGTCCTTGCCGACCTTCTCGCCGAACATCATCAACGTGCTGTGCAGTAGCTCATGGACGTCGGCGGACTGGTATGGGGCACGGTCCATCTGCGAGTACTGCTTGGCGCCGGCGAGCAGCGCCGAGATCCGTTTGCTGGCCTCGGCGATCTGGTTCATCAGCAGTTCGGTGTCGATCGTGTATTTCAGCCAGCCGATGGCGCCCTGCAACGACGCCGAAGCTTGCTCTTCTCCCAACACCTCATCGACCGAGGCGGACACCCGTTCCAGCCAATCGGTGTCCAGCCCGGCGTCGACGAAAGTCGGTGCGTAATCCCATCCGCCGGTGATGCCGTGTCCCTCGAGCCATTCGCCGATCGCTTCCTCCCGATCGGCGGCCTCCAGCGCGGTGAGTTCGGTGGCCTTCGATTTGGCGACCTGCTCGGCGACCTCGTCCTGCATCCGCACCAGCACGCACAAGGCCTCCGGGCTGAACTTCCCGTCGGCCAGCATCGACAGCTTGTGCCGCATCTTGCCGACCCGGTCACGCAGATCTGCCACAGCACGGGCAGTTGCCGCCGCGGGATTGTTGAGTTGATGGGTCAGTCCCGCCGAGAGCTGTCCCAGCGCCAACAACTTCTCGCGCTGGCCGATGATCTGGCTGTGCCGTCGGCCGCCGACCAGGTGTCCCTCGAGCAGATGCACGGCCATCGGGAATTCCGACTGCATGAAGCGCGCAAACGCATCCGCGTCGAGCACGAAGAACCGCGACGGCTTGGTGACGCGCACCGAGGCGGAGTAGGCCGCTTCGGCACCGGGGATGTACGCCGACCACGCCCCGCAGTACACGCCGCGCTGCGACGTGCGGTTGGTCTCGATGTCAAGGCCTCCTGAGCGCTTCGACATCACCAACTCACCGTCGATCAACACGTAGAAACAGGTCGCCGGCTCGCCCTCCACCACGACGGGGCCGGGCTCGAACGTCTGGATGTGCCCGTTCTCGCACAGGATCTGAAGCTGCGCGTCGGTCAGCTTCTCGAACAGGAACAGTGTCCGCAGTTCGTCAGGCAGGCACTGCGGTGAGTTGCCCATGTCGTTCCTCCTATGCCGCGTCGGCGGTGCCGACAATCACGCTTCGTGGCGGTGCCGACAATCATGCTTCGTCGGCGGTGCCGACAATCACGCTTCCGCCAGGTACCGGTGCACCAACATCACCGCCATCGACCCTTCGCCGACGGCGGCCGCCACCCGTTTGGCGGATTCAGAACGCACATCTCCTGCAACAAACACACCGGGCACGCTTGTTTCCAGATGGTGCGGCGGGCGGTCCAAGGTCCACCCGGCGACCTTCGTCACGTCCGGGCCGGACAGGATGAACCCGTGGTCGTCCTTGGCCACCAGGTCCAGCCATTCGGTCCGTGGTTCGGCGCCGATGAAGCAGCACATCCGGTCGCAGTTGACGCGTCCCTTGGCGCCCGTTTGCTTGTCGAGCAGAACAAGGCCCGCGAGATGGTCGTCCTCGCCGAAGGTGTCGACGACCTCGGTGCAGGTGCGAACGTGGATCTTGGGGTTCTTCTCGATGCGATCCACGAGATAGTGCGACATCGACGCGGCCAGCGACGGACCGCGCACCAGCAGGGTCACCGACTTGGCCTTCTCCGACATGAAGATGGCGGCCTGGCCCGCCGAGTTGGCGCCCCCCACGATGTACACGTCCTCGCCCGCGCATTCGGAGGCCTCCGACACCGAAGCGCCGTAGAAGACGCCGCGGCCGATGTAGTTGCATGCGTTCTCGTCGGGGTCGTCCCAGCAGCCCGGGACGTCGCGCAGCTGGCGGTAGGCGACGCCGGTGGCGAGGATGACCGCTCGGGCGGCGATGGTTCCGCCGTCGGCGAATTCGATGGTCCGCGCGGCACCGCTGTCGTCGGCATGCATCCTGACCGCCTTGCGCGTGGTGATGACTTCGGCGCCGAAGCGCTCGGCCTGCCTGCGGGCCGAGGTGGTCAGTTCGGCGCCCGAGATGCCGGTCGGGAAGCCGAGGTAATTCTCGATTCGCGAACTGCGGCCGGCCTGGCCGCCGGTCGTCGTCGCCTCGATCAGCACGGTCTTCAGGCCCTCCGAGGCGCCGTACACCGCCGCCGCCAGGCCAGCGGGCCCGCCGCCGATGACGGCCAGGTCATACAGCTCGAGCGCGGGGTTGGTGGACAGCCCGAGCATCGCGGCCAACTCGGCGTCGGTCGGCTCGACCAGCGTCTCGCCCTGTTCGGTGATCACCACCGGGAGCCGGTACTCGTCGAGCCCGGCCGCGTCCAGAAGCTGCTTGCCCTTCTGCTCGTCGGCCATGAACGAGCGGAACGAGTGTTGGTTGCGCGCCAGGAACTGGCGTACCTGCCACGATCGCTCGTTCCAGCGGTGGCCGATCACCTTGGTGTGGGGAATCGCGCGGTCGCCGGTCTCGCGCCAGGCCTCGATGAGCGCGTCGAGCACCGGGTAGAGCTTCTCTTCCGGCGGGTCCCAGGGCTTGAGCAGATAGTGGTCCAGGTCGACGACGTTGATGGCGTCGATCGCGGCGTGGGTGTCCGCGTATGCGGTGAGCAGCACCCGGCGGGCCATCGGGTAGATGTCCATCGCCTCTTCGAGGAAGTCGATACCGCTCATCTGCGGCATCCGGTAGTCGGCGACGAACACCGCGACGGTCTCGCCGCGCAGCTTCAGCTCGTTGAGTGTCTCGAGCGCGTCGGGTCCTGATTCGGCGCGCACGATGCGGAAGTTCTCGCCGTAGTGGCGTCGCAGATCGCGGGCGACCGCGCGCGACACGGCAGGGTCGTCGTCGACGGAGAGGATCACGGGCTTGCGAGGTTGCGGAGTGGCGCCGGTCATCGTGATCAAGTATGCGCCGGTTGTCCAGCGGATATAGTGGTGAATCCAGTCGCTGTGAGATGGTCGTCCGGCGATTTTGGGGCGAGCGCTCCAGCAGGTAATATGGACCAACGGTGCGGTGATCGCGCCGACTCTTGCGTGCCCTGTTCTGGAATTTCTGGCTACTGGCTCACGTTTTGTAGTCGGAGCGGATGCTGCGCTCGAGTAGTATCCGCCGCTCGCGGCGGAAAGGCGCCAACTATCTAGACGGACACGGAGGATCTCCGAAAACCAATGGCCAAGAAAGACGGTGCCATCGAGGTCGAGGGCCGGGTGGTCGAACCTCTGCCCAATGCGATGTTCCGCATTGAGCTGGAGAACGGACACAAGGTCCTTGCCCACATCAGCGGCAAGATGCGGCAGCACTACATCCGCATCCTGCCCGAGGACCGCGTCGTGGTGGAGCTGTCTCCCTACGACCTGTCCCGGGGCCGCATCGTTTACCGGTACAAGTAACCAGACCATCGACGAGCGCTTGCGCGAGTCGACTACAGAGAGCACAGGGGATCGAACAAGCCGTGAAGGTGAACCCGAGCGTCAAGCCCATTTGCGATAAGTGCAGGGTGATCCGTCGGCATGGGCGGGTCATGGTTATCTGCTCAGATCCACGCCACAAGCAGAGACAAGGCTAGTCGGCGATGAGCGCTTGCGCGAAGTGGGGCCCCCGCCCGAAGGGCAGGGGACAAATAGCTTGAGCTTCCGCTTCCGCTCAAAACACAACTCAATGACGAACTCCCAGCACCACTGAGCGGATACGCCGCTCGACACGTCCGGCACGGAGGCCGGACCCCATCACGAAGAGGGAACGGGCTGGGACCAGACCTCCGCAGAGAAGAAGGAACACTGCCTGATGGCACGTCTCATGGGCGTCGACCTCCCGCGCGACAAGCGCATGGAGATCGCGCTGACCTACATCTACGGCGTCGGCCGTACCCGGTCCCAGGA
This sequence comes from Mycobacterium sp. IS-1556, assembly GCF_001499985.1. Taxonomy (NCBI): domain Bacteria; kingdom Bacillati; phylum Actinomycetota; class Actinomycetes; order Mycobacteriales; family Mycobacteriaceae; genus Mycobacterium; species Mycobacterium sp. IS-1556. The sequence goes on from NZ_LQIM01000034.1 coordinate 288,451, forward strand.
GATCCTGGCGGCGACCGGTATCGACAAGGACCAGCGCACCAAAGACCTCACCGATGATCAGGTGACGGCACTGCGCGATTACATCGAGGGCAACCTCAAGGTGGAAGGCGATCTGCGTCGCGAGGTGCAGGCCGACATCCGCCGCAAGATCGAGATCGGCTGCTACCAGGGTCTGCGGCACCGCCGCGGCCTTCCGGTGCGCGGTCAGCGGACCAAGACCAATGCGCGCACCCGTAAGGGACCGAAGCGCACTATCGCGGGTAAGAAGAAGGCCAGGTAAGAGAGATGCCTCCAGCTAAGAAGGCCGCCGCCCCCAAGAAGGGTCAGAAGACCCGTCGCCGGGAAAAGAAGAACGTCCCGCACGGCGCCGCGCATATCAAGAGCACGTTCAACAACACGATCGTGACGATCACCGATCCGCAGGGCAACGTCATCGCCTGGGCGTCGTCGGGCCACGTGGGCTTCAAGGGCTCGCGTAAGTCCACGCCGTTCGCCGCGCAGCTGGCCGCCGAGAACGCCGCCCGCAAGGCGCAGGAGCACGGCGTGAAGAAGGTCGACGTGTTCGTCAAGGGCCCGGGCTCGGGCCGCGAGACCGCCATCCGGTCGCTGCAGGCCGCCGGTCTCGAGGTCGGCGCGATTGCCGATGTCACGCCGCAGCCGCACAACGGCTGCCGTCCGCCCAAGCGGCGTCGGGTCTAGGGAGGAACTAAGTCATGGCTCGTTACACCGGACCCGCGACCCGCAAGTCACGCCGCCTCGGCGTCGACCTGGTCGGCGGCGATCAGTCGTTCGAGAAGCGCCCCTACCCACCCGGCCAGCACGGCCGCGCGCGGATCAAGGAGAGCGAATACCGCCTGCAGCTGCAGGAGAAGCAGAAGGCCCGCTTCACCTACGGCGTGATGGAGAAGCAGTTCCGTCGCTACTACGACGAGGCGGTGCGTCAGCCCGGCAAGACCGGTGACAACCTGCTGCGCATCCTGGAGAGCCGCCTGGACAACGTGGTGTACCGCGCCGGCCTGGCGCGCACCCGCCGGATGGCCCGCCAGCTGGTCAGCCACGGCCACTTCACCGTCAACGGTGTCAAGGTCGACATCCCGAGCTACCGGGTGTCGCAGTACGACATCATCGACGTGAAGGAGAAGTCGCTGAACACCGATCCGTTCGTGATCTCGCGGGAGACCGCGGGTGAGCGGCCGATCCCGTCGTGGCTTCAGGTCGTCGGCGAACGCCAGCGCATCCTGGTGCATCAGCTGCCGGAACGCGCTCAGATCGACGTCCCGCTCACCGAGCAGCTGATCGTCGAGCTCTACTCGAAGTAAGGCTTCCCAAGCCGTCCCGATGGCGGTCTGGGGTCCCCAGCGAAGCTAGGGGAGTTTGCGGCATCAAATAGCGGGTGCCGTAGAGGAGGAAAGAAACACATGCTGATCTCTCAGCGACCCACACTGTCCGAAGAAGTCAGTGCCGAGAACCGCTCCCAGTTCGTCATCGAGCCGCTGGAGCCCGGTTTCGGTTACACCCTTGGCAATTCGCTTCGGCGCACGCTGCTGTCGTCCATCCCGGGCGCGGCGGTCACCAGCATCCGCATCGACGGGGTGCTGCACGAGTTCACCACGGTGCCGGGCGTCAAGGAAGACGTCACCGACATCATCCTGAACCTCAAGGGCCTGGTCGTGTCGTCCGAGGAGGACGAGCCGGTGACCATGTACCTGCGCAAGCAGGGCCCGGGTGAGGTCACCGCCGGCGACATCGTTCCGCCCGCGGGTGTGACGGTGCACAACCCCGAGATGCACATCGCCACCCTCAACGACAAGGGCAAGCTCGAGGTCGAGCTAGTCGTCGAGCGCGGTCGTGGCTACGTCCCCGCCGTGCAGAACAAGGCGTCGGGCGCCGAAATCGGCCGCATTCCGGTCGATTCCATCTACTCGCCGGTGCTCAAGGTCACCTACAAGGTGGAGGCGACCCGCGTCGAGCAGCGCACCGACTTCGACAAGCTGATCCTCGACGTCGAGACGAAGAACTCGATCACCCCGCGTGACGCGCTGGCATCGGCCGGTAAGACGCTGGTCGAATTGTTCGGTCTGGCACGGGAACTCAACGTCGAGGCCGAGGGCATCGAGATCGGCCCGTCGCCGGCCGAGGCCGACCACATCGCCAGCTTCGCGCTGCCGATCGACGACCTGGACCTCACGGTGCGGTCGTACAACTGCCTCAAGCGCGAGGGTGTGCACACGGTGGGCGAGTTGGTGGCCCGCACGGAGTCCGACCTGCTGGACATCCGCAACTTCGGTCAGAAGTCCATCGACGAGGTGAAGATCAAGCTGCACCAGCTGGGTCTGTCGCTCAAGGACAGCCCGGCCACGTTCGATCCGTCCGAGGTCGCCGGCTACGACGTCGCCACCGGTACCTGGAACAGCGACGCCGGTTACGACCTGGACGACAACCAGGACTACGCCGAAACCGAACAGCTCTAACAGAACGAACCGTCCCGGTCCTACCTGATACGGGGGCCGGCCCCATTTAGGAGATAGTCGCAATGCCCAAGCCCACCAAGGGTCCTCGTCTCGGCGGGGGCTCCGCTCACCAGAAGGCGCTCCTGGCCAATCTGGCCACCGCGCTCTTCGAGCACGGCCGGATCAAGACGACCGAGCCGAAGGCGCGGGCGTTGCGGCCCTACGCGGAGAAGCTCATCACGCACGCCAAGAAGGGCACGCTGCACAACCGGCGTGAGGTGATGAAGAAGATCCGCGACAAGGACATCGTGCATGTGCTGTTCGCCGAGATCGGTCCTTTCTTCGCCGACCGCGACGGTGGCTACACCCGCATCATCAAGGTCGAGAACCGCAAGGGCGACAATGCGCCCATGGCGGTCATCGAGTTGGTGCGGGAGAAGACGGTGACCTCCGAGGCCAACCGTGCTCGCCGGTCTGCCGGCGCACAGAAGGCGGCCGATCAGCCCGTCGCTGCAGCGGCCGCGCCGCAGGCGGCCGTGGAGCCGGAGGCCACCGAGGGCCCGACGGAGACAGAGACGGTTGAGGAGGCAAAGGCGGATTCGACCGAAGCCACCGAGGCCGAGGCGCCCGCCGACGAGGCCGAGACGGCCGAAGCCGAGGATGACGACAAGTCCTAGTAGTGCTGTGAACGAACCCGCCATCGGCAACGGTGGCGGGTTCGTTCGTCTCCGGCTCGACATCGCCTACGACGGAACCGAATTCGCGGGGTGGGCGGTGCAGGCGGGGCAACGCACCGTCAGTGGTGTCCTCGAAGACGCGCTGTCAACGGTGTTCCGCATCCCGGTGGCGCTGCGGGCGGCAGGCCGCACAGATGCCGGGGTGCACGCCACCGGTCAGGTCGCGCATGTCGACGTGCCGGAGGATGCGTTGCCGAACGCCTATCCACGCGCCACACGTCCCGGCGACAGCGAATTCCTGCCCTTGGTGCGAAGGCTCGGGCGGTTCCTCCCTCAGGACGTTCGGGTACTCGACGTTGTTCGGGCCGCACCGGGTTTCGACGCCCGGTTCTCCGCGCTCCGTCGGCACTATGTCTACCGGTTGTCGACGGCGTCGTACGGGGTCGAACCGCACGACGCGCGCTACGTGACCGCCTGGCCGCGACCCCTCGATGTCGCGGCGATGAGCGTGGCTTCGCGGCAGTTGTTGGGTCTGCACGACTTCGCCGCATTCTGCCGCCACCGCCAAGGCGCCACCACCATTCGCGACCTGCAGCGCCTCGACTGGTCGAGCGAGGGCTCCCGGGTCACCGCTCATGTGACCGCCGACGCGTTCTGCTGGTCGATGGTCCGGTCGCTGGTGGGTGCGCTGCTGGCGGTCGGCGAACACCGCCGCGAGATCGGTTGGTGCGCCACACTGTTGACGGCCGAGCGACGCTCCAGCGAATTCGCGGCCGCACCACCGCAGGGCCTGACGCTCGTCGGCGTCGACTATCCGCCCGACGACGAACTCGAGGCCCGCACCAAGGTCACCCGCGACCTGCGCGTCGCCGAAGAGTGATTTCGCTCGTCAGATTCGGCCCGAAATGAAATCCGCGGCCTGGTTGACCATTCCCGCGTTGATGTAGGCCCTCGCCGCGTGGTCGGGCCAGTTGCCTTCCCAGGTCTTGGGCTCGGCAGGGTTGCAGATCGGGTCCGCGCCGTGGCAGAGCTCAATGGTGCGCTCCCGGTAGAGCGGGCTGAAGTTGGTGATCGGACCCACCCACGCGGCCCCGTTTCCGAACAGCGCGATCGCCGCGATATGCCGGTCCATGCCCGGTGGCAGCGGCTTGTCGAAGCCGAACGCCGCAATAGGCGCGGCCAGCACAACGTCGGTGACCGCAGCGCCCAGCGAATAGCCGCCCAGCACCAGCCGGGTGTCGGGGCAACGGCCGGCCATGTCCTGGATGCGCGAGCTCATGTCGTTCGCGCCGATGTCAATCTCGTAATCGGCGGGATAACTGACGGCGTAGAGGTTGACGTTCTTGTCGGTCTTGTTGCGCAGGGCGCTGATGAGCGCGTTACCGACCACTCCCGCGCCGGGCGATTCGGTACGGCCGCGCGCGAAGATGAGCTCGGCCTCGGGACACGACTGAGCCGCGGCCAGCGGCACGGCCTCCCGCTGGCCGGTGATGGCGGGCGCGATGAGTCCGGCCGCGGCAAGAACGACTGCACCTACGAGCAGCGTCCCCCGACGGCCCCAACGGTGAACAAGATCACTTTGCACCCCGCCGATCTTAACGGAACTAATCAACGCGCGAGTAGACAGATTTGCTACGCCGTCGGTGCGGTCAGACGAGACCGGCGACGAAATTCGCCGCCTGCTGAACCATTCCGGAGCTCACGTAGTCGTTGTGCGCGAACGGGTTGCGTCCGCGTGAGCAGATCGGATCGCCGTCCTTGCAGAGGTCGATCGCCCGGCCCGCGAACACGGAGCTGGTGATCGGGTTGCTGAACTTGGTTGCCGGGTTTCCGAACACCGCGACGGCGGCGATGTTGGGCACCAGGCTCCTGGGTAGCGGAGGAGCCGAACCCACCGAGCCGATCTTGTTGCCGAGCGGAGGCACGCCGGCCAGCATGTCGATGACCGCGGCCCCCTGCGAGTAGCCACCGAGCACCAGGCGGGTCGACGGGCACTGCTGCGACATCATCGCGATGCGGTTGGTCGCGTCGGTCGCGCCGTCGGCGGCGGCCAGGAAGTCGTACGAGGCGGGATAGTTGACCGCGTACGTGCTGAGGCTGCGGCCGCTGGTCAAGCTGCGCAGCGCGTTGGCGAACGCCGTGCCGGGTGTCCCGAGGCCCGGCGTGTCGTCGGTGCCGCGGGCGAAGATCACCTCGATGTCGGCGCACGAAGAGGCCGAAGAGTCCGAGGAGTCCGAGGAGCCGTATCCGGGCGTGGCCGCCGACCCGGGCGCGGGGCCGGAGCCGTATCCGGGGCTGACCGGTCCCGGCGGGGGACCGGGTTGGGCCGCCGACAGCGGGGCCACGCCGCCGACGAGGGCGACGACAGCGGCCGCGGCGGCCGCCAGTCGGGCCGTCTCACGCAGCAAAGTCACGCGGACATACTCACATATCGACGGGGCCGTCGGCCAACAGTTTGCCTTGACGAGGACGCTCAGCCGCCCCGCTGCTCATTCCCCTGGCGGTCGGTGAAACGGTGACCGGCGGGGCGTCCCGCCGGGCTTAGGCTGACCGCGGGGGGAGTGATGACAGGGCGGTCGACCACAAAACTGCAGATCAGCGGACACCGGTTTCTGCTGCGGCGGATGGAACACGCTCTTGTGCGCGGTGATGTCGGGATGCTCGACGATCCGATGCGCGCGCAGGCGCTTTCTCTGCTGGTCGGCGGCGTGCTCGCGGTCATCGCGATCGGGGCATGCGCCGTTCTCGCGTTCCTTTCGCCACGAGCAGCGCTCGGCGACGTCCCGATCGTCATGGTGGATGATCCGGTGCTGTGCGGGCCGTGGCGGTGGTCGGCCGGCTCGAAATCCGTTGCCACCGCGACCATCACCGTCGGCTCACTTCCCCTGCGGGCACGCACCTCCGGTACAGCTCGCGCAGGCCGACGCCGCAGGCGCCGAGATCGACGGTTTCTCGATGGGCGAGGGACGCAGCGCGTACGTCCGAGCGGTCGGCGTGAGCGGCGACGGGGCACGGAACGGAACGCTGTACCTGGTCAACGACGCCGGTGTGGTGTTCGGTATCCGCGAGGAGGAAACGGCCGAGCGGCTCGGCCTGACCGGCGAGCCGGTACCGGCACCGTGGCCGCTGCTGGCGCGACTGCCACGAGGACCGGAACTCAGTGTCGCGGCCGCTAGTCGCGCGGGACGGCCTGAAAGCTCCGTACCGCTTACCCGACAGCGTCGTTGCGATCTCGAGGACTGGATCGACTACGCCGCAGCTGAGGTGACCGATTTCTTGTGCCCGGCTTCTAGACCCGGGCAGTCACCATCTCGCGGTGTGTACGGGTCTGGGAGTTACCGAAGGGTGTGGCAAGAGGCCGCTTTATGTAGCGGATTCAAAACGCGGGCATGGCGCAAGCTCAGAGCGCAAGTCATATGTGAAACCCACCTGTTGGCTGCAACCCCCGGCTGCGTCCGCATCACCACAAACGGCAGACCACGTCACCCCACGCTCACTACGACCAGACCTAACGATGGTCCACTCAAACCTGAGTGGCGCCTGCGCACACTGCAACGGAAGTCGCGGCAACAAGAGAATCACCACACGGCGTGACTAACGCACACAACCCCGCCGCCGGCACTCGCTTTTTGGGGTCCCGGATACGCGTGGCTAGTGTCCGCGATCTCCCCCCACGTTTTTCCACCACCACCACCACCGCTCGGACGGGCCGAAATGACAACTAACAATGACCGTTCCAACTGAGGCCCGCGTTCGGGAGAACGTGCGCGAGGAGATCGCGGTGGGGCCGGCATGGGACATCAAGAGCGTCCGGGACAACGTCTCAGTCGCGCACCACGAGCGGCAATGGCTCGCCTCCCCCGCGACCGAATCCCAGATACAAACGTGGCGCGGCCAGGTCCGTGGCGCGCTCGGTCTACCAGTTGATGCCGAGCACCCGAGTGCTGAGACGCCGGACGTGGAGTCCCCTCAGGGCGGTGCGCGATGACCGGCATTCTCGACACGCCTCTGCCCGAAAACTCAACGCTGACGATGCTTCCCGCGCGTCTAGCCGCTGCTTGTTCGGAAGTCGTATTCAAGGTTGTGCAGCCGAGTCTCGACCATCATCAACTCGCCGGCCAACAGCACGATGAGCCGGAACGCGTCGAACAGCGTCGGGTCAGCGGAGAGAGTTCGCAGCTCCTGCTGGATGGTCCGGCTGGACGTCAGATGCTCGGGGATGTCGATCGCGGTGATATCGCGAACGACGTCGCCGAGGGTACGGGGCTTATCATCCACGGCGCGTCTCCTTCTGTTGGTGTGGGCACATCAACGCTAGGAGATGCGCGGCACGGGCCGGTTGATTCCGGCCCGGGCCGTCCGGTTCTGGACGATCAGTTTCTACTCGCATTCGGCGGCTACGTCTTGGGAGTCATGGAAGGCAGTAGTGGCGGCATCGGCGAAAGAGCGGATGAGTGCAACACTTCACTGAATGACTACCAAGCGGGCTTCGGCTTTGCGCGAACTAAGATGGCCGAACTCTCCGATCCTGCATCGACGCCTGAAGACCTAACTGCGATCACACTCGACATCGAGCAGCATTGGAGCAGACCGCACGACGAAGTCCTGAATATCTGACCCCTATATAAGGGAAGTTTCGTGAATTGGAACTCGCTCGCACTTGGGCTGATACCGGTCAGCAGCTTGCCTCAGAGTGCTTTGCAAGAAGCTGCAGTCCGGACCATGTCAACGAGTTAGCTGATGCGTCGCGAGAAGCCGCTGTGGCCCTGCAGAATGACGTCAACCGGGTAGATGGGTGGAGCCTGCGGGACTGGATTGGCTACGCCCTGCAGCGGTTGTGGTGACCAGTAAAGCCCTATCTAGCACGGCACACTGAATCGGCCCGGTCGCGTTGTGGGAAAGGCGGCGCGCGGTGCAGGACTTCATGAACTTCGGGCAGGTCCTACAGAACCAGCCCGTTGCGTTGGCAATTTGAAAAAGTTGAAATCAAGGGTCCGGAAGCGTCCCGCCGCGCGTGCGCCGATACCACTCCCGGTGGCGGCTGCACTTTGCTTCCCAGCAGGAGAATCCGCGTTTCTCTTCCACCGGCCCCTCTGTATCACTTGGTAGTACTCGGATTCGCCACATTCCGGGCAGTCGTTTGGTGTGTGCACTTCGTAGCTCATAGTCCGCAGGTTATGTCGCCGAGAGCAGTGAAAGGGCGGGTAGTCCGGTGACAACAAGCCGCCGGGCGATCAACTTCAAAGAAAGACACGGTAAGGCCGTAACATTCGGGTACGAATTGACCACCCTAATTGAGGACGTGATGTGATGCCTGACATTGACGAACCCGAAGTGCCGTCCAGCGTCGAGCATGTCGGCAAGTGGGAGATGACTCAAATTGGCAGGGCGAGAAAACTGGCGTGGCCCTCTGAATACTCCGGATATCCAAAAGTTGACGAGAACGGTCAAGAGCGGCAGGACCTTGTCCGCGCCTTTGTTCTGCAGGGCGCTGGCGGACAACTTAAATTCCCCGGAATCGAAATTAACGTTCGAGGAGAGTTCTCGCTTAACGAGGCCCGCCTGGTGGCCGCCGCAATTCGAGCCTTAGCAGACAAGATCGAGCAAGAATTCGGGGACGACTAGATCGGCGCGTCCTTCGTGAATAGTGACGAGCCGACAAGCCTGTCCGCACAATGGACGGCCTTGTCAGCTCTGACACTTAACCTGGTTGCTATGGGTTTGCAGGACGACGCCGCACGCATGCTTGTTGAGGCGCTCAGCAGACGCCGCCTGGGCACTAGCATGGCGCACGGAATGACTCCATCTGTTTCCATAACGGCATACCCGCACGCGACCGTGTACTTCAAGCTCGACGGCCTCGGCGGACTCCGCACGGAGTTCGTGTTCGACGGCCGGCCTCCGGAGATTTTGAACTACATGCCAACGGCCGCCGACGCTGATGCATTGGCTGATTACACTCTCAAGCGGGTTGCTGGGGAGGGCGGCCGCCCACCGGCGTGACGACACGATGCGAGTCCCGGCGTTCTTCTGCCTCTTAGCTGCATCTATGGTAGGTCCAATGCAAATTGTCAGCTCGTAGGTCTATCGTTGCCAATGCCGGGCACCGCAGTGCCGGCCGCGGATCGCCAGCGGTGCTGCCACCGCCCTCCCTGCGGGGATCGGCCCGCGGCGGCTCTCAGGTGTCCGGCTTCTTTGGGCAAGATTGACAAGGGAACCAAGGCATCTCGCAGGTCAGCCTGTTCTCAGGCATCGACATAATTCCGAGCGGGATCGCGCAATTCTCGCTGTTGCGTATCTTGCTCCAGATGCTGAGTAAGTAGCTGGCCTCCGTGTAGCCAAAGGCGCCGTCTGGCCATGTTGCGGCTTTGAGGAAGCCTCCGAAAAGGTCTGCCGCCTGACTTTCGAGGTACTGGTCGGCAGACACCCAACGCAAGCCTTGTTCCATATGAAAGGGAATGCGTGGGTCTTTCGCGACCTGCTCGCGGATATATGCATCAGTGGTGTTGTGGTCGTGCCCTCGGACATGGCCGAACCGCGTCCACAGGCGGGCATCCGGGCCCTGCCAGTTTCTGGCTGCCCATGCGATTGATTTGTACATGGTGAAGGCGACGTAGTTGTAGAACCGAGGGACGTCGTTCACGTACGACGCGGGATCGAGCTCGTTCTTGATGGCGTAGACATAGCACACCTTCAACTCGTCGACGGCAGACAAAACGTCAGCCGCCCGCCGACGGCGATCATGAGTCTTTACATGGTCCTTCCACGAAAGCACCTTCTTGGTCGGAACTCCGAAATCAGACCTGAGCGTCGTCACAGCTTTTCGTAGGTCTACAGCACCCCTATCCGTAACTAGCACAGCTGCCATACCGAAGATGGGACTCGACCCCGCGCCGGGCGACCCCCGGTCGCCGGTTTCGTCTACATACGCCCATACGCGCCGCTGCGGTGGCATGGTGGGCGATGATACTGGCAGGTCAAGCCAAACAAATGGTCCTGGGCAGGTCGAGCCGCAGCAAGATTCGGCCCGCCACCAGGAGAGAAGATGGCGGGCCGAGGGGAGGACTTCAGATTACTGCGGCGGTGACGCCGCTCCGCGCACCAATTGGATTTTGCTCCCGAAACGCGGTGACTTGCTCGGCGCTCACCCCGCTTGTGCTGGTCGCTAGCAGTATCAGTTCATCCCTCAACACCTGCCGTTGCCGTTCGAGTCGGGCGGTATTCATAACGCGCAGGCAGTTGACACAGTCCATCTCGACCCACAACAGACCTGTCTCGGGGTCTTCGTACTCTTGATCGCGGACCTCGCCGGGCGTGAGGAAGCCCCTGCGTTATCTGAGCACTCTTGCCGGGGAGGGAGTTCCATTTCGTCGCCGCAGATCGCCGGGATGTGCGTTCGGCCCGATTTCCTGGCTTCGTCTTCGCCGCGGGTCCACCACCCATATTGCAGGTAGGGATTGTGGGGCAGCGAACCGTCCGGTAGTGGCGTCGGATGCGTTCGCGCGTATGCCGCGTGGCAACGGTGAGTGGAGACAACTCTCTCCGCTGAACGCGCAGAAGCTCCGCACGGAAATCAGTCGAACGAGAACCAAGAAGTTGACGTACGGGTAGCCGTTGATGTCGAAGGCGGTGTACGGGAGCGGGACCCGATCCCGATTGGAGTCCCGCCCCGCACAACCAGCCTTATTTAGTTGTCGGCCTCCTTCGCGGCGGCCCGATCCAGCGCTGCCTTGACCAGCGCGGCGAAGGTGCCCAGGGCGCCCAGCACGACGCCGGCGGCCAGCAGCGCCTTCTGCTCATCCTCGTTAAGTTCCGCCATTAGCGGACCTCCTTCTTTATCCGTGTCGAAACACAGGAAGAAAGTCCGTTGTTCTCATACGGAGAACCCAGAGCAATTCCAGGTGCTAACCTGTCGGCGCATCTACCCAATGCAACCCAGGTGACCCTCGGCCCGGTGGACTACCCCCGGGAAGGGGGTCTTCCTTTTGTCGTGATCCGACGCACGAAACACTACCCCTAGTGTCCGACATTGCTAAGGAATACAACATCTTCTGAATGACACTCTTGAAACTCCCAGCGTGTCGGTCCCAGATACCCACGCGCTCGGGCGTGTCGCGTGTTGCGGTAGCAGGCTTTTCTCGGACAGGCGTTAAAGGCTTCCACTGCTCGGGGCTGACATACTCGCCTACGTCGGACTGTCGGTGGCATCAGATGCGACCAACTGATTGCGAGTCGGTATTCCAGTCCCCCGGGGTGCGTGATCTTCGGTTCGACACAACGGAGCACTTATGTGTGGGTGCCGACGAACGAGGCCCCAGCGAAGAGCCACGACGAAGCACCTTTCGGTGGAGGACAGTGCTCCACCCAGGTTTTGGACGGGGATAGTCCGGTTTGAGACCTCCAGCGTGGGGTTGCTGGAAGTATTCACAGACCGACACGGTAGACGATCCGCAGATCGTTGCCAGGCTGAAATAGGGCCGATCGTCAAAACGTCTGCCAGTTGAGGCGTTTCGTGGATAATCGACAGCACGGTGCCGAGCGCGTCGCGGGCACGAACTCGTAGACAGCATAGAACGCTTACGGAGGCGCGGTGGAAGTCCTGGACCGCAAGTATGGCGTCAACAATTTCATGACGCAGATAGGTAGCGATGACTACTGCGCAGTCATCGACACTGACGGCGAGTTTGTGACGGTGAATTGGTCGACTGGTCTAAAGGTCTGGGAGTTCTTTGAAACGACAACCTCGCACCAAGATGTAACCCATAGCTTCATTACCTACGGTCTCGGGAAACACCAGATCGAGTCCACAAAATATCCGATTTTCTATCCGGACATCTTGATGACGAGCGCTTTCGAATCCGAATGCAACTTTCTCAGGCTTGATGTTTCTGAAACTCGAACTTTTGAATGGCAGTCTCTGCTTGCACCGTCGGGACCAATTCTGATTGGAATGGGAGACAGGATCGATGAACTTCGACATCCCCTACAGTGGGGTCGAATCGAAAGTTATATCAGAGACACCGTTAATAAGGACGATTTGGTGGGCTTAATAAAACACACACTTGTCAGCCGCTATATTGAGCCTCGGTGTATAGAATGAAGTGCAAGAAGTCGACGCAGGCGACCGCGCAGTCGTTGACAATCACGACCGAAGCCGTCTCGGAGTTGGGGCGATGTCAAGTTTCGGCCAGCGGGCGTGATGCGCAGAAAGTCACAGCGAGGAACTGGACGAACAGCCCGTACGAAATAGCAGTTCTGGCAAAGTGCGGCAATGATCTCCGTTACTGCGATTCTGACGGCACCACTGACGTGCAGTGGAATCCTGATGATTTCACAGTTCCGAGCAACAAGCCGGGGTGGGGTACGCCTCAGTTTGTGACCGAAAGCCGGTCCAAGCCCATTAAGAGTCTTCGTCGATCCACCGATCAAATTATCGATACCACAGTGAATTGGGGCTACCCGGGCACGACGCTCGCGGCGAGCGAGTCAATCTCGATCTCAGTAGACACCGTCGAGCCCGAGAGTTAGGGAGCTCGCCGTCGAAGGAAGGCGGCGCGAAATGGTTTTTACGGTTTTTACGTCGATTGCGCCGAACATTTTCGCTGTTCTCTTTTGGCTGATCGCCCCTGTGATTACTTACGACGTTGCAGATCGGCTAAAGGGCAAGATCCAGGCGCACTTAATCAGAGATAAGCAAACTAATACGACCAACGCTCTGTCGTTAGATCAGATGGATAATTACGTAACTTGGTCGTCTGACTTGATACAAGTGATTCCAGCGGGACTTCTACCTGTGGTCAGCGCGATTATCGGTTCATCTGGCGAGCTCAGCGCCGTTGCAGCAGTGGTTATCAGCTTGGTTGCTGTCGTCGCTATGCTTATTGTTTTCTTCCGAGTTGCGGCCGCCGACCCGACAATCTATACACGCACGACGAAGTTCAAACGTAAAAAGTTTCCTGGATACCAAAAGGTTCCGATCTTCGCTATTGTCATCAATTTCGCTGCAGCCGCCGCGATCCTTGTTATTTCTTTCCATGCCGTTGAGAATTTCTGCACATGGGTCGGACAAATGATCGACGTGGCGTCCGACTAACTCTATGCTGTCCGCCTAATTTATTAAGTTCTCGGTTAGAAGAGTGATCCTTGTCGAGGGGGATCGTCGCATTCAAGCACTTGCTGCCAAAGCATGTCATCTACTACATGTTGTCTTCTACAACTTCGACGAGATCGAGTACACCGTCCGGCAGGAGATCCATGCCACGTCGGCCCGGTTGAACGGCGCGCTCGAGGACGTGCGCGCTCAGATCGCGCCGCTGCAGGAAGCGTGGACCCGCCAAGCGGCCGACGCATATCGCATCGAACAGGCGAGATGGGAGCAGGCGGCCGGCGCGCTCAACGAGATCCTGATCAGCCTCGGCAATGCGGTTCGCGATGGCGCCGACGACGTCGCCGCGACCGACCGCAGCGCCGCGAACGCTTGGGGGTCGTGACCCCGGAAGATGCCTGTGCGGTCCCGAGTGGAGGGGAGCCACCGGGATCGCACGGTTCGCGCCACCGTGGTCGAGGAGAGCGGCCACGGTGGCGCATACCGCCTACTCGCAGGCGACCCCGTCGCCGTCGCGGTCCAGGTGCTCGGCGTAACCGTCTTCACCCTGCAGGATCGGCGCCACCCCGGCGTCCCGCGCAGCGGTGCAGTTCTTGTAGTACACGTCGGCAGACGCGGTCGCAGCGCCGGCCGCGGTTGCGGCGACGACGAATGCGGCGACGATCAAGCCACGAATCATTTTCACTCCATTGCGATGTTGAATTTCCGGATGCGAGACGGCCGGTTTGCTGCCACCCCCGCGACGACGCTAGGGCGGTGGAAGTGAAAAGGAATCCGGGATTTCCCTATGTTCGGGTCAGGCTCGCGGTGATCGGACGAGCCCAACGAGGCACCGTTTTGACCTGCGACGACGCCCGCAGGTAAGCTGCCTGGTTGGCGTGCGGTAAGCACGGGTCCTCGGGTCAACGTCGGTCGCCGAGATCAACCCCTCCGCAAACGCCTGACCGGCACCCGGTCACCGGGACTCGAAACCCGACAGGGCAAAAGGAAGGTAGCGCTGTGCCTACGTACACGCCGAAGGCGGGTGACACCACACGTTCGTGGTACGTCATCGACGCCACCGACGTGGTGCTCGGCCGGCTCGCCGTCGCGGCAGCGAATCTGCTGCGGGGCAAGCACAAGCCGACATTCACGCCGAACGTCGACGGTGGCGATTTCGTCATCGTCATCAATGCCGAGAAGGTCGCCATCGGCGGCGACAAGCTGCAGAAGAAGTTCGCCTACCGCCACTCGGGTTATCCCGGCGGCCTGCGCAAGCGTTCGCTCGGCGACGAGATGGAAAAGCACGCCGACCGGGTCGTCGAGAGGGCGATCCTCGGCATGATTCCGCACACCAAGCTGGGCCGTCAGATCCAGAAGAAGCTGCGGGTCTACGTCGGGCCGGATCATCCGCATACCGCCCAGCAGCCGATTCCGTACGAAATCAAGCAGGTGGCCCAGTGACTCAGCCAGAGACGACCGTTGACACCACCGAAGCAACGACCGATGCAGCGGTCGAAGCGGCTCCCCGTGAGCCCGTCTTCATCGATCGCCCGATCCAGACCGTCGGCCGCCGCAAAGAGGCCGTGGTCCGGGTGCGCCTGGTTCCCGGCACGGGCAAGTTCGACCTCGACGGTCGCAACCTCGAGGACTACTTCCCGAACAAGGTCCACCAGCAGCTGATCAAGGCCCCGCTGGTCACCGTCGACCGGCTGGAAAGCTTCGACATCTACGCCCACCTCGATGGTGGTGGCCCGTCCGGTCAGGCGGGCGCGCTGCGCCTGGCCATCGCGCGTGCGCTGATCCTGGTGCAGCCCGAGGACCGGCCCGCGCTGAAGAAGGCCGGCTTCCTGACCCGCGACCCGCGGGCCATCGAGCGCAAGAAGTACGGCCTGAAGAAGGCCCGTAAGGCGCCTCAGTACAGCAAGCGCTGATCAAGCCGCGAAACCGCCGGGTGTGCACCGCATACCCGGCGGTTTTCGTTTCCAACGAAAGGACGCCGGGATTGATTTAGCGCCCACGAGTAACGCTCTGCGCGGGGCGACGCGATGTGGGAGTAGAGGGTCCGACCTGCGGCGTATGCCAGAACTAATTGTCGCCTCAGTTAATTAGCCGGTCGCAGAATACCCACGACGCGCAATCTTTATTCCAAGATCCCGGTTTGACTTCCCGATTGATCGTGGAACCCAGACCCCCGGAAGCAGAGGCGCCTTTCGCGCCAGGGCAGGCAGACCCTGCCACCGGGGCATTCGCCCGTCGGGGGCCGGATCCGCTGCTTCCTGACAGGAAGGAATATCTCATGCACAACATCGTGAAGAGGGCGTCTGCAGGCGCCGTGATGGGAGGATCGCTGCTGTTCACCGCGGGCTTGGGAATTGCCCAGGCCCAGCCGCTGAACCTGCAGGACGGCCTGGTCAACGTCGCTGTCGGCGATGTGACCATCCTCGAAGACGTGAACGTCGGCGTGGCCGCGAATGTGGCTGCCGCGATCTGCGGTCTCGAGGTCGGACCGGTCAACGTGCTGGCCGAGTCGGTTGACGCCGACGGCGGTACCGAGACGGTCTGCGACGTCACGGGCGGCCCCATCAACCTCACGCAGAACGCCGGTACTCCGGGTCAATCGGGTCAGGCGCCGGGCGGCGGCCCCGCTCAGGCTCCGGGCAACCCGACCCCGGGCGGTCCGGCTCGCTAAAACCGGATGACACACCGCCCGCATCCTCAGTGATGCGGGCGGTGTTTTCTGTCGGGTCTCGGCCGAGTACCAGTTCGACGTAGAGATGGTTGATCACCTCGTCGGTTGTGTCTTCGCCGGGCAGGTATGAGAAGTTTGTCGGCATGCCTCGACTGTTCGGCACCGACGGAGTGCGCGGCGTCGCCAACCAGGACCTGACCGCTGAGCTGGCGCTGGCGCTCGGCTCCGCGGCGGCGCGCCGGTTGGCCAGCTCCGGCGGGCACGCGAGGCGAGTGGCCGTCGTCGGGCGTGACCCGCGGGCCAGCGGAGAAATGCTCGAAGCGGCCGTCATCGCGGGCCTGACCAGCGAGGGTGTGGACGCACTGCGCGTCGGGATACTGCCGACGCCGGCGGTCGCCTACCTGACCAGCGCCTACGACGCGGACTTCGGCGTGATGATCAGCGCGTCGCACAATCCGATGCCCGACAACGGCATCAAGATCTTCGGCCCGGGCGGGCACAAGCTCGACGACGCCACCGAGGACCGGATCGAAGAACTGGTCACCCAGGGTCCGGTGAACCGGCCCACCGGCGCGGGGATCGGGCGCGTGGTGGATGCCGAGGATGCTTTGGACCGCTATCTCCGGCACGTCAGCAAGGCCGTGACCACCAGGTTGGACCAGCTCACGGTCGTCGTCGACTGCGCCAACGGCGCCGCTTCGGCCGCCGCGCCGCACGCCTACCGCGCCGCGGGCGCCAACGTCATCACGATCAACGCAGCGCCGGACGGCTTGAACATCAACGACCGCTGCGGCTCGACCCACATGGAGACGCTGAGGTCCGCGGTCGTGTCTCACGGTGCCGATCTCGGGCTCGCGCACGACGGCGATGCCGACCGGTGCCTTGCCGTCGACGCGCACGGCCGCGTGATCGACGGCGACGCGATCCTGGTAATCCTCGCCCTCGCCATGCAAGAGAGCGGCGAACTGACGTCGAACACGCTGGTGGCGACCGTGATGAGCAACCTGGGACTGCATCTGGCGATGCGGGCGGCCGGGGTCGAGGTCCGCACCACCAGCGTCGGGGACCGTTACGTTCTGGAGGAACTGCGCGCCGGGACGTATGCGCTCGGCGGCGAGCAATCCGGACATATCGTCATGCCCGCCTTGGGCACAACAGGCGACGGCATCGTCACCGGGCTGCGGCTGATGTCGCGAATGGCGCAGACCCGCACTCCGCTCGCCGTGCTCGCTGAGCCGATGCGGACCCTGCCCCAGGTTCTGATCAACGTCAAGGTCGCGGACAAGGCGACCGTGGCCGACGCTCCGTCGGTCCGTACCGCGGTCGCCGAGGTGGAAGCGCAACTCGGCGACACAGGCCGAATCCTGTTGCGCCCGTCCGGAACCGAGCAAGTCGTGCGCGTGATGGTCGAGGCGGCCGACGAAGACACCGCGCGGCAACTGGCGGTGCGGGTCGCCGAGCAGGTCAGCGCTCAACACTAGAGGGGAACCCGCGAGGGTCCCTGCGCGTCCAACCTTTACATGGGAGCAAGGGACGCGTCCCGCGTCGACGTCGCCGCGTTGTTGAGCATCGCGGATCAGTATGAGGTCGTCGTCGACATCGTCGACGGGGCTGTGCGGACGCATCTGAGCGACTTGGTGTTTGACGGTGCCGGTGCCGGCCGGGCGTATGTCGCGCATGGTGACGCGGTGCGGTCCGCGGCCGAGGATGTCGTGGGCCAACTGCGGCGATGGTCGCGGGCGGCGGCGGAGATCGCCGCAGCGCTACGGGTTTCCGCCGACCGATACGTCGAAGCCGATGAGCGCGCCGCACGCAGGGTGGGCTGAGATGGCCGAAGCGTTCGACGTCGCCGCGCGTTTGGCGGACGGGATGCCCGGTGTCGCCGATATCGAGCAGTACGTGCGGGCGTGCCAGTCTCTGGGCTACCAGCATCCGGATCTGACAGCGCACCCGGCGCAGGTGCGCGACTGGTATGTCAACGAAGAAGGCATGGATCTTGGTGCGCTTGACACCGATTGCGTTGCACTGCGGGCCGCAGCGACGGCGGTCGGCGACGCGCTCGCTCGCCAGGAGGATCAGCTCGGCAGGCTCATGACGGCCTGGCAGGGCGCTGGCGCGAACTCGTCTCGGGAGTTCCTGCGCCGCCACAGTGAAGCGTCCGCCCTCGCGGCCGCGGCGGTGGGCACTGCGGCACAGGCCTATGCCGATCTGCGCGACCGCCTTTGGCGGGCCGTGGACGGCAAGGTCGCGACGGTGCTGGCCGTCGGTGACGGCGTGCAGGGTCGACGCGCCGACTGGCTGGCGGCGTCGCACACTGTCACTACGGGCGCCGGGGACCGGGCGGTCGCCAGCGAGCTCGTGGACCAAGAAGTGAAGCCGTTCGTGGACAACGTGATCGGCGGTCAGTGGCTTGCGGCGATGCGGGCAGCCGTCGACGCGGTGGAGGCGGCTTACCAAGCGGTGCAGGCGGAACTCGCCTCGGAGGCCGAAGCGACGTTCGATGTGCCGGGCGAAATCGGACCGGCATGGACTCCACCGCCGGTGAACGAGGGCGCCCTACCGACGGCACCCGTGGGAACCGTTACCGCGGCGCCTGTTTCGGGCGCTGTGCCCGGCGCGTCGGCGTCCGTCATACCGGCGGCATGGGGGGCGCCCGCGACCGCTGCACCGGCGCCCGCTGCCGCGCCGACTGCGGCGCCGATGCCGCCAGCCGCCGCGCCGCCTCCAGCCGCGCTACTGACCGACGCCGCAATGGCGCAGCCGGCGGCCGCCCCGTCGCTGCCCTCCCTGGGCGGGGGAGTGCCCGACTTCGGAAGTGGCATATCGAGTTTCGGCCAGCAGCTCGGCGACATGCTCGGCGGATTGCTCGGCGATGGTGCCCTCAATGAACCCATGGAGGTTGACGAGCCGCCGGAGCCGACCGAGCCCGACATCGACGACGGGCTCGATGTCGACGATCCGGACATCGACGAGCCCGGCAGTGAAGACGGCGATCCTGACGAGGAGACCGACGAAGCGGCGGACAGCGAGGAGGTGCCGGACGCCTCCGGCGACCCGGGCGCGGTCGAGCCAATTTGTGCAACCGAGCCGCCGAGCGAGGCCGATGTTCCACCGCCTGACGAGTCGGCGGCGACGCCACCGCCTGAGCCCCTGCCGGCGGAACCTTTGGCGGTCACGCCGGAACCGCCTTCCGATCCACTGCCTGCCGGATCGGATTCCGGGACACCGTGTGAGATCGCCGCCGATGAACAACCCCAGGTGGGGGAGTGACGTTCGGCGTCAGAGCCGGACATCGCGCAGATTCGAGGGCCTATTCCAGCCAGTCGGGACCGTTGACCAGTAGTCGCAAGCACTCGGCCGTCACCAATCGATCGCGATGGGTCGTGCCGCAGTGCTCACACCAGCGATGAACCATGCGGTGATCAGTCCGTCGGCGCCCGCGGCTCAGGATCATCGCGACCCCTGCTCCCGTGGTTGTCCGGCGGTAGGCCAGTGGCCGCGGGGGGTGTGCACAAATTCCGGTGTTGTGTTGCAGCCCATAAGTATCAGAGTTCATAGCTGCATCTCCTTCGAGAGTGAAACCTGGATACCCACAGGTGTGCCGTTTATGCGGGCGTTTGGCGGGAACCTCCGGACGGTTCGGGCTGGCCGGTGAGTTGGCAGACAACGTTCATGAGAGAGCACTCATCTTGGACTCCTCATAGGTCTATCTTGGCAGCCGATTCTTGTGGTGCGGGGAGGACACACCTCGCAAAAGAGCCGAAATGTCGGAGTACACCGGGCTGGGCGACCACTGATTGAGAACTGTCGCCGGCCCGGCCCTTGGTCAGGCGTTCGCTCGACGCCTCGACCGCGCCGGGCGACGCCGACGTGGCTGGTGTCCCCTAGCTGCCGAAGGCTGGTGCGGCCTCGCGGGCTCGGGCCGGCTGGCGACGATGGGGTTGCCGAAGGTCCGCTCGCCGGGAGCAATTTCGTGCAGGACCGGATGCGAGGAACCGCTGAAGCGGGTGATCGTCGGCTTCACCCCAGCCTTGCGGGTCAGCTGCCGCACATCCGACACCTGCTCATCGAGCATCAACGTCACCACCGTGCCGTCGGCACCGGCGCGCGCCGTCCGGCCCGACCGGTGCAGATACGCCTTGTGCTCGACAGGTGGGTCTGCGTGTACGACCAGCCCCACGTCGTTGACGTGGATGCCTCGTGCTGCGATGTCCGTGGCCACCAGCACGGTGGCCGAGCCGTCGGAGAACGCGGTGAGGTTTCGGGTACGCGCATTCTGTGACAAGTTGCCGTGCAACTCCACCGCCGGAACACCGCGTGTGTTCAACTGGCGAGCAAGGTTTTTCGCACCGTGCTTCGTTCGTGCGAACACGATGGTCCGACCCGGTGACGCGGCCAGGTCGGCCAGCACATTGAGGCGTGCGGCCTTGTCGACATGCAATACGTGATGCTCCATGGCGGCGACCGGGGACTGCTCCGAATCAACGCTGTGCACAACGGGATCGGTCAGATACCGCTTCACGAGAACATCGACACCACCATCGAGCGTCGCCGAGAACAGCATCCGCTGCCCCGAGCGCGGAGTCTTGTCCAACAGTCGTTTCACCGGCGGCAGGAAGCCGAGGTCGGCCATGTGGTCCGCCTCGTCGAGCACGGTGATCTCAACCGCCGAGAGGTCGGCATGGCGTGACTTGACATGGTCTTCCAGCCGGCCCGGGCAGGCGATCACGATGTCGACACCTTCACGCAGCGCTTGAATCTGGGGATTCGGCCCGACGCCGCCGATGATCGTCACCGACCGCAGGTTGGTGGCCGCTGCCAACGGCGCCAGGGACGCGCTGATCTGGGCGGCCAGTTCGCGGGTGGGCGCGAGGATGAGCGCGCGCGGACGACCGGGAACGCGTTTGGCCGGGCTCGTAGTGAGCCTGGTCACTACCGGCAGCAGGAACGCATAGGTCTTGCCCGATCCGGTGCGACCGCGGCCGAGTACGTCACGGCCGGCCAACGAATCGGGCAGCGTCGCCGCCTGAATGGGGAAGGGTGACGCGATCCCGTTCGCGGAGAGGGTGGCGACAACGGCCTGCGGGAGACCGAGGTCGGCGAAGGTGGGCACGGTTGTGCCACTGACGATTTCGACAGACAAGTAAAAGCTCCGAAAGATTAGAGTGGTCGTCCTGCCCGGCGCGGATGACCCGCGGCGCTCGGTATGACGATCGAGAAGCGGCAAAAGGCAGAACAGAAGATGCCGCTACAGACACTGTACAGGGGAGTCGGCGCTTCCGGGAAATCAGCTACGGCAGTAGGCTGCGCAATTCCTCGACGAATCCGACGGTTTCGCGCCGGTCGACGGAAAGCGGTTGCAACAGAAGCGTCGTCGCACCGGCTTCGGCGAATGCGGCAATGCGCTCCTTGACGAATCCGCGCGGTCCGACCAGAGACACGTTGCGCACCAAGTCGTCCGGCACCGCGGCGATCGCTTCTGCCTTCTTGCCCGACAGGTACAGATCCTGGATCACATCGGCCACCTCGCCGTAGCCATAGCGGGTGGCCAGGTTGTGATAGAAGTTGCGGCCGCGTGCACCCATCCCCCCGATGTAGAGCGCCAACTGCGGCTTCACCCAGGACAACCGGTCATCGAGATCTTCACCGATCGCCAAGGGGGCGCTGACCATCACGTCGAGCGGACCCAGCGAGGAATCGCGTTTGGCGAACCCCGCCCGCAGCGCCTCACCCCACACGTCGTCGGCTCGCTCGGGATAGAAGAACACCGGCTGCCAACCCTCGGCGATCTCGGCAGTGAGTTCGACGTTCTTGGGTCCCAGAGCCGCGATCGTGATCGGAATACGATCGCGGACAGGGTGATTGATCAGTTGCAAGGGCTTGCCCAGACCGGTGCCCCGATCGGCGGGCAACGGGATCTGATAATGCTTGCCCTCGAAGTGCACGCGCTCGCGACGCCACACCTGCCGACAGATCTCGACCACTTCGCGGGTGCGCCCCAGCGGCGCGTCGAACGGCACGCCGTGAAAGCCCTCCATCACCTGCGGGCCCGATGTCCCGATGCCGAGTCGGAAGCGGCCGCCGGAGACGTAATCGAGCCCCGCGGCCGACATCGCCAACAACGTCGGCGTGCGGATGTAGATCGGCACCACACCGGTGCCCAGTTCCATGCTGGACGTCTTCGCCGCCAGAAAGCCGAGCTGGCTGATCGCATCGTAGGAGTACGCCTCGGCCACCAACGCGAGGTCCACGCCGACCTTCTCGAGCTCGACGACCTGGTCCACCGCCTGCAGGAAACCGTCGGTGTAGTTGAGAAAGATGCCGGTGCGCATCATCGAGTTATACACCCAACCGGTTGGTTGGTCACCTTAGGGCTTGAGCAGTGCGACGACCTTGTTCTCCAGATCCACCGGATCGTCGGCGAACGGGTCGACGGGCGGCGCCTTCGGCAGCGCCGCTTCGGGGTCGGCGAAGTCGCGGTACGCCTTGTCGCCGGCCAGCGTGTGCAGCAGATAACCGGTGATCAGCGCTCGGACCACCTTCTGGGTGCTGCGGTCGGCTCCCGGCAGGCCGACGACCCGGGCCAATCGGCGGCCCTCGATGAGGCCGCCGGGCTTGGCTTTGTTCACGGTGCGCAGCGTCGCCGTCTTCCACACCCGAGCCAGTTCCACCGCGTTGGACCGCAGTGTCATCGGGTCGCCCGGCCCGCTCAGCACCAACCCGGGCACCTGCAGCGTCGTCGCGGGCTCCTCGGCGGGTGGCGCGGTGACTGTGGGGAAGATCGCAACCACGGATTTCGGTTTGACGGGCATCCCGGCCGCGGTGAACACCGCTGCCGAGCCACCGAACCCGTGCCCGAGCACGCCGAGCTTGGTCGGGTGCACGCTGATGTCTCCGTGGCCCAGTCGGACACCGGAAATGATGTCGAGCGTCGTGCCCAGGTCATAGGCCAGATTGAGCGCGGACGGAGCCAGGCTCGTTTCCGTCGCCGGCGCCGCCGCGACGATGCCCCAGGACGCCAAGTGCTCGAGGGTGCCGTGGTACCGGTCCGCTCCGGCAAGCCAGTCGTGGCCGAACGCGACACCGGGCAGGTTCAGCCCGGCTTCGGGAGTGAAGACGACGCCGGGAATCCCGGCGAAGGCCAGGTCACCGCGTAAAACGCGGTGCGGGCCGCGGCGGGTAAGGGCCTTGAAGAGCTTCTTCGTGCTGGCCACCAGACGACCGTAGCCGACCGGGTTTCAGCCGGCTCTTGCACTACCCTGAATGCCTATGTGCGGAATCGTCGGCTACGTCGGGCAGCGTCCTGCCTGCGAGATCGTCGTCGACGCGCTGCGCCGGATGGAGTATCGCGGATACGACTCCTCGGGTATCGCCCTGCTCGACGGCCACGGCGGGCTCACCGTCCGTCGCCGGGCCGGGCGGCTCGCCAACCTGGAAGCGGCGCTGACCGAAACCGGCGCCGCCGGCCTGGCGGGCAGCACCGGCCTCGGTCACACCCGCTGGGCCACCCACGGCCGGCCCACCGACCGCAACGCGCACCCGCATCGTGACGCCGCGGGCAAGATCGCGGTCGTCCACAACGGCATCATCGAGAACTACGCCGCCCTGCGGGCCGAACTCGAGCAGGCCGGGGTCGAGTTCGCCAGCGACACCGACACCGAGGTCGCGGTGCACCTCGTCTCGTTGCAGTTCCGCCACGGCCCCACCGCGGGCGACTTCCCCGCGTCCGTCCTCGCGGTGCTGCGCCGGTTGGAGGGCCACTTCACGCTGGTGTTCGCCAACGCCGACGATCCGGGCACGATCGTCGCGGCGCGCCGTTCCACCCCACTGGTCGTCGGCGTCGGCGACGGCGAGATGTTCGTCGGGTCGGATGTCGCCGCGTTCATCGAACACACCCGCGACGCAGTGGAACTCGGCCAGGATCAGGCGGTCGTCGTCACCGCCGACGGTTACCGCATCACCGACTTCAACGGCCACGACGGGTCCGCGAGTGCTCGCACTTTTCATATCGACTGGGACATGTCGGCTGCCGAAAAGGGCGGTTACGAGTACTTCATGCTCAAGGAGATCGCCGAGCAGCCCGCGGCGGTCTCCGACACGCTGCTCGGCCATTTCGCCGGCAACCGCATCGTGCTCGACGAGCAGCGCCTGTCGGATCAGGAACTGCGCGAGATCGACAAGGTGTTCGTGGTCGCCTGCGGCACCGCCTACCATTCCGGGCTGCTGGCCAAGTACGCGATCGAGCACTGGACCCGGCTGCCGGTAGAAGCCGAGCTCGCCAGCGAATTCCGTTACCGTGACCCGGTTTTGGACCAACACACGCTCGTTGTCGCGATCTCGCAGTCCGGTGAGACCGCCGATACGCTGGAAGCGGTCCGGCACGCCAAGGAGCAGAAGGCCAAGGTGCTGGCGATCTGCAACACCAACGGCAGCCAGATACCACGCGAATGCGATGCGGTGCTCTACACCCGCGCCGGACCGGAGATCGGGGTGGCGTCGACGAAGACCTTCCTCGCTCAGATCGCGGCGAACTATCTTGTCGGGCTTGCGCTGGC
The DNA here is from genome assembly GCF_001499985.1 of Mycobacterium sp. IS-1556. Classification (NCBI taxonomy): domain Bacteria; kingdom Bacillati; phylum Actinomycetota; class Actinomycetes; order Mycobacteriales; family Mycobacteriaceae; genus Mycobacterium; species Mycobacterium sp. IS-1556. The sequence continues at coordinate 312,909 of NZ_LQIM01000034.1, forward strand.
GCAGGCGCGCGGCACCAAGTACCCCGACGAGGTGGAGCGCGAATACCGCGAACTGGAGGCCATGCCCGACCTCGTCGCCCGCGTCCTGGAGACCGTCGAACCGGTCAAGGCGTTGGCGCACCGCTTCGCGCAGTCGCAGACCGTGCTGTTCCTCGGCAGGCATGTCGGCTACCCGGTCGCGCTCGAAGGCGCCCTCAAACTCAAAGAACTGGCATACATGCACGCCGAGGGCTTCGCGGCGGGCGAACTGAAACACGGTCCGATCGCGCTGATCGAAGACGACCTCCCCGTCATCGTCGTGATGCCGTCACCGAAGAACTCGCCGATGTTGCACGCCAAGCTGCTGTCGAACATCCGCGAGATCCAGGCCCGCGGCGCGATCACCATCGTCATCGCCGAGGAGGGGGACGACACCGTCCGCCCGTACGCCGACCATCTGATCGAGATCCCCGCCGTCTCAACGCTTTTCCAGCCGCTGCTGTCGACGATCCCGCTGCAGGTGTTCGCTGCCGGCGTCGCGCAGGCCCGCGGCTACGACGTCGACAAGCCGCGCAACCTGGCCAAGTCCGTCACCGTCGAGTAGTGCCGAGCCGAGTCGGAGGCTTCAAGAGCGGCCAGGCTCGCGCCCACTTCCTCGACGTCTACCGGGCGGCGATGGCCGAGCTGCCGACCGTCAGCGAATCCCAGGATGTGTCAACCTCGTTCGGTGCCGTCCGGGTGTATCGGTTCGGCGAGCCTGCGGAGCGGACGCCGGTGGTGTTGCTACCCGGGCGCAATGCGTCCACCCCGATGTGGCGGGGCAACATCGCCCACCTGCTGCAGCACCGGACCGTCTTCGGCATCGACCTGCTCGGCGAGGCGGGGTTGTCCGTGCAGGACGAGCCGATCAGCGGCCCCGACGATGAGGCGCAGTGGCTGGACGAAACAGTCGCGGGCCTGGGGCTGGCCCGGGTGCACCTGATGGGGGTGTCGATCGGCGGATGGACGGCGACCAATTACGCCGTCCGACGCCCGGGCCGAGCCGCCTCACTGGTGCTGCTCGATCCGGTGTTCACGTTCGCCCCGATCGCCATCAAGGCGGTGCTGGCCTCGCCCGCGTTGTTCCTTCCCGGCGTTCCCGCGGCCCTGCGCAGACGTGTGCTCAGCTGGATCTCCGGTGGCGCCGACATCGATGAAGCGGACAGCGAGGCGGCACTGATCTCGGCCGGTTCAAGCGATTACACAGTGCGCAAGGCGATGCCCGCGATGATCACCGATGAGCAGTTGCGCTCGTTGGACATCCCGGTGCTGGCTTTGATCGGCGGTCGCAGCGTGATGCACGACGCGGAGCGGGCGGCGGAGCGGGCGCGAAGGCTGCTGGCCCGCGGGCAGGTCGAACTGTGGCGCGACGCCTCGCACGCTATCAACGGCGAGTACGCGGCCGAGATCGCCGAACGGGCAGCGGATTTCTGGAAGCAGGCCGATCGCCGAACCTGAGCATATGAGCGCGAATCTGTAGGAATTTCGACAATCGGTTCAGTTTCGGCGGTCGGGCGGCGCCCCATCGCGCGGCGCGAATGCCTGACGGTCGGGCGCCGCGCACACTAACGTGGGCGACGATGCGGCACTATTACACCGCCGACCAGATCCGCGAGGCTGAAGCGCCGCTCCTGGCGTCCCTGCCCGACGGTGCCCTGATGCGCCGCGCCGCCTACGGTCTCGCCGTCGCGATCGCCCGCGAACTCATGCTGCGCACCGGCGGGATTTCGGGTCGCCGCGTCTGCGCGGTGGTCGGTTCCGGCGACAACGGCGGCGACGCGCTGTGGGCGGCGACGTTCCTGCGCCGTCGCGGCGCCGCGGCCGACGCAATCCTGCTCAATCCCGACCGCACTCACCGCACGGCGCTCGCGGCGTTCACCGGCGCACGCGGACGGATCGTCGAAACGGTCCCCGCAGAGACAGACCTGGTGATCGACGGCGTGGTCGGAATCTCGGGCACCGGGTCACTGCGGCCGAACGCGGCCGAGGTGTTCACCGCCGTCGAGGAAGCCGCCATTCCCGTGGTCGCCGTCGACATTCCCAGCGGCGTGGATGTGCAGACCGGGGTGGCCGACGGGCCGCATGTGCGGGCCACGGTGACCGTGACTTTCGGTGGCCTCAAACCCGTTCACGCACTGGGCGACTGCGGCCGCGTCGAGTTGGTCGACATCGGGCTGGATCTGACGTTGTCCGACATGATGTCGTTCGACGCCGCCGATGTGGCCGCCCGTTGGCCGGTGCCGGGCCCGAAGGACGACAAGTACACCCAGGGGGTCACCGGCGTCCTCGCGGGGTCCGCCACCTACCCGGGCGCCGCGGTCCTGTGCTCCGGGGCGGCGGTCGCGGCGACGTCGGGCATGGTGCGTTACGCGGGAAGTGCTGGGCAGCAGGTTCTTTCGCAGTGGCCGGAGGTGATTGCCGCGCCGAGCGCCAGCGCTTCGGGCCGCGTGCAGGCGTGGGCGGTCGGACCCGGTCTGGGTACCGATGACACCGGTGCGGCGGCGCTGTGGTTCGCCTTGGACAGCGGCCTGCCGGTGGTCGTCGACGCCGACGGCCTGACGATCCTGGCTGCGCATCCCGATCTCGTCGACGGTCGCGCGGCGCCCACGGTGCTGACGCCGCACGCCGGTGAGTTCGCGCGGCTGGCCGGTTCGGCTCCCGGCGATGACCGCGTCGGAGCCACCCGCAAGCTGGCCGACCGGCTCGGTGTGACTGTGCTGCTGAAGGGCAACGTGACTGTCATCGCCGAGCCCGGCGGACCGGTGTACCTCAATCCCGCGGGCCAATCATGGGCCGCCACAGCCGGATCCGGCGACGTGTTGACGGGCATCATCGGCGCGCTACTGGCTGCGGGTCTGCCCGCCGGCGAGGCCGCCGCCGCCGCGGCATTCGTCCACGCCCGTGCCGCAAACCTGGCCGCTTCCGATCCGGGACCGCATCCCGCCCCGACTTCTGCGTCGCGGATTCTCGCGCACGTCCGAAGTGCCCTAGCCAGTCTGTAACGAGAGGAACCACATGTCGCCCACGCGCAGTCACGCGCCGCAGGTCGCCCCCGCCTACACCGGACGGCTGGCGATGGCGCCCGTGCCGTCGCTGCGGCTGCCCCACGATGCGATGGATCCCGATGCCGCGTACCGCTTCATCCACGACGAGCTCATGCTCGACGGCAGCTCGCGGCTGAATCTGGCGACGTTCGTCACGACATGGATGGACCCGCAGGCCGAAAAGCTGATGGCCGAGACCTTCGACAAGAACATGATCGACAAAGACGAGTACCCGGCGACCGCAGCGATCGAGCAGCGCTGCGTGTGCATGGTGGCCGACCTGTTCCACGCCGAGGGCCTGCGCGACGACGACCCGTCGAGCGCGGTCGGGGTGTCGACGATCGGTTCCAGCGAAGCGGTGATGCTGGCCGGCCTCGCGATGAAGTGGCGTTGGCGCGAACGCGTTGGGAAAGACTGGAAGGGCCGCACGCCGAACCTGGTGATGGGCGCCAACGTTCAGGTGGTCTGGGAGAAGTTCTGTCGCTACTTCGACGTCGAACCGCGATATCTACCGATGGCGGAGGACCGTTACGTCATCACGCCCGAGCAGGTGCTGGAGAACATCGACGAGGACACCATCGGGGTGGTGGCCATCCTGGGCACCACGTACACCGGTGAACTCGAGCCGATCGCCGAGATCTGCTCGGCGCTCGACGACCTCGCCGCGGGCGGCGGGCTCGATGTTCCGGTCCACGTGGACGCGGCCAGCGGCGGTTTCGTGGTGCCGTTCCTGCATCCCGACCTGGAATGGGACTTCCGGCTGCCGCGGGTGGTGTCGATCAACGTCAGCGGCCACAAGTACGGCCTGACCTATCCGGGCATCGGGTTTGTGGTGTGGCGCAATTCGGAGTGCCTGCCCGAGGGCCTGGTCTTCCACGTCAACTACCTCGGCGGCGACATGCCGACCTTCACGCTGAACTTCTCGCGGCCCGGCAACCAGGTGGTCGGCCAGTATTACAACTTCCTGCGTCTGGGCCGCGGCGGGTATTCGCAAGTGATGCAGTGTCTTTCGCAGACGGCACGGTGGCTGGGCGACCAGCTGCGCGATAGCAAGCACTTCGAGGTCGTCGCCGACGGGTCCGCGATCCCGGTGGTCAGCTTCAAACTGGCCGGCGACTTCGGCTACACCGAGTTCGACGTGTCCCAGGCGTTGCGCTCCTACGGCTGGCAGGTGCCCGCCTACACGATGCCGGAAGGCGCCGCGGACGTCACGATGCTGCGCATCGTGGTGCGGGAGGGTTTGTCCGCAGACCTGGCCCGGGCGCTGTACGACGATCTGGCCACGGTGCTGGCCCACCTCGACGAGCTCAAGCCGCAGGGCCACTTCGACCGCGAGCAGCCGTTCGCGCACTGAAGCGCGCGTCGACCGTCGACCTGTGCGCGAAAATCGGCGAAGAATCGAACACAAGTTCACCTTCGACGGCCTGAGTGGGCGGTCTGGGACAATTGGGCCAGATGGATACCTTGCAGGCATATTCGACCGCGACCGCGGCCCCGCAGGCGGTCGTCGACCTCGATGCGATCGCCCACAACGTGCGGCTGCTGCGCGAACGCGCGGGCACGGCGCAGGTGCTCGTCGTCGTCAAAGCCGACGGCTACGGCCACGGCGCCACCCAGGTGGGTCGGGCGGCCCTGGCCGCAGGCGCCGCCGAACTCGGGGTGGCGACCGTCGCCGAGGCATTGGCGCTGCGACGCGACGGCATCACCGCTCCGGTGCTGGCCTGGCTGCACCCGCCCGGCACCGACTTCGCGCCCGCGGTGGCCGCCGATGTCCAGATCGCCGTGTCGTCGGTGCGCCAGCTCGGCGAACTGCTCGACGCTGTCACCAGGACCGGACGCAGCGCATCGGTCACCGTCAAAGCCGACACCGGGCTGAGCCGCAACGGCGTCGGCCCGGCCGACTACCCGGCGATGATCACCGCCGTTAAGCGCGCGCAGGCCGACGGCGCGCTCAGGGTCCGCGGACTGATGTCGCACCTCGTACACGGCGACAATCCCGACGATCCGCTCAATAGCCAACAGGCGCAACGACTCATCGAGATGAGAAGCTATGCGGCCGAACAGGGCGTGCACTTCGAGATCTTGCACCTGAGCAACAGCCCGGCGGCGATGACGCGGCCCGACCTGGCCTTCGATCTGGTGCGCCCCGGCATCGCGGTGTACGGCCAGACCCCGATACCCGAACGAGGCGACATGGGGCTGCGCCCGGCGATGACGCTGAAATGCCCGGTGGCGCTGGTGCGGTCGCTGCGGGCCGGGGACGGTGTGTCCTACGGGCACACCTGGGTCGCCGACCGCGACACCACGGTGGCGCTGTTGCCGGTCGGGTACGCCGACGGTGTCTTCCGCAATTTGAGCAACCGCATCGACGTGCTGATCAACGGCCGACTGCGCCGTGGTGTCGGGCGAATCTGCATGGACCAGTTCGTCGTCGACCTCGGACCCGATGGCGACGTCGTCGAGGGTGACGACGCGATCCTGTTCGGGCCGGGCGCCCAGGGTGAATCGACCGCGCAGGACTGGGCCGACCTGCTCGGCACCATCAACTACGAAGTGGTGACCAGTCCTCGCGGTCGTTTCGTGCGGACCTACACCGGGTCGACGGGCGAAACACGTTGAGTGAACTCGGTTTCCCCCGGCCACGCGGCCGCAACTCGAACACGCGTTGGCTCGCGGGCGCGGCTGGACTGACCGCGGTCGGCAGCGCCGCCGGGATGTCTGTCGCCCGGTCGCTGCGGCGCCGCGTCACCGCCGACGACCAGTACCGCGACGAGGATTTCGAGCTTCTCGACGCCGACCGTAGTTCCGTCGTCACCACCCCGGACGGGGTGTCGCTGGCCGTCCGCGAGGTCGGCCCCGAAGACGCACCGTTGACGGTGCTGTTCGCGCACGGGTTCTGTCTGCGGATGGGCGCCTTCTACTTTCAGCGCGTCAGGTTGACCGAGCAGTGGGGCACCCAGGTCCGGATGGTGTTCTACGACCAGCGTGGTCACGGTCAGTCGGACGAGGCGCCGCCCGAGACGTACACGGTGACACAGCTCGGGCAGGACCTGGAGGCGGTGTTGGCGGTGGTGGCCCCGCGCGGTCCGGTGGTGTTGGTCGGTCACTCGATGGGCGGGATGACCGTACTGTCGCACGCACGGCAGTTCCCGCACCGGTATCCGACCCGGGTTGTCGGTGCCGCGCTCATCGCCTCTGCCGCCGAGGGTGTTTCGCGGTCCCCGCTCGGCGAGATCCTGAAGAACCCGGCGCTGGAGGCGGCCCGATTCGCGGTGCGCTACGCGCCGAAGACGGTGCACCGAACGCGCGGCGCCGCGAAGTCGGTGATCGCCCCGGTTCTGCGGGCCGCGTCCTATGGTGACGAGGAGATCAGCCCGAGCGTCGTGGCGTTCTCCGAACGGATGATGCACGGCACCCCGATCGCGACCCTCGTCGAGTTCCTGCACGCCCTCGAAGTGCACGACGAGAGCGAGGGTTTGGCGACATTGCGCAAGGTACCGACGCTGATCGCGTGCGGGGACCGCGACCTGCTCACACCGATGGAGTACTCGCAGGCCATGGCAGCCGCACTGCCGAAGGCCCAGCTGGTGATCGTCGGCGGCGCAGGCCATCTCGTCCAGCTCGAGCAGCCCGAGGCCATCAACGACGCACTCGTGCGGCTCGTCGAACGCTCGACACCTTCGAAGCTCGTCGCGCTCACCCGCCGGGTACGCGAAAAGGTCCGCAACCATGGCTGAGCGCGCCTCGGGCACAGCAGAACTCCCCACCGCCGACGACACCGTCGCGCTCGGTGCGCAACTCGGGCAGCAGCTGCGCGCGGGCGACGTCGTCGTGTTGTCCGGGCCGCTGGGAGCGGGAAAAACCGTGTTGGCCAAGGGCATCGCGCAAGCGATGGATGTGGACGGACCGGTGATCTCACCGACGTTCGTGCTGGCTCGGGTACACCGTGCCCGCCACCCGGCCGCGCCGGCGATGATCCACGTCGACCTGTACCGGCTCCTGGACCACGGTTCGGTAGACCTGCTCGCCGAACTTGACTCGCTGGATCTCGACACAGATCTCGACGACGCCGTGGTCGTCGTGGAATGGGGCGAGGGACTGGCCGAACGGCTCTCCGACAGCCATCTCGACATCCGGCTGGAGCGGGCTTGCGATACCGAGGTCCGCACCGCGATCTGGACGTGGAGCAGCCCGTGACGCTCATCCTGGCCATCGACACTGCGACGCCGGCGGTCACCGCGGGCGTCGTCCGCCTGGATGGGCTCGAGGTGTTGGCCGAGCGGGTGACCGTAGACGCCAGGGCGCACGCCGAACAGCTCACGCCCAACGTGGTCGCCGCCCTCGCCGACGCCCAGGTGACCGTCGCCGACCTCGGCGCCGTCGTCGTCGGCTGCGGGCCTGGGCCGTTCACCGGCCTGCGCGTCGGGATGGCCAGCGCCGCCGCCTTCGGGCACGCCCTCGGCGTACCGGTGCACGGCGTGTGCAGCCTCGACGCGATCGGCATTGAAAGCAGAGGCGACGGCTCGGACGTTCTTGTCGTGACCGACGCGCGCCGCCGAGAGGTGTACTGGGCGCGCTACCGCGACGGGGTCCGCGTCGACGGGCCGGCGGTGAACGCGCCGGCAGACGTGCCCGGGGCCGCGGAGGTGCTCGCGCGACCGCCGGTCTATCCGACCGTCGCGGGGTTGGTGCGTGCGGTGACGGACTGGACGACCGAGCCGGCGCCCCTGGTGCCGCTGTATCTGCGCCGCCCCGACGCCAAACCGTCGGTCGTCGGCCGATGAACATCGAGTACGGCCCGCTCAAGCCGTCCGACGCCGGCCGGTGCGCCGAGTTGGAGGCGCAGCTGTTCGACGGTGACGACCCGTGGCCGACGCGCGCATTCCTCGCCGAACTCGCCGCCAAGCACATCCGCTACGTCGCCGCGCGCGACGAGGACAAGCTCGTCGGATACGCGGGAATCGCGCGGCTGGGACGAAAGCAGCCCTACGAGTACGAGATTCACACAATCGGCGTCGACCCGGCCTATCAGGGGCAGGGTATCGGCCGCCGGATGCTCGCCGAACTCCTCGAGCACGCGGCAGGCGGCGCGGTATTTCTGGAGGTCCGCACGGACAACGAAGCGGCGATCAAGCTCTACGAGAGCGTCGGCTTCGTCAACGTCGGGATACGCAAGCGCTACTATCGCGCCAGCGGCGCGGACGCCTATACGATGAGGCGCGATTCGACATGATCATCCTGGCCATCGAGAGCTCGTGTGACGAAACCGGCGTCGGGATCGCCGAATTGGGTCCTGATGGATCGGTGACGCTGCTCGCCGACGAGGTCGCATCGAGCGTCGACGAACACGCGCGGTTCGGCGGCGTCGTCCCGGAGATCGCGTCCCGCGCACACCTGGAGGCGTTGGGCCCCACGATGCGACGCGCGCTGCAGGCAGCTGATGTGGCCAAACCGGACATCGTTGCGGCGACGATCGGACCCGGCCTGGCGGGTGCACTGCTCGTGGGAGTGGCTGCGGCCAAGGCGTATTCGGCGGCGTGGCAGGTGCCGTTCTACGCCGTCAACCACCTGGGCGGGCACCTGGCCGCCGACGTGTACGACCACGGCCCGCTGCCCGAGAGCGTCGGCCTGCTGGTGTCGGGCGGGCATACCAACCTGTTGCACGTGCGGTCGCTGGGCGAGCCGATCATCGAACTGGGCAGCACCGTCGACGACGCCGCAGGCGAGGCCTACGACAAGGTCGCGCGGCTGCTCGGCCTCGGGTATCCCGGCGGCAAAGTGCTCGACGAACTTGCGCGAGAGGGGGATCGCGATGCAATTGTGTTCCCTCGCGGAATGACCGGCCCACGCGACGACCCGTACGCGTTCAGCTTCTCCGGACTCAAGACCAGTGTGGCGCGCTACGTCGAGAGCCATCCGGACGCGTCGCAGGCCGACGTGGCCGCGGGCTTCCAGGAGGCGGTCGCCGACGTGCTGACGCTCAAGGCCGTGCGCGCGTGCAACGAACTGGGAGTCAAGACGCTGTTGATCGCCGGCGGGGTGGCGGCGAACTCCCGGCTCCGGGAACTGGCCGAGGAGCGGTGCAGCGCCAACGGGCTGACGCTGCGTATCCCGCGGCCCAGGTTGTGCACCGACAACGGCGCGATGATCGCTTCGTTCGCCGCGCACCTGATCGCTGCGGGAGCGTCGCCGTCGCCGCTGGATGCGGCCAGCGACCCGGGGCTGCCGGTGGTGCAGGGCCAAGTGGCGTGATCTTGTCGCAGCCCGACCTTGAGTGCTAGCACTCTCGTGTATAGAGTGCTAGGTGGCACGCGGCCAACCCCTGCGCCGGCACCCGCGACGACGGTGCGTGGGCACGGACGCATGCCGAACACCTGGTAACTGAGAGATCCGGGACCCCGGATCGATACCCGAACTAGTGGAGGGCTCCATCGTGGCGAGCGTTAACATCAAGCCACTCGAGGACAAGATCCTCGTTCAGGCCAACGAGGCCGAGACCACGACCGCTTCCGGTCTGGTCATTCCCGACACCGCCAAGGAAAAGCCGCAGGAAGGCACCGTCGTCGCAGTCGGCCCCGGCCGCTGGGATGAGGACGGCGAGAAGCGCATCCCGCTGGACGTCTCCGAGGGCGACACCGTCATCTACAGCAAGTACGGCGGCACCGAGATCAAGTACAACGGCGAGGAGTACCTGATCCTGTCGGCTCGCGACGTGCTGGCCGTCGTCAACAAGTAAGCACCCGTGTTCCGCCCCGGGAATCCCCGTCTACACGGGTGATTTCCGGGGCGGCATGCGTCCATGGGGAATTGCAGCCCGTTGAGGCGTAAGGAAAGGCAGCGATGAGCAAGCAGATTGAGTTCAACGAGACTGCGCGCCGCGCAATGGAGGCCGGCGTAGACAAGCTGGCCGACGCGGTGCGGGTGACTCTGGGTCCGCGCGGCAGGAACGTCGTGCTGGCCAAGGCCTGGGGCGGGCCGACCGTCACCAACGACGGCGTGACCATCGCCCGTGAGATCGAGCTGGAAGACCCGTTCGAGAACCTCGGCGCCCAGCTGGTCAAGTCGGTCGCCACCAAGACCAACGACGTTGCAGGCGACGGCACCACCACCGCGACGGTGCTGGCGCAGTCCCTGGTCAAGGGCGGTCTGCGCAACGTCGCGGCGGGCGCAAACCCGATCGCGCTGGGTGCAGGCATCTCCAAGGCCGCCGACGCGGTGTCCGAGGCGCTGTTGGCCTCGGCGACGCCGGTGTCGGACAAGAGCGGCATCGCGCAGGTCGCCACCGTCTCCTCGCGTGACCAGCAGGTGGGCGAACTGGTCGGCGAGGCGATGACGAAGGTCGGCGCCGACGGCGTCGTCTCGGTCGAGGAATCGTCGACGCTGAACACCGAATTGCAGATCACCGACGGCATCGGCTTCGACAAGGGTTACCTGTCGGCGTACTTCGTCACCGACTTCGACGCCCAGGAGGCGGTGCTCGAGGACGTGCTGGTGCTGCTGCACCGCGAGAAGATCAGCTCGCTGCCGGACCTGCTGCCGCTGCTGGAGAAGGTCGCCGAGGCGGGCAAGCCGCTCCTGATCGTCGCCGAAGACGTTGAAGGCGAGGCGCTTTCGACACTGGTGGTCAACGCGATCCGCAAGACGCTGAAGGCCGTCGCGGTCAAGGCGCCGTTCTTCGGCGACCGCCGCAAGGCGTTCCTCGACGACCTCGCCATCGTCACCGGCGGTCAGGTCGTCAACCCGGACGTCGGGCTGGTGCTGCGCGAGGTCGGCCTCGACGTGCTGGGCACGGCGCGGCGGGTGGTGGTGGACAAGGACAGCACCACGATCGTCGACGGTGGCGGCACCAAGGAGGCCATCGAGGCGCGTAAAGCGCAGCTGCGGGCCGAAATCGAAGCCAGCGACTCCGACTGGGACCGCGAGAAGCTCGAGGAGCGGTTGGCCAAACTGGCGGGCGGCGTCGCCGTCATCCAGGTCGGCGCGGCCACCGAAACCGATCTGAAGAAGCGCAAGGAGGCCGTCGAGGACGCCGTCGCGGCGGCCAAGGCGGCCGTCGAGGAGGGCATCATCGCCGGCGGCGGTGCGGCGCTGGTCAAGGCGCGCGAGGCGCTGAACAAGCTGCGCGACAGCGTGACCGGTGACGAGCGCCTCGGCGTCGACGTGTTCGACGCCGCGCTCGCGGCACCGCTGTACTGGATCGCCACCAATGCCGGGTTCGACGGTGCGGTCGTGGTGAACAAGGTCGCCGAACTTCCCGCCGGGCAGGGCTTCAACGCCGCCACGCTGGCCTTCGGCGATCTCGCGGCCGACGGTGTCGTCGACCCGGTCAAGGTCACTCGATCGGCGGTGCTGAACGCGGCGTCGGTGGCCCGCATGGTGCTGACGACGGAAACCGCGGTGGTCGACAAGCCGGAGGAACCGGAGGACGACGGCCACGGCCACGGTCATCACCACCATCACTGAGTGAGCTCTACAGAACGCCCCCGGTCACTCGGCCGGGGTGTTCTGCGTCTGGGGAACTGGTCGATGCGGGGCCCGATCTGATGCTCGTACCCAGCGTCCGGTGTGAGACGTTACAGATATGCAGTGGGTTCGGCGGCGGCGCCATGGTGCCGTCAGTCCATCGTCGCCGGAACTGAGGACCGAGCCCGGCAGTTCGGCTTGCAGAGCATCGACCACAGGCAGCGGGTCGGCATCGGCGGCGATGCGTCGGTCGTGAGTCACGATGGCTCCCAGAGCAATCGGACGGTGAGTGGGTTCGGTGAACGTTCGTTCGGGGTTCATGGTGAGCTCACGTGCCCTGCGCTGACAGCTCGCGGAAGTAATCCTCGAGAGTGCGTGGCGGCCGGCCGAGGACGGCGGTCAGCGTGACGTCGGTGCTCACAAGCCCCGCATGGTCGTAGTGGCTGAACATGATCTTCATCGCAGGCTTGACGTCGCCGAGGTCGTTGGGATCGAGGCGTTGAGGTCGTATGGGGCGGCCCACGACGCGGCTTATCACGTCGGCGACGTCGTAGCGATCGAGTTGACCATCGGATGCCAACTCGTAGGTTCCGCCTACCAGTCGGTCCTCGGTGAGCGCGAGCGCGACGGCATCAGCGACGTCGCGGTAATCCACACGGGAGAAACGGGTTTCGTTCGCCCACGGCTCTGCCAGTACGCCGGTGTCGAGGATGCGCTTCCAAGAGGCCGCATAGTTCTGGAAGAACAGTGCCGGTTGGAAGACGGCGTATTGCATGCCCGAGTCGTACAGCGCACGTTCAACGGGTGCCTTGGCGGCGTGATTCATCAGGTCGAGCGACGGATGGATCACCGAGGAGAACGCGAAGCGGCGCACGCCCGCGGCGCGTGCTTGCTTGACGAAGGAAACGCCGATGTCCGCTTCGTCGTCGATGAAGGCAGGCGCGATGTAGAACGCCAACGCCACACCGTCCAGTGCGGCCCGCACGTCTGTGGGGTTGCTCAGGTCGCCGACGCTGACTTCGCTGGCTCCCCGCTGCTTGACTTGTTGAGTCTTCTCTGGGTCATGGATGAATCCGCGCACTCGTAGCCCTCGCGCCGCCAAGGACGTCACCACGTTTCCGGCGGCGTGTCCGGCGGCACCGACGGCAAGGACAGTCTCGGTGGTCATTTCGGCAACTCCTTCAATGTCGAGCCACGCGGTGCAAGGCCCGCGAGATAGATCTGCTTTTGTCGGTGCAGCACCGCGAGTGTGGGCCAGTAGTGCGCCGAATCCGATGACGTCGGTGACGTCGTTGCGAATGGTGTGGTCGAGTCGCCCCTGTTCGAGAATGGCCACGGCAATGTCCCAGACGCGCCGTCGGGTGACTTGTGCTGTCTTGCTGAGGTTTTGGGGTCCTCCATGCAGGGGCAACGGCGCGACAATCCGCGGAGGAACTCGTAATTGAAGCCGGCGACGGTCTTGTTGGCGAAGTCAACCCTCATCGCCTTCCTTCTCGATGGAGTTGTCGGTTTGTTCTTGTCGCATGTCGTGGCCCACGGTCGTGGGCTGCCAGTGCGTGAGCTTGTCGGGATTGCGAACGGCCCAGATCCGTTTGACGCGGTCGTTCGCGATGTCGAATGCGAACACCGTTACGGTGGCATCGCCGTAGTGCATTGCCAGGCCGGGTTGGCCGTTGACCGTGCATTCGACAACGGTCACGTCGGCGGGCATGGCGGCAGCGAGCGCCATGTAGTGGTGTGCGATGCGTTCGGCTCCCTCGATCGGGCTGAGGGCCGCGCGGGCGACACCCCCGCCGTCGGCGATCGCGGTTGCGTTGGGATCGAGAAGGCTGAGGAGAGCGTCGATGTTCTGGGATTCCCAGGCTTTCTTGAACGCCCCGACTGTGTCGGCCTGCCGGGACTGCGGAGTCGGGGCGGTCGTGTGCGTGCGAGCGCGCTGGCGCGCCGAGGAAGCCAGCTGGCGGCATGCGCCCGCTGTGCGGCCGACGATGTCACCGACTTCGGGAAACGAGAAACCGAACACGTCATGCAGAATCAGCGCGACACGCTCGGCGGGAGTCATGGATTCCAGAGTGACAAGGAAGGCCATGGTTACCGACTCATCGAGGGTGATGCGGTCAGCGGGGTCGCCGACGGTCGGGCCAGGTGTTTCGTTAGCACCGATCCAGTCGGCTGTTGCGGGCAGCGGCTCGGGAACCCATTGGCCGACATAGCGTTCTCGGCGCGCCCGGGCCGAGCCGAGTAGATCGAGGCAGATTCGACTGGTTACTGTGGTCAGCCAGCCGCCAGGAGATTTGATGCCGTCGCGCTCTCGGGTCGCCATGGCGTACCAGCGGACGTAGGCCTCTTGCACCGCGTCCTCGGCATCCGTAACCGACCCCAGCAGCCGGTAGGCCAGGTTGATCAGATGGCGCCGTTCCCGGATCACCGCGGGCAAGCCGGCATCCTGGCTGTCCGGTGTCGACATGTCATCGGTGCTCATCGTGTGGCCAGTCTCCCTCGCGCAGACGTCGTCTCATCAGGGTCTCGTCTACTTCGACGAAATGCGACCGCGATATGTCAGGTTCATCGTTCGACCTGACAGATCGGGTCGCTGTGTCGTCGAAGTAGGTAGAGGCACCCCGACGAAAGCGCTCACCGATGAAACCTCCACTTGACCCCGACGCCACCGCGACAGTGGTGGCCGAAGTCCGCGGCATTTTCGCCGCCAGCGGCGACCATCGACCACGTGGCCGCGGGCTGGTCCTGTCCCGAACCACTGATCCCCAGCGAGCCCGAGTTCGACCCATGCAACCCACCGCCCGAAGGTGTGTTGCGGTGCATTCGACGGCGAATGCTGCGCCCCATCAGAAGGTGGGTTAGAGATGTCGATAGTGGCCTGGATCGTCACCGCCGTACTGGCAGTGGCTTTCTTTGCTTCCGGCGCGATGAAGGTCATTCAATCTCGCGAGAAACTCCTCGACCGTGGCTACCGATGGGCCGAGGACTTCACACGATCTCAAATCCGATGGATAGGTGCCGCAGAGTGTGTAGGGGCCATCGGACTCATCGCCCCGCCAATTTTTCGCCTTTGGCCCGCCGTGAGTTTGGCGGCAGCCATTGGGCTTACGGTTTTGATGGTCGGTGCGGTGATCGTGCATTTCCGCCGCCACGAACTCACCCATACTGCAGCGCCCGCGATCCTCGCCATCCTGACAGCCGCACTGGCCGTGTTCACTTCGGGTGCATTCATGCCCAGCGACCACGAGGCCATCCCAGTCCACGAACAGCAATCCACCCTCCACCTAGACCCCAAGGAGAGCACCATGGTCACACCCGAAGAAAGCACCAACATCGCCACCTTCGAGCGGTTCCATGATGCGACCAACAGCGGTGACTTACAACGGATTTCCATGTTGATCGATGAGACCTTTCGGCCGGACGCGATCTTTCACGCGCCCGTACCCACCAACGAATCGGGACCGCAAGCGATAAAGCAGGTGTGGACAGTCCTCCTGCAGGCATTCCCCGATATCCACGTCACCACCAACGACGCCATCGCCCACCACGACAAAGTCGTGCTCCGAAACACGGTCACCGGGACCCATCAAGGCGACTACCGCGGTCTGCCCCCCACCGGGAAAACCATCACCTACAACGAGATCTTCATCGCCCGATTCACCGACGGCAAAATCGCTGAAATCTGGGGCGTCGTCGACGTCTACTCCCAGCTGCGGCAACTCGGCGCGATACCCGCCTAACCGAACCCCGGCCCCGAACACCAACTGCTCGCAGGATTGTGCCCGAACCCCAAAACCTTGTGCCCGAACCCCGATACGAAGGAGACACGCTGTCATGTTTGAACCGACAGACGAAATGTTCGAATCGGCCTACCGGGGCGAGACGCCCGAGATAAGTGCGGGAGGGAAACCGCCGTGGAGCATCGGCGAACCGCAGCCGGAGCTCGCCGCGTTAGTCGAGCAGGGCAGATTCCACGGCGACGTACTTGACGTGGGCTGCGGTGAGGCCGCCATCTCGCTGCATCTGGCGCAGCGGGGGTTCACCACCGTCGGATTGGACGTATCGCCCACCGCCATCAAACTAGCCACGGCAGAAGCCGAAAGGCGTGGCCTGACCAACGCCAGCTTCGAGGTCGCCGACATCAGCGCGTTCACCGGCCACGACGGCCGGTTCGGCACCATCGTCGACAGCTCGGTGTTCGACGCGATTCCAGTCGAGGCTCGCGCCGGTTACCACCAATCCCTCGTGCGCGCCGCCGCGCCAGCAGCGTCGTACTTCGTCCTGGTGTTCGACAAGGCGGGCCTGCCCGACGGCATTCCCGCCTACGCCGTCACCGAAGATGAGCTGCGGGAAATCGTGGCGAGATACTGGGTGATCGACGACATCAAGCCTGCGCGCATCCACGCGGTGTTTCCCGAGGGCATCGAGAACCTGTTCCCGATGCGTGACCTCAGGGATGAGCCCAACGGTCGAAAGTCTCTGCCGGCCCTCCTGCTCACCGCGCACCTGGGCTGAGTATCGGCTGTCCAAGCCCGCCAGGAACCGGCGCAGGGCAGCTGTCCACTCACGGAGTTTGATCATCGGTAGATACGTTTACGCGCGCTCCGCTTCTGTAGCGTCATCAACGCAATCGGTCCGCTACCAGCGAGGTTAGCGGGTGGATCCGAGAGGCAGTCTCCAGTTCGGCACGGCGCTGACCAGATCTACACGCCTTTGTTCCGCAGTCGAGTCACGGGCGTCGGTCGTTGACTGTCCCTTTCCGCCGGTTAGTGCGGCGCGGAGAGCGCGGCCGCCATTCAGCGGCATGGTCCATGCTGGCTGCTTCGCAGCCTTGGCAATCGTCGAGCGGATCAAGTCGGGCGCCTCTGCGACATGCGCGGTTCGAGACCAATACGACCTGGCGACGAAGCGGAAGCGATCGCGTCGCTACACCGATCGAGTCCACTCGACTCTCCGCCCAGTCGGGAACCAGCGCGCCGATGAGCTCCTGACGACAGAATTGGTATATACCAATCCAAACCCCGGCGAGAGGATCAACGTGGGCAACACCGCTATCCGGCGAGCCCCCCGCCTGGGAACGCTGGTGGCCGTGGCGGCGGCCAGTGTCGGCGTCATCTACGGCTACGACCTCTCCAACATCGCCGGCGCGCTTCTTTTCATCACCGATGAATTCGGGCTGACCACCCGCCAGCAGGAGTTGGTGACCACAGCGATCGTCATCGGCCAGATCGCCGGGGCGATCGGCGGCGGGATGCTCGCCAACGCCATCGGACGCAAGAAGTCGATGGTGCTCGTCGCCGTCACCTACGCGGCCTTCGCACTTCTGAGCGCGTTGTCGGTGTCGGTGCCCATGTTGTTGGTGTCGCGCTTTCTGCTGGGCCTCACCATCGGTGTGTCGGTGGTGGTCGTGCCGGTCTTCGTCGCCGAATCAGCGCCGGCGAAGGTCCGCGGCTCGTTGTTGGTCGCCTATCAGGTGGCCACGGTGGTCGGCATCATCATCGGCTACCTGGCCGCGTACTTCCTGGCCGGCTCGGGCAGTTGGCGCTGGATGCTCGGCCTGGCCGCGATCCCGGCAGTGCTGGTGACGTTGGTGCTGCTGTGGATGCCGGACACGGCGCGGTGGTACATGATCAAGGGCCGGGTCGAGGAGGCCCGCCAAACGCTGCGCCGGGTCGAGCCGACCGCCGACGTCGAGGCCGAACTCGCCGAAATCAGCCGCGCGCTCAGGGAAGAAACCGGCGGCGCGGTGCGCGAAATGCTGCGGCGGCCCTACCTTCGCGCCACGGTCTTCGTGGTGGTGCTCGGCTTCTTCATCCAGATCACCGGCATCAACGCGATCGTCTACTACAGCCCACGACTGTTCGAAGCCATGGGCTTCAAAGGCGACTTCGCGCTGCTGATACTTCCGGCGCTGATACAAGTGGCGGCTTTGGCGGCGGTGTTCGTCTCACTGATGATGGTCGATCGAGTCGGTCGACGGCCGATCCTTTTGGGCGGCATTGCGATGATGATCGTCGCCAATGCCATGCTGATCGGCGTCTTCGTGGTCGGGACGGAGTTCGGCGGGGCGCTCACGACGATCGGGTTTCTCGGCGTGCTGCTGTTCACCATCGGGTTCACCTTTGGCTTCGGCGCGCTGGTATGGGTCTACGCCGGTGAGAGCTTCCCGACGCGACTCCGCTCGATGGGTTCGAGTGCAATGCTCACCTCCGATCTGGTGGCCAATGCCATCATCGCCGCCTTCTTCCTGACCATGCTCAATTCGCTCGGCGGCGGGGGAACATTCGCGGTGTTCGGCGCCTTCGCGCTCGCCGCGCTCGTATTCGTCTATCGCTTCGCGCCGGAGACGAAAGGCCGCCAGCTGGAAGAGATCCGGCACTTCTGGGAGAACGGCGGGCGCTGGCCTGATGAATCCCGCGGGCTGGATAAGGTGACGGACGCTCCGTGACGCTCATCGCCGCGGGGACCATGGTCCTGGATGACCAGGTCTGCAAGCCGGGTTGGTTGGCTATCTCTGCCGGGCGAATCAGCGAATGCGGCCACGGCCCGGCGCCGCGACCGCCCGACCGCGACTTCGCGAATCACGTAGTGGTGCCTGGGTTTGTCGACATGCACGTGCACGGCGGCGGCGGCGCGTCGTACACCGACGGCATCAGCTCAGAGATTGAACAGGCAGCCGAGTTCCACCGCCGCCACGGCACCACCACGACGGTGGCCAGCCTGGTCACCGCATCTCCCGACGATCTTCTGCGCCAAGTCCAGGCGCTCGCCGAGATGACTCGACAGCAGACCGTGGCCGGGGTGCACCTGGAGGGCCCCTGGCTGAGCGCGGCGCGCTGCGGTGCACACGACTCAACGCTGTTGCGTAACCCCGACCCTGCCGAGATCGACGCCCTGCTCGCCGCCGCCGACGGCACCATCCGGATGGTCACGCTGGCACCCGAACTGCCGGGCAGTCAGGACGCCATCACCCGACTTGCGGACGCGGATGTCATCGTCGCCATCGGCCATACAGATACCAGCTACGACGACGCGAAGCGTGCGATCGAACTGGGTGCGACGGTCGGCACCCATGTGTTCAACGGGATGCGACCGCTGCACCACCGCGACCCCGGTCCGGCGCTGGCGCTGCTGGAAGAACCGCGGGTGACCGTGGAGCTCATTGCCGACGGCGTGCACGTCCACCGCGCGCTCGTGCGGCAGGTCATCGAGACGGTCGGTCCCGATCGCGTCGCGCTGATCACCGACGCGATGGCGGCAGCCGGCTTGCCCGACGGACCATTTCGGATCGGCGCACTCGAGGTGGAGGTCGCCGAGCGGATAGCGCGGGTGCGGGGGACGTCGACCATCGCCGGCAGCACGGCGACCATGGATCAGCTTTTCCGGACCGCGGTCGGCCAGCTCGGCGGCTCGGATGAGGCGCTGGCCAAGGCGGCACGGATGACGGCGACCACCCCGGCTCACGCGTTGAGGCTCGACCGCGTCGGCAGCTTACGCGTTGGCATGGACGGCAATTGCGTTGTGCTGGACGAAGATTTACACGTGCACCAGGTGATGCTCGACGGTGCCTGGCTGCCTCACTGCTAGCGGCAGCCGGTTCGAGCACCAGGCTTCGGGCAGCACGCCGAGCCTGCCGTGAGATCGCGATTTTCGGCGAAATGACGATCTACGCGCAGTCTCGATGAGTTTCTGAGCTGCCCTCGGTCGGTACGGGTATGACTGACGACACCATGAGCACCGTGTGCACCATCAACGCGCCGGCCGAAACCGTGTTCGCGGTGCTGGCCGACCCGACCACCCATCAGACGATCGACGGCACCGGCTGGGTGCGGGAGCCGCTCGACGACAAGCGGCTGACGGCTGCCGGGCAGATCTTCCGGATGGCGATGTACCACAACAACTACGGCGGCATGCACTACGAGATGGCCAACCGGGTCGAGGTTTTCGAGCCGCCGCACGCAATTGCGTGGTTGCCGGGCCAAGGCGCTGACGACGCCAACCTCGACTTCGGCGGCTGGATCTGGCGCTACGATCTCGAGCCGCTCGGTGCCGACCGGACGAAAGTCACGCTGACCTACGACTGGTCAGCGGTGCCGCCCGCCATTCGCGACCACATCAGCTTCCCGCCGTTCGACCGGCAGCACCTGGACAACTCGCTCAAGCACCTCGCCGGTCTGGCACAGGATCGGGCTTAGTCCAAGCGGGGGTGACCGGGGAAATGGGCAGCAGAGTGGAGGGAAAATAGATCGCATTTGGCCGGACGACGACCGCCGTGTAGCCTGGCCCGCGTGAACATCGGTGTGCGTGCCAGCTATTGGCGCTTTATCGAGGCTCCGGGCGGAGCCGATAAGGCGCAGCGCTAAGCGCACATCCACCCGGAGCCCAGGCAGTGACCACCAGGTCGCTGCCTTTCGTCGTTCAAGGGCACCGGACATTCACGCAGGTGCCCGCACCAAGAAAGGCACCCGAACATGAACCTGGCGCAGACCGCCACCCCTCCCGCCACGTCGGACCGGCGCGTCCGCGGTTTCCGCGAGATTCCCAGCCCGCATGACGTGCTCACCGAGTTCCCGCTGGGTGCTCGGCGCGCCGAGCGGGTGGCCCGCGACCGCGACGAGATCGCCGACATTCTCGCCGGGCGTGACGGTCGGCTGCTGGTTGTGGTGGGACCGTGCTCGGTGCACGATCCTGCCGCGGCGCTGGACTATGCCAGCCGGCTCGTCAAAGTCGCCGACGAACTCGATGACCGGCTCAAGATCGTGATGCGGGTGTACTTCGAGAAGCCGCGCACGACGATCGGCTGGAAGGGTCTGATCAACGACCCCGGCATGGACGGCACCTTCGATGTGGCCCGCGGGCTGCGCATCGCGCGTCACCTGCTCCTCGACATCATCGATATCGGCCTGCCCGTCGGATGCGAGTTCCTCGAACCGACCAGCCCGCAGTACATCGCCGACGCCGTCGCGTGGGGCGCGATCGGTGCGCGCACCACCGAGTCTCAGGTGCACCGGCAGCTGGCCTCCGGGTTGTCGATGCCCGTCGGGTTCAAGAACGGGACTGACGGCAACATTCAGGTCGCGGTCGATGGCGTGAAAGCCGCTGCCGCTCAACATGTCTTCTTCGGGATGGACGACTTGGGGCGCGGCGCCCTGGTCAACACCGCCGGCAACGAGGATTGCCACGTGATTCTGCGCGGCGGCACCGGCGGGCCGAACTACGACGCCGAGACGGTGCGCGCCACGGCTGCGAAACTGACCGCGGCGGGGCTGCCCGGTCGGGTCGTGATCGACTGCAGCCACGCCAATTCCGGCAAGGACCACATCCGCCAAGCCGCGGTGGCCCGCGAGGTGGCACAGCTCATGCGCGACGGACTTCCTGTCAGCGGGGTGATGCTCGAGAGCTTCCTGGTCGCCGGAGCGCAGTCCTCGGACGCCCGGCCGCTGACCTACGGGCAGTCGGTCACCGACAAGTGCATGGACTGGGCGACAACCGATTCGGTGCTGCGCGAGCTGGCCCACCGCGGCTAGTTGCCGGAAGGCTGCCCGTACTTCCAGGCAGCTGGGTCGAACTCGGGTCGCTGGGCATAGTCGAGTTCGATGTGCACATCGGCCCGGGAATCGTTGGGGGAACGGGTGACTACCACGGCGGTTCCCTTTCGTGGCACCCGGCGCTTTGCGGTGACCATGTTCGCCTCGACCCGCCGAGGGCCGTACTCGGTGCTGAACTCCACGACCACGGTGAACAAGGGGTGGGTGTCGCTCCACTTCTCCAGGAATCTGATCTCGCGCAGAACGCCGTGGGTGCGCTGGCCGTGGTGGCGCAGCCAGGCCATCCCGGCCTGGCGGTCACGGGTGTACCGAATACCTCTCCACGCGGCCAACGTGGCCACGGCCGCTGCGACACCACATCCCGCGCTTGCCAACGCCAACCACGCTCCGCTCGAACAGCACACCCATATCGCCGTGCCAAGAATGCCCACGCCCGCTCCCGTGAACGACGGAATGGCGGAGATGCGTTTGGCCGTCGTGCGCTGTCCGAAGAAGTTGCGTGCTTCGTCGGTGGTGGTGTTGGTGACAGTCGCCGGCAGGAACGAGTAGAAGATGGAGCAGACCCCGAGCAGCCACGGTTCCTTGCCTCCTTGGCTGAGGGTGTGGCAGTAGAGCGCCCCGCCGACTCCTGCGGGCACCCAGAGGATGAACGTCGCCACGGCGAAGAAGGTCAGCATCCCGGGCGCATCGAGAGGCATCGCCGTGATGCGATCACCCTTCTCGCGAGTGGAGAAGTGCGGCATGGTGTCTTCCCAACACGGGAGAGCACTCTTGGCGTCGCTGACCATTGGCGCTCCTTTCGGCCCCGGACCGACGGCGAGCCTCCAGTATTGCCATGGGGATTCGTCAAGCGGGTCCTCGGAAAGCCGGGGTCGTCGGATTCTCACGAAAAGCACAGAGCTACAACATAGTTCGCTTCAGTGGCGAACTGGATGCTGTGAATGTGGTCAGGAAGAGTCGGCAACGCGATTGGCCGGGAGCGCCACACGAAGCCTGGGCCGACGCCACAAGACGCCATGGGCTGCGATCGTTGCCACGTCCAAACGCCCCGAATTGGCGTGAGCCGGAGGTGTTCACCAGCCGTGTGCTGTTGCCGCACGCCACGCCGTCACCGACCGGAACCGTCGCGATGGGGGTATTCCTGGTATTCCTGGCCTGGCTGAAGGACTTCGACGGTGTGCTCGGCGTCGGGCTCACGGTGATCGCGGCGCTACTGGTGGCCGTCGGCTGCTACTGGATGTGGTGGACGCGGGCCCGGCGAGCGCACAGAGTGCGTCGCATTCATGCCCGCGCCCTCGACCATGGGGTCGGCGGCCATGCCTACCGGACCGTCTTCGCCTGGAACGACGGCGAGGGCTCGCCCACTCCGATCTCATTGCTGATCGACGAAACCCTGCCCGACTTCGCGGCGAGCCGGTTGCAGTTCGCCGTCCGGACGTGGTTGGCACGGGTGACGACGGACCGACATCTGAATTCGCAGGCGTGTCAGGCGCTCGGTCATCGGTGGGCCGTTCCCGCAGCGGAGATCTTCGGGCCCGAAGCGGCAGGAGCCTGGTTGATCCGCGACCAAGGCGACGACGATTCGCCGTGGCGCCTGCTCATCGACCGGCCCGACGGACCGACGGAGTATTTCTACGACGAGGTGATGGTCATCAGCGGTCCGCCGGGCCGCCTACACCTCGACGATGTCTGATGTGCCCGACGCCTCATGACGCGCGGCGGATGCCTCGCTTCAGCAACAGCTCGCGCTCGGATTCGGACAGCCCGCCCCAGATGCCGTACGGCTCACCGACGGCGAGGGCGTGCGCGCGGCACTGAGCGATGACCGGGCATCGCCGGCACATCTCCTTGGCGCGTACCTCGCGTTGGGCGCGAGCGCGACCACGCTCGCCATCGGGGTGAAAGAACACGGAGGAATCGACGCCTCGGCAAAGCCCGGCCATCTGCCAGTCCCAGAGGTCGGCATTGGGCCCGGGCAACTCTTGCGGCTGTGGCATTGGAAAACCCCTCTCTGCACACCCATTCACAAAACGAACGGGTGCGTGAGTTTCAAATCCGATTCGAGCTCATGTCGCCGATGACCACTCGTGCACATAAAGTATGGAGGGTCACGAAATTCCGTCAATAGGCCGAACGTGTGGCCATTGACATAACCGCAGGCCAAGAATTTACATCACGTTCATCATTGCGATGCTTTGGAACGCGAACGGTGCCAATTAAATGCCTCGCGGTTGAATGTTCGACGTATTGCTCCAGTTCGCGTCAATCGACGCGGCGCCAGCTACTTCTTTCCGCTTACACGGAAGTAACATTGCTGCCATCAACTGTTAACCGAAGCCTCGGGTCGATTGATACCGTCGCCACTCGATGCCCGCAGACACCGTTCTGGCGAACGCCGCCTTCGGCGACGACCCTGGGCTGTGGCCGCTGCCCGCCGCCGCCACGCCACGGGGATTGTGGCTGCGCGCCGTCGCCGCGGGCGGTCAGGGCCGCTACGCGAGTGCGCGTGCCGACTTGGCCCAGCTGTACCGGCGCGGGGGGCCGGAGAACGCGTTGGCACACAGCACTCAGGCGTCGTTTCTGCGCCAGCTGGGCTGGCATACCAGGGCTCGGCGATGGGACGGGCGGGCGCTGGCGCTCGCCGGATCGGACACGGAGGGGAAAGCGGACGCGTTCATCGGTCTTGCCGCCGACGCCCTGGGGGTGGGCCGCTTCGAGGCATCGGCACGCGCGCTGGACCGCGCCGCCGCGCTTGCGGCGTCCTCGGCGCCGCCGCGGTTGCGGGTGCGACTGGACTGGGTGACCGCCGAACTCGCGATGGCGCGCGGCGAAGGCGTAACGGCGGTCCACCATGCCGAACGCGCCGTCGACCACGCCGCCGCCCTGGGTTCGGCGCGTCACAGGGTGAAGTCGTCCGTCGTGCTCTCGGCAGCGCGGTGCAGCGCCGGCGACCTGGACGCCGCCCGCGCCGTGGCCGACGCGGCGCTCGAGGATGCGCAGCGCTTCGGAATGGTTCCGCTGCAATGGGCGTTGGCCTGCTTGCTGACCGACATCGGCAGCGCCGTGCATTCGACGCAAGACATCGTGGTGCTTCGCGATGGCTGTGCCGATACAGTGCGTCGGCGGGGCGGCGAGTGGTCGGTGCGGTAACCGGATCCGCGCGTACGTCAAAGTTATTGTTTAGCTGACCACCCTTCCGGGTTCGGTCCCGTTCGTAACGTTGGAGAGATCGCCCACGATGACAATTTCGGGAGAACGTCTCGATGCTGTCGTTGCTGAGGCTGTGGCAGGGAACCGGGACGCGCTCAGGGAGGTGCTGGAGACCATCCGCCCGATCGTTGTTCGGTACTGCCGCGCAAGGGTGGGGGCGACCGAACGTAGTGGCCTTTCAGCAGACGACGTTGCGCAGGAGGTTTGCTTGGCCGCCATCACGGCGCTGCCGCGCTACAAGGATCAGGGACGACCGTTCCTGGCCTTTGTGTACGGCATTGCGGCCCACAAGGTTGCTGACGCGCATCGCGCAGCAGCCAGGAACCGATCCGACCCGACAGATGTCGTGCCGGAGCGGTTCTCGCTGGACGCCGGACCCGAGCAGATGGCACTGGACGCCGAGGCGTCGGCGCGGATGAACAGTCTCCTGGCCGTACTGCCCGAAAAGCAGCGCGAGATCCTGATCTTGCGGGTCGTTGTCGGGATGAGCGCCGAAGAGACCGCAGAGGCCGTCGGCAGCACCGCGGGCGCCGTCCGGGTCGCCCAGCACCGCGCGCTGGCGCGCCTCAAGTCCGAGATCGTCGCAACGGGGCGCGACTATGCCTGATTTCGGACGCTGGACCTCCAACGGCGGAGACCCGTCGCTCAACGAGCTGCACCGCACTGACCGGTTCCTCGATGCGCTGGCCCACCAGCAGCCGGTGTACTCGACGGACCCCAGCGAGGCCGAGCTGGCACAGCTGATGGCCGGCTGGCGCGACGAGATCCGCGAGGCCCCGCTCACCGCGACGGTCACCCCGCGCGACGCGGTGCTGGCCCTGGACCGCGCCGCCGCTTCGCACCGACGCGGCCGCACGTCGCTGGCGGTCGTCGGGTCGGCGGCGGCCGCGGTGTTGTGCATCGGAGGATTCGGCGCGGTGGTGGCCGGAGCGGGTCCGGGCGACTCCCTGTACGGACTGCGCACGATGCTGTTCGGTGAGCAGCAGGACACCCGCCAGGACGCCGTCGTCCTCGCCGCGCAGACGCAGATGGCCGAGGTGCAGCAGCTGATCGATCAGGGGCAGTGGCAAGCCGCCCAGGACAAGCTGCAGACGCTGACCACGACCGTCGCGACGGTGAACGACTCCACGCGCAAGGAAGAACTGGTCAATCAGTGGCAGGAGTTGACGGTCAAGGTCGAGGCACAGAACCCCGCGGCGACCGTACCGCCGGGTGCACCGCTGCCGACCTTCCCCGATGTTCCGGCGGTCGTACTCGACACACCGACAGACGCCATCACATCGTCGACAACGCCGTCGCAGACCACGACGTCACCGACCACCTCGCCGTCGCAGACCACCTCGCCGTCGCCGACCACGTCGCCGTCGCAGACCACCTCGCCATCGGTGCCGTCGCCGTCGCCGTCAACGCAGGTGCCGACGGTGCTGCCGAGCACTCCGACTTCGGTGCCCGGCACCGCGCTGCCGACCCCGACAGGCACTCCGCGTCCGACGCCGCTGCCGACATCGGCTCAGGACACCCCGGTGCCGACGCCGACCGCGGACACGCCGCTGCCGACGACCAGCCGGATTCCGGTTCCCACGCCGTCGTCACAACCGTCGGTGGTCGAGCAGCAGGAAGACGAGCAACCGTCTGCAGAGCAGCCGATCGTGGAGGCGCCCGAGCCTCAGACGGAGATCACCACCACCGTGCTGGTCCCGGATGCGGTCGAGGAGCCGAGCTAGCGTCAGCGGTAGCCGTCGGTGTCCGACGTCGCCTCGTTGAGTGACGCGTCGGCGTAGCCACGGCAGTAATCCCACGTCACGTAGGCATCGGGCTCGGGGTCGTAGGCCGGCTCATGGGGCCGCACCGTACCGTCGACCAGCAGCTGCAGCAGGTTGGCCCGCAGCATGTCCCAGTCGTGATAGTGGTCCTGCTGGCACTCGTCGCAGCACACCACCAGACCGCGGATCCCCTTGTGCGCGAGAAGCGCCTCGTACACCGCCAGATCGGCGAGGTCGGCCTCGACCGCGGTCCGCTCCTGCGGGTCCAGCGGCTGGCCGGGCTCAAGGGCGTCCAGCGCCGCCGAAGGGTCGCACGGGTCATCGGCGAACGGGTCGGGTGGCAAACCCGGTGGCAGGTGGTCACGCACGAGTCCACCCTACGCAGCGGCCCCGCGATCGCGCCAGCCGTTACCGCCGTTGGCGGCGGCTCCTCAACAGGCGCGCCAATAGTTCTGTGCGTCATGGCACGTGAGGCCGGGATGCCGGTCCGCAGCCGATAGGATGGTTTTCTAGCTCGCTCGGCTGCGTTTGTTACTGGAGGCTCATTTTGTCGATACCCACGTCGACTGCCGAAAGCAGCATCCCGATCGCGGTGCCTGTGCCGACCGGCGGGGATGACCCGACGAAAGTCGCCATGCTCGGCCTCACCTTCGACGACGTGCTGCTGCTGCCCGCCGCCTCCGACGTGGTGCCCGCAACCGCCGACACCTCGAGCCAACTGACCCGCAAGATCCGGCTCAAGGTGCCGCTGGTGAGTTCTGCGATGGACACCGTCACCGAATCGCGCATGGCGATCGCGATGGCCCGCGCTGGCGGCATGGGCGTGCTGCACCGCAACCTCCCGGTGGCCGAGCAGGCCGGTCAGGTCGAGACGGTCAAGCGCTCGGAGGCCGGGATGGTCACCGATCCGGTCACCTGCTCACCGGACAACACGCTGGCCGAGGTGGACGCGATGTGCGCGCGGTTCCGCATCTCCGGGCTGCCCGTCGTCGACGACACCGGCGAGCTGGTCGGCATCATCACCAACCGCGACATGCGTTTCGAGGTGGACCAGTCCAAGCCGGTCTCCGAGGTGATGACCAAGGCGCCGCTGATCACCGCGCGCGAGGGGGTGTCCGCCGAGGCGGCGCTGGGCCTGTTGCGCCGCAACAAGATCGAGAAGCTGCCGATCGTCGACGGGCACGGCAAGCTGACCGGGCTGATCACCGTCAAGGACTTCGTCAAGACCGAACAGTTCCCGCTGTCGACCAAGGACAAGGACGGCAGGCTGCTCGTCGGCGCCGCGGTCGGTGTCGGCGACGACGCCTGGACGCGGGCGATGACGCTGGTGGACGCCGGCGTCGACGTGCTGGTCGTGGACACTGCGCACGCGCACAACCGCGGTGTGCTCGACATGGTGAGCCGGGTCAAGGCCGCTGTCGGTGACCGGGTCGAGGTGATCGGCGGCAACGTCGCGACGCGGGCCGCCGCGGCCGCCCTCGTACAAGCCGGAGCCGACGCGGTGAAGGTCGGGGTGGGACCGGGTTCGATCTGCACCACCCGCGTGGTGGCCGGCGTCGGCGCACCGCAGATCACCGCGATCATGGAAGCCGTTGCCGCATGCGCACCCTCGGGTGTGCCGGTCATCGCCGACGGCGGGCTGCAGTACTCCGGCGACATCGCCAAGGCACTGGCCGCGGGAGCGTCGACCGCGATGCTCGGCTCGCTTTTGGCGGGCACCGCCGAGTCGCCCGGCGAGCTGATCTTCGTCAACGGCAAGCAGTTCAAGAGCTACCGCGGCATGGGGTCGCTCGGCGCGATGCAGGGCCGCGGCGCCGCCAAATCGTTCAGCAAGGACCGCTATTTCCAGGACGACGTGCTGTCCGAGGACAAGCTGGTGCCCGAAGGTATCGAAGGTCGCGTACCGTTCCGCGGGCCGCTCTCGACCGTGATCCACCAGCTCACCGGCGGTCTGCGTGCCGCCATGGGGTACACCGGGTCGGCGACGATCGAACAGTTGCAGCAGGCGCAGTTCGTGCAGATCACGGCCGCCGGGCTCAAAGAGAGCCACCCCCACGACATCACGATGACGGTCGAAGCGCCGAATTACTACACCCGCTGACAGGGGGATCCACCGCCATGCGAGACATGGTTGAGATCGGCATGGGCCGAACCGCCCGCCGCACTTACGAACTCGACGACATCAACATCGTCCCGTCGCGGCGCACGCGGTCGTCTCAGGACGTCTCGACCGCCTGGCAACTGGATGCCTACCGGTTCGAGATACCGGTGGTCGCCCATCCCACCGATGCGCTGGTGTCGCCCGAGTTCGCCATCGAGATGGGCCGGCTCGGCGGCCTGGGTGTGCTCAACGGCGAGGGGCTCATCGGTCGGCACGCCGACGTGGAGGCCAAGATCGCCGAGGTCATCGAGGCGGCCGAGAAGGAGCCCGAACCGTCGGCGGCGATCCGCCTGCTGCAGCAGTTGCACGCCGCACCGCTGGACCCGGACATGTTGGGAGCGGCGGTCGCGCGGATCCGCGAAGCCGGGGTGACGACCGCGGTGCGCGTCAGCCCGCAGAACGCTCGGGCGCTGACGCCGGCGCTGCTCTCCGCCGGGATCGACCTTCTGGTCATTCAGGGCACGATCATCTCGGCCGAACGCGTGGCGTCCGACGGTGAGCCGCTGAACCTCAAGACCTTCATCGCCGAACTCGACGTGCCGGTGGTCGCCGGCGGTGTGCTCGACCACCGCACCGCCCTGCACCTGATGCGCACCGGCGCGGCCGGCGTCATCGTCGGCTACGGCTCGACCAGCGGCGTGACCACCAGCGACGAAGTGCTGGGCATCAGCGTGCCGATGGCCACCGCGATCGCCGACGCGGCCGCAGCGCGGCGCGAATACCTCGACGAGACCGGTGGGCGGTATGTGCACGTGCTGGCCGACGGCGACATGCACACCTCCGGCGATCTGGCCAAGGCCATCGCGTGCGGCGCGGACGCGGTGGTGCTCGGCACACCGCTGGCCAGCTCGGCCGAGGCGCTGGGCGACGGCTGGTTCTGGCCAGCCGCCGCGGCCCATCCGTCCCTGCCGCGGGGCGCGTTCCTGCAGGTCGCCGTCGGTGAACGGCCGTCGCTGGAGCAGGTTCTCACCGGCCCGTCCGACGACCCGTTCGGCTCGCTGAACCTCGTCGGCGGGCTGCGTCGCTCGATGGCCAAGGCGGGGTACTGCGACCTCAAGGAATTCCAGAAAGTGGGCCTGACCGTCGGCAGCTGAATTGCGCCTACGCTGAGCGGGGTGTTCTTCTTCCTCTTCGGTTACGGCACCAAGCAGCAACACCTCGGTGCGGGGGAGGTCAGGACGTGCCCGCGCTGCCACAACACCACGCAGTGGTCGCGGGTCCGCGAGTTCAAGCAGTTCACGTTGTTCTTCGTGCCGGTGGCACGCTGGAACCGCAGGCACTTCGAGGTCTGCGGCATCTGCGGCACCGCCGTCGGCCTCTGACCTTGCTAGAAAGTTACCCCTCGGTAACGTCATACTGGACCGATGGAGCCTGACTACGACGTCCTGGTGATCGGTTCGGGGTTCGGCGGCAGCGTCACCGCGCTGCGGCTGACCGAAAAGGGATACCGCGTCGCCGTGCTGGAAGCCGGTCGGCGCTTCGCCGACGAGGATTTCGCCAAGACGTCGTGGAATCTGCGCAAGTTCCTATGGGCGCCGCGGCTCGGCATGTACGGCATCCAGCGGATCCACCTGCTGCGCAACGTGATGATTCTGGCCGGCGCGGGCGTCGGCGGGGGGTCGCTGAACTATGCCAACACCCTGTACGTGCCGCCGGACCCGTTCTTCAACGACCCGCAGTGGAAGGACATCACTGACTGGCGCGCCGAGTTGATGCCGCACTACGACCAGGCGCAGCGCATGCTCGGGGTGGTCACGAACCCGACGTTCACCGACGCCGACCGCGTCGTCAAGCAGGTCGCCGACGAGATGGGTGTCGGGGACACCTTCGTGCCGACGCCGGTGGGCGTCTTCTTCGGCCCGGACGGCACCAAGGCGCCCGGCATGACGGTGCCCGACCCGTATTTCGGCGGTGCCGGGCCTGCGCGGACCGGCTGCATCGAAGTCGGCGAATGCATGACCGGGTGCCGCCACAACGCCAAGAACACCTTGGTCAAGAACTACTTGTATCTCGCCGAAAAGTCTGGGGCACAAGTCTTTCCGATGACGACGGTCACCGGCTTCGAGCAGCGTCCCGACGGGCTCTGGAACGTGCACACCGTCCGCACCGGCAGTTGGGTGCGCAAAAGGAAGCGGACATTCACCGCGCAGCACGTGGTGCTCGCCGCGGGGACGTACAACACCCAGAAGCTGTTGTTCAAGATGCGCGACAAGGGCAAGCTGCCAAAGCTGTCGGACAAGTTGGGGGTCCTGACACGGACGAACTCGGAGTCGATCGTGGGAGCCGGACGCTTCGAGGTGACGCCAGATCTCGACCTCACCCACGGCGTCGCGATCACCTCGTCGATCCACCCCACCTCCGACACCCACATCGAACCGGTGCGCTACGGCAAGGGCTCGAATGCGATGGGACTGTTGCAGACCCTCATGACCGATGGGGCGGGCCCGGAAGGAACCGATGTACCGCGCTGGAAACAGTTCCTCCACAACGCCCGAACAAACCCCCGCGGCACGCTGCGCATGCTCAACGTCGGGCAGTGGAGTGAGCGGACACTGATCGCCCTGGTGATGCAGCATCTCGACAACTCGATCACCACCTACACCAAACGGAACAGGTTCGGCGTCCGGCGGTATCTGAGCAAGCAGGGCCACGGGGCGCCCAATCCGACCTGGATCCCCGTCGGCAACCAGGTGACACGCCGGATCGCCGAGAAGATCGACGGGGTCGCGGGCGGCACGTGGGGCGAACTGTTCAACATCCCGCTCACAGCGCATTTCCTCGGCGGTGCGGCGATCGGTGACGACCCGCAGCACGGTGTCATCGACCCGTACCACCGGGTGTACGGCTATCCGACGTTGTCGGTGCACGACGGGGCGGCGATCTCCGCGAATCTCGGTGTCAATCCGTCACTTTCGATCACCGCACAAGCCGAACGCGCGACGTCGCTGTGGCCCAACAAGGGGCAGCAGGACCTGCGGCCGGAGCAGGGCGGGCCGTACCGCCGGTTGGCGCCCGTGCCGCCGGAACACCCGGCGGTCCCCGCCGAGGCGCCGGCGGCGTTGCGGCGACTGCCGATCGAGCCGGTCACCTCGGCTGGTTGAAAACTCGGCGATAGGGGTACCTGACATCGTCTGAGGGGGTGGCGTCTCGCGAGGGAGGAGGATCGCGATGCGGACCGCGTATCACGAGCAGTTGGCCGGACTGTGCGCCCAGCTCGGGCAGATGTGCGGGCTGGCGGTCAGCGCGATGGAACGCGCAACCCAGGCCCTGCTCGAGGCCGATCTATCGCTGGCCGAGCAGGTCATCGCCGACCACGAGCACATCGTCGCGCTGAATCGGCGGACGGAGGAAGCCGCACTGCGGATCCTCGCACTGCAGCAGCCCGTCGCGAGCGAGCTGCGCACGGTGGTCGGCTCCATCCACATCGCCGCCGACATCGACCGGATGGGTGCGTTGGCGGTCCACGTCGCGGGAATCTCCCGATTGCGGCATCCGGACTGCGCGTTGCCGGCCGACGTGCGCACCAGCTTCGCCGAGATGGGGGCTCGCGCGGTCGAACTCGCGAAGTCGGCACAGGAGGTACTGCTGTCGCGCGATCCCGAGAAGGCGGCGCGGCTGCGTGACGAGGACGACGCCGTCGACGCCGAGCACCGGCACCTGTTCACGCTGCTGATGGACCACAAGTGGCAGGACGGGGTCTGTTCCGCCGTCGACGTCGCGTTGCTCGGCCGCTACTACGAACGCTTCGCCGACCACGCCGTCGAGATCGGCAGGCGCGTGGTGTTCGAGGCGACCGGTGGTCTCCCGGTGCACAAGCAGATGGCGTAACGCTAGACCCGCCGCCGGCGCAGTGGCTCGCGCCCCGGCGGCTGCTGTGGCGTCGGCAGCAGCGGCTCGCACCGGTGGACCGGCACGGTGCTCGGCGCTCGGGAGTCCAGCTCCAGATACTCGCCGCCGTGGCGGATCCACAGCGAGGCGTCCGGGCCGTCACGAAGCGTGTAGGTGACGTCGTCGTGGTTCACGTCGACGGTCAGCCGGAAGTTCCTCCACCGCAACCGGAATCGGAGACACGAGATCCCATCGGGCAGCCGCGGGTCCAGCGAAAGCACCCCTTCGTCGTCACGCAAGCCGCCGAAACCCGCCACCAGCGCGGTCCACGCCCCGGCGAGCGACGCCATGTGCAGACCGTCGCGGGTGTTGCGGTGCAGATCCCGCAGGTCGATCATCGCGGCTTCGTAGGTGTAGTCGTGAGCGAGTTCGAGATGACCGACGTCGGCGCACATCACCGCCTGCGTACAGGCCGACAGCGACGAATCCCGGGTCGTGCGTCGTTCGTAGTAGTCGACGTTGCGGGCCTTCTGTTCGGCGGTGAAAGCGTGGCCCTGCCAGTGCATCGCCAGCACCAGGTCGGCCTGCTTGAGCACCTGAGCCGGATAGAGCCGGACATACGGCTCGTTCATCAGCAGCGGGTAGATCGTGTTGCTCGTGAAGTCCCACTCCCGCAGCGTGGTGAAACCCTCGCACTGGGGATGCACACCCAGCTCCTCGTCGAACGGAATGTGCGCGGAATCGGCGGCGTGGCGCCAAGCGGCCATCTCCTGAGTGGTGACGCCCGCAGCGTGGGCTGCGTCCACGTTGCGCGCGCAGGCGTCGGCGGCTGCCCGGAGGTTGGCCGCCGCCATCAAGTTCGTGAACACGTTGTCGCGCACCACCGCCGTGTACTCGTCGGGGCCGGTCACACCGTCGACATGCCAGACCCCGTGTCGGTCGTGATGCCCGAGCGACTGCCACAGCCGGGCGGTCTCGATGAGCACGTTGAGCCCGCATTCCGCTTCCAGCGAATGGTCGCCGGTCACGATGCGGTACCGCTCGAACGCCATCGCGATGTCGGCGTTGACGTGAAAGCCGGCGGTGCCTGCCGGCCAGTACGCCGAGCACTCCTCGCCGCGGATCGTGCGCCACGGGTATGCGGCACCTTCGAGATCGAGTTGAGCCGCCCGTTTCTGGGCGAGCGGCAGGATCGACGCGCGCCAGCGCAGCGCGTCGGCCGCCGCCGTCGGATGGGTGTAGGTCAGCACCGGAAGGACGTAACCCTCGGTGTCCCAGAAGGCGTGGCCGTCATAACCCGTTCCGGTCAGCCCTTTGCCGGGAATCGCGCGGCGCTCGGCGCGCGCGCTGGCCTGCAGCACGTGGAAGAGCCCGAAGCGAACCGCCTGCTGGCAGTCGGGGTCGCCCTCCACCTCGACGTCGGCGCCGTCCCAGAAATCGTCGAGATACGCCCGCTGCGCATCGAGTAGGCCCTGCCAGCCGGTGTACCGGGCGCTGCTCAGCGCGGCGGCTGCCTGGTCCCGCAGCGCAGGGCGCGACCGCAGGCTGGACCACCCGTACGCGAGATACTTGACGATGCGCAGCTGCTGGCCGGGCCGCAACCCGCAGATCACCGTGGTGTTGGCCCAATCCAGGCCTGCGCCGGTGTCGACCTCGAAGCGGCCCGGCACCTCGATGTCGTGGTCCATCGCCGCGGCCATCATCAGGTTGCTGCCCCGGGTGCGGTGCAGCAGGATCGCGCCCCGGTCCGAGTGTTCGTGCTGCACCGGGTCCAATGGCTTCTCGAGGACGGCCGACACCCGAGGATCCTTCGACGACGCGGGCAACTCCTCGTTGGCGACGAGTTCGGATTGCAAAGTCACCCGCGCGAACTCGTCGACCGCCTCCACGACGTACTCGATTGCCGCGACACTGCGCTGGGTGAGCGAAACAACCCGCGTGGAAACGACTTTGACCTTCTTGCCTGCCGGTGACTCCCAGAGCGCGGTGCGGGTCAGGGTGCCTGACCGCAGATCCAGTACACGTTCGTGCTCGTGTAGAGCGCCGTAGCGCACGTCGAACGGTTCGTCGTCGACCAGCAGTCGCACCAGTTTGCCGTTGGTGACGTTGACGACGGTCTGCCCGTCCTCGGGATAGCCGAATCCGGCCTCGGCGTACGGCAGGGGACGGCACTCGTAGAAGGAGTTCAGGTACGTGCCGGGAAGGGCGTGTGGTTCTCCTTCGTCGAGGTTTCCGCGTAACCCGATGTGACCGTTCGACAACGCGAACAGCGACTCCGATTGCGCGAGCATGTCGAGGTCGAGCGACGTCTCCCGGACCTGCCACGGCTCGACGGGGAATATGTCGTCGTTGAACGTCATGTGAGCAGCTCCGCCAGGTCGGACACCACGACGTCGGCTCCGTTGCGTCGCAACGCTTCTGCCTGCCCGACCCGGTCGACGCCGACCACCAGACCGAAGTGTCCGGCCCGTCCTGCCGCCACGCCGGACAGCGCGTCTTCGAACACGGCGCCTTGTCCGGGTTCGACGCCGAGAAGTTCCGCTGCGCGCAGGAACGAATCGGGTGCGGGCTTTCCGGCGATGTTCTCCTCCCGCAGCACGACACCGTCGACCCGGTGTCGCACGTATTGCGCCAGCCCCGTCAACTCGAGTACCTCGCGCGTGTTGGCGCTCGAGGAGACCACGGCGATCCCCAGTCCGGCGTTCGCGACCGCCTCCAGATAGCGGCGCGATCCCTCGAACACCTCGACACCGTCGGTCTGCAGAACGCGCTGGAACATCTCGTTCTTCCGGTTGCCCAGCCCGGACACGGATTCGCGCTCGGGCCCGTCGTCCGGGGCACCGTCGGGCAACTCGATGCCCCGGCTGAGCAGGAATGACCGCACGCCGTCCTCCCGCTTCTTGCCGTCGACGTAGCTCAGGTAGTCGCTCTGGACGTCGAACGGTGTGAACAACTCGCCGATGCGTTCCGCCCGCCGTCGAAGGAAATCGTCGAACATCGCCTTCCACGCCTTCTTGTGCACGCTTGCGGTGTCCGTGAGCACGCCGTCGAGGTCGAACAGCACCGCTCGGATCCCGGCGGGCAGACCAAGTTTTTCCGTCAGCTCTTCGGTTCCAGGCACCATTAACCCATTCCCGTTATCGCGCGCGGGCATGCTTGTGCATCGAGGAACTTACTGCAGCGAAGGCGCGCAGGGGTGCCGATCACGCGGTCGAGCCTGCGATGCGAGCGCCGGCGGCGCGGGCCCGAGCCGGCTGAGCGGAACATGACTCGCGGTCCGGCGGGCGTTAGGTGTCTGGCGCGCATATCGTTTCGGCTGCGGCGGCGAAGTGGCCGTGGCGACGCGCCTTCGACTGCGCGGTTACGGCGTTGAACTGAAATTGACGCACACAGCAAACCGGTGCCTTATATTGAGCGGGCTTGCCGGTTCCCACCCGCAGGCGCTACCCGAGAAAGGGACACCGATGACTTATCCGCCGCAGTCTCCGCCTCCGCCTCCGCCTCCGCAGGGGTACGGCCCGCCGCCCGGCGGTGTTCCCGCGCAGCAGCCCGACAGCAACCTCGTGTGGGGAATCCTCGTCACGGTGTTGTGCTGCTTGCCGTTTGGCATCGTGTCGATCGTGTACGCCAGCAAGGTGTCCGGGCTGTGGGCGCAGGGTCAGTATGCGCAGGCGCAGAAGGCGTCGGACGACGCAAAGAAGTGGGCGATATGGGGTGCGATCGCCGGCGTGATCGTCATCGTCATCTACGGGATCATCGCCGTCGCGGGCGGTATGTCGTACGGCATGTGACGGACATACGCCCGTTCGCCGCGCTGGGGGCGTCTGACGTCGACGCCGCCAACTAGACTGGCCCGGTGACATCAGGATCTCTCCGACCCGTACTGGTTGTCGACTTCGGAGCGCAGTACGCGCAGTTGATCGCTCGCCGGGTCCGCGAGGCGCGGGTGTATTCCGAGGTGATCCCGCACACCGCCAGCGTGGAGGAGATCAAGGCCCGTGATCCTCAGGCCATCGTGCTCTCCGGCGGCCCGGCCAGCGTCTACGAGGACGGCGCCCCGCGGCTGAACCCGGAGCTGTTCGACTTGGACGTACCGGTATTCGGCATCTGCTACGGCTTTCAGGCGATGGCACAGGTGCTCGGCGGAACCGTCGCGCGCACCGGGACGCGCGAGTACGGCCGCACCGAGTTGAAAGTCACTGGTGGAGAATTGCATTCGGATCTGCCTGCAACTCAGCCGGTATGGATGAGCCATGGCGACGCGGTCACCGAGGCTCCCGAGGGCTTCGAGGTGGTGGCCGCCAGCACCGGTGCGCCGGTCGCGGCGTTCGAGAATCGGGGCAGGCGACTGGCCGGTGTGCAGTACCACCCCGAGGTGATGCACACGCCGCACGGTCAGCAGGTGTTGAGCCGCTTCCTGCACGAATTCGCCGGTATCGACTCGACCTGGACGCCGGCCAACATCGCCGAGGCGCTCGTCGAGCAGGTGCGCGAGGAGATCGGCGACGGGCGGGCCATCTGCGGGTTGTCCGGCGGGGTGGACTCTGCGGTGGCCGCCGCGCTCGTGCAACGGGCCATCGGCGACCGGTTGACGTGCGTGTTCGTCGACCACGGGCTGCTGCGGGCGGGGGAGCGGGCGCAGGTGCAGCGTGACTTCGTCGCCGCCACCCACGCCAACCTGGTCACCGTCGACGTCGGCGACCGGTTTCTCGAGGCGCTGACGGGGGTGACCAACCCGGAAGGCAAACGCAAGGTCATCGGCAGGGAGTTCATCCGGGCGTTCGAAGGGGCGGTGCGCGGCCTCGTGGAGGGTGGTGGCTCCGCCGACGAGCGCTTGCGCGAGGAGCCAACTGGTGATGTCGAATACCTGGTGCAGGGCACGCTGTATCCCGATGTGGTGGAGTCCGGCGGAGGTTCTGGCACCGCAAACATCAAGAGCCACCACAACGTCGGGGGCCTGCCCGACGACCTGAAGTTCAAGTTGGTCGAGCCGCTGCGGTTACTGTTCAAGGACGAGGTGCGAGCGGTCGGCCGTGAACTGGGTCTGCCTGAGGAAATCGTTGCGCGCCAACCGTTTCCGGGCCCCGGCCTGGGCATCCGGATTGTCGGCGAGGTCACGGCGTCGCGGCTGGAGACCCTGCGTCGCGCCGATGCGATCGCCCGCGAGGAACTCACCGCCGCCGGGCTCGACAACCAGATCTGGCAGTGCCCCGTCGTGCTGCTGGCCGACATCCGGTCGGTGGGCGTGCAGGGCGATGGCCGGACCTACGGGCATCCGATCGTGCTGCGTCCGGTGTCCAGCGAAGACGCCATGACCGCCGACTGGACTCGGGTGCCTTACGAAGTGCTCGAACGCATCTCGACCCGCATCACCAACGAGGTGGCGGAGGTCAACCGGGTGGTGTTGGACGTGACGAGCAAACCGCCCGGCACCATCGAGTGGGAGTAGCCTTCCCCGCGAGCTGGGCCCACACCGCAGGTAGGGGATCGCGAAGTGCCCCTTTTCCGCCGCTTTTCGGGGCACTTCAGGTCTGCTCGCCCTTGCTTCCGGCGTCCTTCTCGATGACGTCCCCGAGGACCTCACCGACCAGCGACTCGATCGTCGACTCGATCGAGAACGCCAAGGTCGCCGATACCGCGGACACCGCCTGGGTGCGGAACCGCACGAGCATGGTGATCAGTTCGGCGATCTCGGTGTCCGGCGGTAGCGCGGCGCCCGGGTTGATGCGGTGCAGCACCTCCTCGATGCCCGCCTGAACCAGGATGCCGCTGATCTGGTCGATCAGCGGGGCGATCCGCTCGTGCAGATCGATGAGCTTGTCGGTGCCGACGCCGTACTGGCGGATGTCGTTGAACGCCTCGATGAGCTTGGGCCGCACGATGACGGCCTCTCCGTCCTCCAGCTTGATCACGCCGAGCCCGACCATCCGGTCGAAACCGGGGTCGTCGTCGACCAGCCGCCTCGCGTCGGCGACGCTCATCCGCTCGGGCTTCTCCGTCGCCCAGCTGCCCGCGATCGCCGACTCGAGCCCGAGGATCTCGCCGACGCCCTTGCCCTGCTCCCACGCCGACAACATCTCGCGCACATGC
Source organism: Mycobacterium sp. IS-1556 (assembly GCF_001499985.1). Classification (NCBI taxonomy): domain Bacteria; kingdom Bacillati; phylum Actinomycetota; class Actinomycetes; order Mycobacteriales; family Mycobacteriaceae; genus Mycobacterium; species Mycobacterium sp. IS-1556. Next base: position 351,034 of record NZ_LQIM01000034.1, read on the forward strand.
GAGATGTTGTAGCCGCGGTCCAGCAGCGACGTGATCAGCCGCAACCGCGTCAGATGGGTGTCGTTGAACAGCGCGATCCGGCCGACCCGCAGCGGCGGGTGCAGTAGACCACGGTCGCGGTACACCCGGATGTTGCGGGTGGTGGTGCCGGCCAACCGGGCGAGTTCCTCGATGCGGTACTCGCCGGACGCCTCGACACCGTGGGGTTGCACGGCCGCGTCGAACAGTTGCGAGACCGCCGTCGCGACCACATCGCGTGAACCGCGGCGCACGCGTTTGTCCGCTCGCCGAAGCCCGTTGAGGATCGCCGAGATCGGTCCCGCCGGCGGTCGCGGCTGCCGTCCTGTCACGTCAGGCCGGTGTCGTGACCGCGTAGGCGTCGCGCGCTACCGCGACGTAGTCGTCGCGCCGGAAGTCCCGCATCTGTCGAAGATACTGGGTGGCGAAGCCCGGGTACATCGACGCGTTGAACCCGTCGGCGGTCAGGTACCAACTGCGGCAACCCGACATCCAGGTGGTCTTGGTCAGCCGCTTCTGGATCTGCTCGTTGTAGCGCCGCTGGACGTCCTCGCGCACATCGAGATAACGAAGGCGTTCGCGGAGAATGGTGGTGATCGCCCGCACGGTGTAGTCGAGCTGGCCCTCGACGTAGACCAGAAGCGAGTTGTGGCCCGGGCCGGAGTTCGGACCCGTCATGAAGAACAGGTTGGGGTAGCCGTGGGCGTTGACGCTCTTGTAGGCCTGTGCGCCGCCGGCCCAGTCCTCGCTCAGCTTGCGGCCACCGACACCGGTCACCGGAAACGGCGGTCCGGTCAGATGAACGTCGTAACCGGTGGCGAAAACCACGCAGTCCAAGTGGTGTTCGACGCCGTCGCTGGTACGGATGCCGGCCGGGCTCATGGTCGCGATCGGCCAGTCGATGAGCTTGCAATTGTCCCGTTGCAGCGCCGGATAGTAGTCACTGGACATCAACATCCGCTTGCAGCCCGGCGTGAAGTCGGGGGTGAGCTGGCGGCGCAGCCATGGATCCTTGACCTGTAACCGTAAGTGCGCCTTGCCCAGCCGGGCGACCAGCCCAGTGAGCGGGGTGTCCCACACCAGCGCGGTCGCGGTGAGTTCGTGACCCCAGAACAACGCCTGCCGCGCGACCTCCTGCGCTGCAGGAACTTTCGCGAACAAGGTCTGCGCGGCAGCCGGTGTGGCGATGTCCAGTCGGGGCAGCACCCAGCCCGGCGTGCGCTGGAAGACCTTGACGAAGTCGGCCCGCTTCACCAGTTCGGGCACAATCTGCACCGCGCTGGCGCCCGTACCGACGACGGCCACCCGCTTGCCGGTGAAGTCGTAGTCGTGGTCCCACCGCGCGCTGTGGATCTTGTGACCCCGGTAGGTGTCGAGGCCGCGGATGTCGGGCCACTTGTGGTCGGGCAGCGGCCCGGATGCCATGACGACGGTGCGCGCCCGAAAGCGTTTACGTCCCTTGGCTTTCACCGTCCACACGCCATCGGCCTCATCGAAGTGCAGGCCGCTCACCTCAACACCGAACCTGATGCGCTGGCGAAGACCGAAATCGTCGACCATGTCCTCGATGTGCGCGCGGATCTCCTCGCCCGGCGAGTAGGACCGAGTCCAGTTCGGATTCCTGGCGAACGAGAATGAGTACAGCAGCGACGGAATGTCGCATGCCGCACCGGGATAAGTGTTGTCGCGCCAGGTGCCGCCGACCCGGTCGCCGCGTTCGAGGATGACGAAGTCCTGCACACCCGCCTCAGTGAGCTTGATCGCCGCGCCGATGCCGGTGAACCCGGCGCCGACGATCAGCGTGTCGTGGATCTCCATGTCAGGCCGCCGGCTCGTGGGTGACCTCTTTGACCCAGCTCGGCACCGACGGCAACAACGGCCTCGGGTACCGGTCGGACAGCCACACCATGGAGTTGGCAAGGAGGTGGTAGGGGTGGCGCGGGTTGGTGACGACGCCGGCGTAGCGCCGCAGGAAGCGGTATGTCGGCACCCGGTTGGTGTACTCGCCGCGATCGCCTAGTTCCTTGAACCTCTTCACCGCCCGGTACAGCCGCTCCGGCTCCATGCCCATGGCGACGATCTCGTTGCGGATCCTGTTGATCAACGGTGCACCCATGACCGCGCCGATGATCAGCCCCGGAGTGGCGTTGTGGCCGACGAAGTCGATCAGCAACCGCCGGATCCTGGCATGGCCGATCATGTCGAGCACCTCGAAATCGACCACGAGGTGCCGGGACTCGTCGTTGTTGATCTTCTCGAACACCCGGTGGCACACGGGGTCGTGCACCTCGTCGAGCAGGAACTTCAGCAGCGCGCCGTCGAGGGCGACCTCGAGCATCGGAATGACCGTGCCGAGCAGCGACAGCGGCATGTCGTCGGCCCACCGGTCCAGCCAGTCGATGGCCAGCCGGATGTTGACGTTGGGCTCGGGAACCTCACCGTCTTCGAGCATGCCCCACCGCTTCATCAGCGCCAGTTCGGCGTTGGCATGCCGTTGCTCCTCGGCATGGAAGTAGCGGTAGATCTCCGCGATCGTCGGCGTCGGCGCCTTCTTGGCCAGCGCCGCAAACCCGCGTGCCCCGATGTTCTCGATCCAGCACAGGTCGGCCATGAAGGCCTTCAACTTCGGGCGCTGCTCGTCGGTGATCAACTCGGCGCCAGGAGCGTCCCAGTCGATGTCGGCCAACGCCCACTGCCGGTCTTTGATCTTGGCCAGCATCGCGTCCATGTCGATCTTGGTCTTGGGGGTCATCGGGAACCTCCTAGGTGGTGACGCGGTTGGTGAGCCCGACGGCGCGGGTGTACGCCGTCGGCGTGAATCTTTTGATGCCCCAGCCGATTCGGGCGTCGGGCTGCGGCATGCAGTACAGGCCGCCGCGGTCGAGGGTGTCCAGGCAGGTGCGCGCCACCCGGCTGGGCGAGAAGCCGGTCCAGCGCATCAGCCGGTCGGCCAACTGGGTGGACTTGGCCGAGATACGGCCGGACTGGACGATGTTGGTTTTCACGAAAGTGGGGCACAGCGCCGTGACGTGCACGCCGGTGCCGCTCAGTTCGGCGGCCAGGGTCTCCGACAGCGACAGCACCCCCGCCTTGCTGACGTTGTAGGCGGCCATCCCCGGGGCCGCGCCGAACGCCGCGGCGGAGGCGACGTTGATGATGCCGCCGTAACCAGCGTCGCGCAGAATCGGCGCGAACACATGACAGCCGTTTATCGGGCCCCACAGGTTGATGTCGAGCACCCAGCGCCAGTCGTCGAGGCTCACCTCGCCGATCGGTAGCCCGCCGGCGCCGACGCCGGCGTTGTTGATCACCACGGTGGGCGGACCGTCGAACCAGGATTGCGCCTCGTCGGCCAGCGCGGTGACATCGTCGATGCGGGTGACGTCGCAACGCATCGATATCGCCTGGCCGCCATCGGCTTTGATCGCGTCTGCCGTTGTGCGGGCGGCGTTTTCGTCGATATCGCTACACACCACTCGGCCACCGCGGTTGGCGAGTTCGATGGCGAAGGCGGCGCCGATGCCGCTGCCGGCGCCGGTGATGACGGCCGCGGCGTCGCGGCTTCGCTTGCGTCCGAAGATCATCGCGTCACCCACGCAAGCACCGGCGCATCGTTGAGCACCGTCGAAGTACACCACCGATTGGTGACATTTGTCAATGTCATCAATTGTTGATGTCGGCGACCGCGGCCGGGCACCTTCGTCGGCGAGCGACCAGGGCCACCTTCGTCGGCGAGCAGTCGCAAGGTGCTCGCTTTCGACGCGGTTTCGGGGCAGTTTGCGTCTGGTCGCCGGAAGAAGTCCGCTTGACGCTTGTCGGTGGGTGGGTGTTTACTCGGCGTATCGAACATACATTCGAAAAACTTGTGAGTCAGGCGATGCAGGAGGTGCTGATGTGACAGCTGTCGTCAGCCTGGATCGGCGCCAGCTTACCCGCGCTGAACAGGTAGAACACCTGCGTCGCAAGATGGCGGCGGTCTCCAGCAAGGTCGGTGCCGGCCGACGCGGCGCGGCGCCCTCGGCCGATCAGCTTCCGGCCTCGGAAACTTTGCTGCCGATGCCCGAAACCCTCGCCGAACTGTCCTCCGCGCCGTTGCCGCGCGGCACCGTGGCAGTGGTGACCGGGGCCCGGTCGCTGCTGCTGAGCATGGTGGCGGCGGTGACGGCGGACGGCGGGCATGCCGCGATCGTCGGCCAACCCGACGTCGGTCTGCTGGCGGCCGTGGAGATGGGTGCCGACCTGAGCAGGATCGCGGTCGTCCCCGAACCCGGGGCCGATCCGGTCGAGGTCGCCGCGGTGCTGATGGACGGTATGGATTTGGTTGTGCTCGGCCTGCGCGGGCGATCCGTGCCGGCAAGTCGTGCGCGGGCGGTGGTGGCCAGGGCGCGGCAGAGGGGATGCACCCTGCTGGTCACCGGCGGCGACTGGCAGGGGGCGTCGGCCCGACTGGAGGCCAGGGTGTGCGGTTACGAGATCACGGGTCAGGGGCGCCCGGGGTTCGGCCGCATCAGCCGGGTGCGACTGGCCATGCGGGCCGGGGGACGGGCCTTCGGTTCCGGGCGTGCAGTGGGCGGATGAGTGTCCACGCGCGTTCTCGCCATCTGGTGCATGGACTGGCCGGCCGTCGCCGCGGCGGCAGCGGCGGACCTGCCGTCGACCGCACCGATCGCGGTGACGCTGGCCAACCGGGTCATCGCCTGTTCGGCGTCGGCCCGATCGGCCGGTGTGCGGCGGGGACTGCGCCGCCGGGAAGCGCAGGCGCGGTGCCCGGAACTGCACGTGGCCACGGCCGACCCGGCGCGCGATGCCCGCCATTTCGAAGGCGTGACACTCGCGGTGGACGACCTGGTGCCGCGGGCCGAAGTGTTGCGGCCGGGTCTGCTGGTACTGCCGGTCCGGGGTGCCGCCCGCTACTTCGGGTCCGAACAAGCCGCCGCTGAGCGGTTGGTCGACGCAGTGGCCGCTGCGGGTGCCGAATGCCAGGTAGGTGTCGCCGACCAGTTGCCCACCGCTGTGTTCGCCGCGCGGGCGGGGCGGATCGTCGAGCCCGGGCAGGATGCGTCGTTCCTGTCGGCGCTGTCGATCCGTCAATTGGCCACCGAGCCCAGCCTGGCCGCGCCGGGGCGGGAAGACTTGGCAGACCTGCTGTGGCGCATGGGGATTCGCAACATCGGACAGTTCGCCGCACTGTCCCGCAGCGATGTCGCTTCGCGGTTCGGTGCCGACGCGGTGGCCGCGCACCAGTTCGCCCGCGGCGAGCCCACCCGGGGTCCGTCGGGACGCGAACCCGAACCGGAACTCGACGCCGTCATGGACTGTGACCCGCCCATCGACCGGGTGGACGCCGCGGCGTTCGCTGGGCGCTCGCTGGCCTCTGAGCTGCACCGTGGCTTGGCGGCGTCCGGGGTGGGTTGCACCCGCCTTGCCATCCACGCCATCACGGCCAACGGCGAAGAGCTGGAACGGGTTTGGCGCTGCGCCGAACCACTGACCGAGGACGCCACCGCCGACCGGGTGCGCTGGCAACTCGACGGCTGGCTGAACAGGCGCAACCCCAACGACCGGCCCACCGCGCCGATCACGGTGATCCGGTTGCGTCCGGTGGAGGTGGTGTCGGCCGAAGCGCTGCAGCTGCCGCTGTGGGGTGGTGTTGGAGAAGAGGATCGGCTGCGGGCCCGTCGCGCGCTGGTGCGCGTGCAGGGTCTGCTCGGACCGGAGGCGGTGCAGGTGCCGGTGCTCAGCGGTGGTCGGGGGCCCGCCGAACGCATCACGCTCACCCCGCTGGGGGATGAGCCTGTACCGCGGGCCGACCCTCGTCAGCCGTGGCCGGGCCGACTGCCCGACCCGTCGCCGACCGTGTTGCTCGACGACCCGGTCGAGTTGTTCGACGTCGACGGCCGTCCGGTGCGGGTGACCGCTCGCGGCCTGTTCTCCACCGATCCGGCGCGGCTGGCCGCACCCGGCAAGGTGGTCAAGGGCGGTAGGTTGGCCTGGTGGGCTGGGCCGTGGCCGGTCGACGAGCGGTGGTGGGATCCCGAACAAGACCGGGCCGGCCGCACCGCACGCGCGCAGGTCCTGCTCGACGCGTCCGCCCGCGACGCCCAGCCGGGGCAGGCCCTGCTGCTGTGTTACCGGCAGCGACGGTGGTACGTCGAAGGGATTTATGAGTGACACCGGCACCACCGGGTACCCGCACACCGATGACCGCCATACCGCCAGACCCCGACCCACCCGACACGCCGGACCTCGAGCCCGGTGGTGGAGTGCCGCCCGGCTCGACGCCGCCCGACTCCGACCAGACCTCGGGCGTGGGCGCGGTGGAGTCGCGGCCGCGGCATCGGTGGACGCCCACGGCCGTCGCAAGCGTCATCGCGGTCGCGCTCTTCGTACTGTTGTTCCTGGCCGCCGCGGTGTGGCTGATCGTCGGTTAAGCCAGGCGCCGCGCAAACGCGCCGACGCGGGCGATGAAGCGGTCGAAGAACGCGCCCGGGTCGACGTCAACGCCGATGAGCGCGTTCGGTTTCCGGCCCCACCGGTTGCTCCAGTCAGCGATGGTCATGCCGCGGGTCAACGTGCCCGTCAACTCGACGTCGACGGTGGTCGCCCGGCATGTGACGAGGTCGGGGTCCAGCGCCACCGCCGCGGCCAACGGGTCGTGCAGATGCGCCAGATAGCCTTCGCCCTGGTCGAAATGAAACTCGAAGTAGAACCGCATCGCGTCCTCGAGCACCGCGATCAGCGGGTTGGCCGTCGCCGACCGGGTGCCGCGGTCATCGGACACGCTCATCGCCACCGACGTCGCGCCGGCCTCCGCCGCCAGCCGGTTCAGCAGCGCGGGTGTCATCGCGATGTGCTCGGTCAGGTTCAGCCCCAACACAATCGGCAGATGTGTGGGCTCTCCGCCGCCCCACGCCGCGTTCCATCCCGTGAACACCTCGGCCGCGGCTTCCGGGTCCACGCTGATGTTCCATTCCGCCACCGGGGTGGTGTTACCCCGATAGTCGAACGCGCCACCCATGATCACCAACCGGCGCAACAACATCGGTAGCGCGGGGTCCATGCGCAGCGCCAGTGCCAGGTTGGTGAGCGGGCCGACGGCAATCGCGACCAGTTCACCCGGATACGCACGCGCCGCGCGCACCCATGCCTCGGCGGCATCGTAGGGCGTGAGTTGCCGCTCGGTCGCAGGCAACCGGGCATACCCCAGGCCCGCGGGGCCGTGGGTGTCCTCAGCGGTGCGCAGCAGCGAGCCGATGGGCTGTTCGGATCCCTTCGAGACCGGGATGGGCGGCATCCGGCACAACTCCAGCAGACCCAAATTGTTGCGGCAGACCTGTTGTACCGCAACGTTTCCCGCGGTGGACGCGATCCCCACCACCTGGGCGTCGGCGCCGGCGAACAGGTACGCCAACGCCATCGCATCGTCGACGCCGGTGTCGACATCGGCGAACACGGGCTGCGTCACGCCGCCAACGATAGGAAACCTCGGTTACCAGTGCACACCCGGGACCAGCCGCGCCGCGGTCTTGACCGGCCGCGGCACCCGCAAGGTGGGCACCGCCCGCGTCGGCCGCCTGGGGCGTCGGGTGCCGCTGGGCCTGGTCTGCGCGGACGTCTCGCCGCGGGCCGCTGCGGAATCCGGGAAACCGAGATACAGCTGGTGCAGCACGCGCCGCGACAGCCGCGGTGTGAAGTAGTTGCCGAAATCGGCGAACGTGCCCAACGGTGTGTCGATCCGGGCGGGTTTGTCGATCAGGCCGCGCACCACCATCGCCGCGGCGTGCTCGGCACTGATCGCGGGGACCGGGTTGAGCCGCCGCGACGGCACGATCATCGGCGTGCGCACCAGGGGCATGTGGATGTTGGTGAACGTGATGTGGTCCGACAGTGTCTCGCTCGCGACCACGTCGGCGAACGCGTCCAGCGCCGCCTTCGTCGGCAGGTACGAGCTGTACTTGGGGTTGCGGGCCTGCACCCCCGCACTCGACACGTTGACGACGTGACCGAATCGCCGTTCGCGCCAATGCGGCAGCAGCGCAAGCACCATCCGCACCGCTCCGAAGTAGTTGACGGCCATCACCCGCTCGTAGTCGTGCAGCCGGTCGGTGGACGCGACCACCGACCGACGGATGGAGCGTCCCGCGTTGTTCACCAGGTAGTCGACGTGGTCGAACCTGCCCAGAATGTCCTTCACGGTGCTCTCGACCGAATCGGAGTCGGTGACATCGCAGGTGAACGCGTTTGCTCGGCCACCGGCGGCGCGGATCTCGGCGACCAGTTCGTCGAGTGCATCGGCGTTGCGCGCCAACGCGAACACCGTCGCCCCGCGTTCGGCGACCGCGATCGCCGACGCCCGGCCGATCCCGCTCGACGCCCCGGTGATGATCACGTGCCTGCCGACCAGCGGTCCCGCCGGATCGTCGCGGCGGGCCCGGTCGGGGTCGAGATGCGTGGCCCAGTAACGCCAGAGCGCCGGCGCATAATCGGCGAATTCAGGCACCGCAATACCGGTGTCGCGCAACGCTTCCTCGGTGCGCTCGGCCGTGAATGTCGGCATCAGGTCGACCACGTCGAGGATCTCGGCGGGCACTCCGAGTTGGGTGGCCGCCATGTTGCGCACCACCTTCGCGCGACCGCCGACTTTGAGGAAGGGCGTCGCGGCCGAGCGCGGCAGCGAGGCGCGCAGCGGCGGCAGTCCCGCCGCCTTGCCGACGCCGCGGTAAATGCCCCGCAGGCCAATGGTTTTCGGCGCGGTGAGATGGAACGTCTGACCGTCGCGATCCGGCATGTGCATCAACGCGACGAGCGCGTCGACCACGTAATCGACCGGAACCAGATTGGTGCGGCCGGTGTCGGGCAGCGCCATCGGGGTGATCGACGGCAGCTTGGCCAGCTTCGCCAGCAACGGGAAGAAGTAGTACGGCCCGTCGACCTTGTCCATTTCACCGGTACGCGAATCGCCGACGACGACGGCGGGCCGGTACACCCGGTAGCGCAGGTCGACGGCGCTGCGCACCAGCAACTCTGCTTCGAACTTGGTCTGGTGATACGGCGTGGGCAGTTCCTGGCCGACATCGAAGTCGTCCTCGGTGAACTCGCCGCGGAAGGTGCCCGCGACCGCGATCGACGACACGTGGTGCAGCGTCGCGTCGAGTTGTTTCGCCACTTCGATCACCGCGCGGGTGCCCTCCACGTTGGCTGCGCGCTGGTCGGCATCCGAGGCGGTGATGTCGTAGATCGCGCCGCAGTGCACCACGTGGTCGACCGCGCCGGCGTCGGTGAGCGCCTCGGGCGTCAGCCCCAGGTTCGCCGCGGTGAGGTCGCCGACCAGCGGTTTCGCGCGCTCACCCCACGTCGCCGCCAACTTCTCGAACCGGGACAGCGACTCCCGGCGGACCAGTACCAGCACTTCGGCGTCCCCGTCACGGGCCAGCAACTGGGACACCACTCGCCGTCCGATAAACCCGGTACCGCCGGTAACGACATAACGCATGCGAGTCATCGTGGTCCTCGCCCGGTGAAACGTCAATGCCGTGTGACGCAGCCGTTGTCATCCGGCGGATATCGTTCCCGGTATGCCACTCGACCCCAACGCCATCGGCGCCAAGACCGAACCGCAACTGTTCGAATGGACCGACCGCGACACCCTGCTTTACGCGCTGGGTGTCGGGGCGGGCACCGCCGATCTCGCGTTCACCACCGAAAACAGCCACGGCATCGAACAGCAGGTGCTGCCGACCTACGCGGTGATCGCGTGTCTGCCGTTCGCGGCGGCGGCGATGATCGGCTCGTTCAACTTCGCGATGCTGCTGCACGGCTCGCAGGGGATCCGGTTGTACGAACCGCTCAAGCCCGCGGGCAAGCTCAGCGTGGTTGCCGAGGTCGCCGACATCCAGGACAAGGGTGAGGGCAAGAACGCGATCGTCATGCTCAAGGCGACGGGTACCGATCCCGACACGTCGAACGTCGTCGCGGAGACCTTCACGACAGCGGTGATCCGTGGCGAGGGTGGCTTCGGCGGGCAACCGGGGCAGCGACCCGTCGCGCCGGAGATTCCCGACCGGGAACCGGATGCGCGAATTGCGCTGCCCACGCGCGAAGACCAGGCGTTGATCTACCGGCTGTCGGGCGACCGCAATCCGCTGCACAGCGACCCGTGGTTCGCCCGCGAGTTGGCCGGCTTCCCGAAGCCGATCCTGCACGGGCTGTGCAGCTACGGCGTCGCGGGCCGCGCGCTGGTCGCCGAACTCGGCGGCGGCGATGCGACGAAAGTCAGCGCGATCGACGCCAGGTTCACCTCGCCGGTGTTCCCGGGCGAGACGCTCACGACGTCGATCTGGCGGACCGAGGCCGGCCGCGCGGTGTTCCGCACGGAGGCCGCCGATCCCGACGGTTCGAACGCCCGCCTCGTCCTCGAGGACGGCGCCGCGGAATACCGGGACTGACCGGCATTTGGTCGATCCGCCGGCATCGCCTGGTCTGGATTGACAGGATGGTCGACCATGAGGCTCGTCGTTGGTTATCTGGCCACTTCAGGCGGTGCCGATGCGGTGGCGCTCGGGGTGCGGCTGGCCCGTACGCTCGGCGCTGAGCTCGACCTGTGCATCGTGCTGCCGCCGGACCGGGTGGCCCCGTCGATCAAGCCGATCGGCGATTTCGAGGAGCACCTCATCGCGCAGGCTCGGGAGTGGCTGACCGCCGCCAGTGCCACGGTGCCCGACGACATCGTCGTGAGCAGCCATGTCCGGTTCGACGACTCGTCGGCCGACGGGCTCATTCAGGAGACGGCGCGCGTCGAGGCCGACATGATCGTCGTCGGCGCAGCGGGCGGCGGTCTGGCGGGTGGCTTCTCACTGGGGTCGGTGGTCAACGAGCTGCTGCACTCGGCTCCGGTGCCGGTCGCGGTGGCGCCTCGGGGAACCCGCGACTCGGGCATCGACCGCGTGCGAGAAGTGACATGTGCGATCGGGGAGCGCGCAGGCGCAGACATCCTGCTGGACACCGCAGTTCAATTCAGTCGGGCGGCAGGTACGCCGCTGCGGTTGGTGTCGCTGGTGGCCTTGGACCCGACGTTCGGGGCATTGCGTAAGGACGGCGACGCGGCGCGGGAGCGGGCGCTGGCGCATGCGCGCTACGTTCACGAGTCGGCGAAAGCCGAGCTGCCGCAGGGTTTTCCCGTGGCGTCGACGATCGTCGATGGTGCGACGGTCGAAGAGGCGGTGAGCAAGCTGGACTGGCAGGACGGGGATCTGATCATGGTCGGGTCGAGCCGACTCAGCGCGCCGCGGCGGCTGTTCCTGGGGTCGACGGCGGCCAAGATGCTGCGCGTGCTCCACGTCCCGATGGTGGTGGTGCCGCGCGAACAACTCGGCCCAGAGGACCTGCCGTAACAGTCTGACGACGCCAACGTCGAGATTGCACACAGGGTTGTTGCGACGAAACAACCGCAGCCCTCCGCGCAATATCGAGCGTAGGACTGCGCGCGCTACAGCCCGGACGGATACGTCTCCGGCACTTCGCCTTCGATCCACTCACTGGTGCGCTCGAGCGGCTCGAGCGCTTGGGTGCGGTCGATGTGGATCACCGCGTCGAACTGACCGGCCGGCCGGACATGAAAGTAATGGCTCTGGCGTTCGGTCTGCGGTCGGTAGATGACGCCGATGGCGCGGGCCAACCGCGTCTGGTCGAGCGGCTCGGCTGCGACGCGGCCGTCCGCACGCATGGCCACATAGAAGGAGCGTGCACCCACTTCCGACAGCAGGCCTTCGACGCTGTCCGGCCGGGCGGGCCGGACCATCTTGCGCTCGGCGGCGCCGCCCCACCGGCTGGCCGCAGTCACCGTGCCGGTGGAGGTGGAGAATCCGATCAGTCGGGTGTGCTCGCCGTAGCGCTGGCGGGCCAGGGCGCCCAGCGTGGTCTGCCCGTCGGCGGACATCTCGGTGGCCCGGGCGTCGCCGACGTGAGAATTGTGTGCCCACACCACGATTCGGGCTCGGCCGGAGCCGTCGTGATCGAGGTGCTGCAGCAACGCGTCGAGCGTGTCGGCCATGTGTGTGTCGCGTAGGTTCCAGGTGTTGACGCGGCCGGCGAACATGCCGCGGTAGTACGCCTCGCCGTTGCGCACCACGTGCGCATTGCGTTCGGCATAGAAGGCCTCGTCTTCGGCGAGCAGGCCGTCGCGGCGGGCGTACTCGACGGCATGGCGCTGGACGTCGAGCAGTTGGTCGATGGCCGCCTGCTCGCAGTCCTGACCCGCGCCGAACGCGGCGGCGTGACCGTAGGCCTGGCCGTCTTCGTCGGATGAGGCGTGGTCGAAGCACGAATAACGTTCACGCGCGCGCGCCGCCGCGGCCGCGTCGACTTTGTCGAGGTACCCGATCACCTCCTCCATCGACCGGTGCAGGCTGTACATGTCGAGGCCGTAGAAGCCCGCCTGCTGTTCGTAGGCCCTGTTCCGGTTGTGGGCACGCAACCACTCGGCGAAGTCGCGGATTACGGTGTTGCGCCACATCCAGGTGGGGAAGCGACGGAAACCGCGCAGGGCCTGCTCGGCGTCGGCGTCGCCTCCGATGCCGCGGACATATCGGTTCACCCGGTAGGCGTCGGGCCAGTCGGCCTCGGCGGCGACGGCGAGGAAGCCCTTCTCCTCGATCAGCCACTTCGTCATCTCGGCCCGGGCTCGATAGAACTCGTGGGTGCCGTGTGAACTCTCGCCGATCAGCACCACCCGTGCGTCCCCGATGAGCGCGTCCATTACGTCGGGTGGTGGCACGCCGTCGGGTGCGTCGACGATGATTCCTCGCACCTGATCGGCGGCCGTCGCAGCTCGGACCATGGTCTTTCGCATACCCGAAACACCTCGCTTCATGACCGAACACATGTTCGATACACTGCATAGGTGGGCTGGCATACCGGGCCGCCGAGCTGGACGGAAATGGAGCGGGTGCTCAACGGCAAACCGCGCCGTGCCGGCTGGCCCATAGACGAGCAGATCGGCGACGGCGGCGACAGCCCGGCCTGGTCGCGCAAGCGTGCTGCGTACACGGCCGACGTTGACCGGCCGGCCTCGTCGACGCCGTACGCCGAACTGCACGCGCACTCGGCGTACAGCTTCCTCGACGGCGCCAGCACACCGGAGGAACTCGTCGAGGAAGCGGTCCGACTCGATCTGCGGGCGATCGCGCTGACCGACCACGACGGCCTCTACGGGGTGGTGCGCTTCGCCGAAGCCGCCAAGGAACTGGAGATGTCGACGGTGTTCGGCGCCGAATTGTCGCTCGGCGGGGGTAACCGCACCGAAGATCCCGATCCGCCCGGGCCGCATCTGCTGGTGCTGGCGCGCGGCCCCGAAGGCTACCGGCGGCTGTCACGCGAACTCGCCAGGGCGCATCTGGCCGGCGGCGAGAAGGGAGTCCTGCGCTATGACTACGACGCGTTGACCGAGGCTGCGGGCGGGCACTGGCATATCCTCACCGGATGCCGCAAAGGCCATGTCCGACAAGCGCTTTGCACCGGTGGTCCCGACGCGGCCGCCGACGCGCTGGCCGACCTGGTCGACCGGTTCGGCCGGGACCGGGTCAGCATCGAACTCACCCACCACGGGCATCCGTGTGACGACGAACGCAATGCCGCTCTGGCCGGACTCGCGCCGCGCTTCGGCCTGAACGTCGTCGCGACCACCGCCGCACACTTCGCCGAGCCGTCGCGGGGCCGGCTGGCCATGGCGATGGGGGCGATCCGCGCCAGGCACTCGATGGACGAGGCGGCCGGTTACCTTGCCCCGCTGGGCGGTTCGCACCTGCGGTCGGGCGCGGAGATGGCGCGACTGTTCGCCGACCGTCCCGAGGTGGTGCTCGCCGCGGCCGACCTCGGCGAGCAGTGCGCGTTCGGGCTCTCGTTGATCGCGCCCCGGTTGCCGCCGTTCGACGTCCCCGACGGGCACACCGAGGACAGCTGGCTGCGGCATCTGGTGATGGAGGGTGCCCGCCGACGGTACGGGCCGCCGGAGCGGGCGCCGCGGGCGTACGCGCAGATCGAGCACGAGCTGAAGGTCATCGAGCAACTGACCTTCCCGGGTTATTTCCTGGTGGTCCACGACATCACCCGGTTCTGCGCAGAGAACAGCATTCTGGCCCAGGGCAGGGGATCGGCGGCCAACTCCGCGGTCTGCTACGCGCTCGGCGTCACCAACGTGGACCCGGTGGCCAACGAGTTGCTGTTCGAGCGGTTCCTGTCCCCGGCGCGCGACGGCCCCCCGGACATCGACATCGACATCGAATCGGACTTGCGGGAGAAGGCGATTCAATACGTCTACGACCGATACGGCCGCGACTACGCCGCCCAGGTGGCCAACGTGATCACCTACCGGGGCCGCAGCGCGGTGCGCGACATGGCTCGCGCCCTGGGTTTCTCGCAGGGTCAGCAGGACGCCTGGAGCAAGCAGCTCGGGCAGTGGGGCAACCTCACCGAGACGCCGCATGTTGAAGACATCCCCGAGCCGGTGATCGAGCTGGCCAAGGAGATCTCCAACCTGCCGCGGCACATGGGCATTCACTCCGGCGGCATGGTGATCTGCGACCGGCCCATCGCCGACGTGTGCCCGGTGGAATGGGCGCGGATGGAGAACCGCAGTGTGCTGCAGTGGGACAAAGATGACTGTGCGGCAATCGGTTTGGTGAAGTTCGACATGCTCGGCCTGGGCATGCTCTCGGCGCTGCACTACTGCATCGACCTGGTGCGCGAGCACAAAGGTATCGACGTCGACCTGGCCCAGCTGGACCTGTCCGAGCCCGCGGTGTACGAGATGCTGCAAAAGGCCGACTCCGTCGGGGTGTTCCAGGTGGAGTCGCGCGCGCAGATGGCCACCCTGCCGCGGCTCAAACCCCGCGTGTTCTACGACCTGGTCGTCGAGGTGGCGCTGATCCGGCCCGGCCCGATCCAGGGCGGATCGGTGCATCCGTACATCAAGCGGCGCAACGGGGAAGAGCCCGTCACCTATGAACATCCGTCGATGGCGTCGGCGTTGCACAAGACCTTGGGGGTACCGCTGTTCCAGGAGCAGCTCATGCAGCTCGCGGTGGACTGCGCGGGATTCTCCGCCGCCGAGGCCGACCAGCTGCGCCGCGCGATGGGGTCCAAACGGTCGACCGAGCGGATGCGCCGGCTTCGCGGCAGGTTCTACGACGGTATGCGCCAGCGGCACGGCATCACCGGCGAGGTGGCCGACCGGATCTACGAGAAGCTGGAAGCGTTCGCGAACTTCGGCTTCCCGGAAAGCCATTCGCTGAGTTTCGCGTCGCTGGTGTTCTACTCGTCGTGGTTCAAGCTGCACCACCCCGCCGCGTTCTGCGCCGCGCTGCTGCGCGCGCAACCGATGGGCTTCTATTCCCCGCAGTCGCTGGTGGCCGACGCTCGCAGACACGGTGTCGTCGTCCGGCGCCCGGACGTCAATGCCAGCCTGGCGCACGCCACCCTCGAAGACGCAGGAAACGCGGTCCGATTGGGTCTGGGCAATGTCCGCCACATCGGCGACGAGCTGGCCGAGAAGTTGGTCGATGAACGAAAAGCCAACGGCGCGTTTGTCTCCCTGTTGGACTTGACCCGCCGGGTGCAACTGTCGGTGCCGCAGACCGAGGCGTTGGCCACCGCGGGAGCGTTGGGTTGCTTCGACATCAGCAGGCGCGAAGGACTGTGGGCGGCGGGGGCGGCCGCCACCCAGCGGCCCGACCGGCTGCCCGGGGTGGGGGCGTCGTCACACATTCCCGCACTGCCCGGTATGACCGAACTCGAGTTGGCCGCCGCGGACGTCTGGGCGACCGGCGTCTCTTCCGACAGCTATCCCACGCAGTTCCTGCGCGAGGATCTCGACACCATGGGGGTGATACCGGCGGGCAAGCTGCTCGACGTGCCCGACGGCTCCCGGGTGCTGGTGGCCGGGGCCGTCACGCACCGCCAGCGGCCCGCGACCGCCCAGGGCGCCACGTTCCTCAACCTCGAGGACGAAACCGGGATGGTCAACATCATCTGCTCGCGCGGGGTGTGGGCGCGGCACCGCAAGTTGGCGCAGACCGCCGCGGCATTGTTGATTCGCGGTCAGGTGCAGAACGCGACCGGCGCGGTCACCGTCGTCGCCGAGCGGATGGGCAAGCTCACCTTGGCCATCGGCTCGAAGTCCCGCGACTTCCGCTAACTCACCGGACTACTCAGGCCGGCGACCCGCCGTTTTTTCGCAGGCGATGCTCAGCGTCCGGTCGTGTTTTGCAGCACTTGGCCGGAACCGGCATCGATGGTGACTTCGTGCTTGGTCTGAGAATCGTCGACGACATCGGCTTCCCAGACCGTCGTTCCGTTGTTGCTATCGAGGTTGAGTTCGGTGATGGTGCCGTTGGGCACCTCGGCGAGGATCTTGTCCGCCGCTGCCTGGTAGTCCACCTGAGCGGCCTGCACCCGTTCGCGGTGCTTGGCCTTGTCGGCTTCGTCCTCGGTTTTGGCCGTCGGCCCCATCGTCACCGTGGCGCCGTCGTTGGAGACGTCCATCTCGTGCTCGGTGCCGTCGGCAGTGACGACCTGAACCTCCCACCGGCCATCTCGCTCGGTTTCGATGGAGATCAGCGTGCTCTCGGGCACGGCTGCGGTCGCAGTGCTTCCGGCCCGGCGCAGCGCGTCGATGCCGGTGTTTGCCGGAGTAGCCGTGGCCGGCGCAGAAGATGTCACCGCGGGCGCAGCAGCTGTCGTTTCCGGCGCCGGGGTGGTCCCCGCCGAACCTGCATCCTCGTCGCTACCGCCGGCGCATCCGCTGAATGCCACCACCAACACCCCGAGCAACGCGGGCGCTGCAACGTATCGGCACTTTGACGTGAAATGTCCATCGACCATGACCCGGCCCCTTCCTGACCCACTGTCACATCCGAGTTGCCCAGCCACTCGATGGTGAAACGTCAACCCAGCCGACGGCTTAAGCTGGCGGCATGAGCCGCCGCCCGGTTCGGATGTCGGAGCTGGGATCCGACCCCGCGTCGGTGTTGCGGATCATTGCCTACTTCGACGAGGTCGACGAGTCAGCGGCGAGCGCCGACACCGTTGTGCGCTCGGCCGCATTGCTGGCCGAATGCCCGGTCGGCGCGCGGTGGGCATCCGGCGTCGTCATCCTCTATGACACGGCGGGTGCGCTCGACACCGCGGGGAACGTCCCGGCGGCGCCGTCGCTTGACGACGAACCGGTCGTGTGGGTCGAACGTGCGGGCGGCCCTTCGGAGCTGGACCCGGTGCTCATCGACCGCGTGCGCCACTCGTTGCGAAGGGTTCTGACACGCAGCTCGGTCACACCGCAGCTCGGTGATCCGGCACTGCTAGAGGTCGTGCTTTCGGAAAAGGAACATCGAGAGGACCGGGCACGGGCCATTCGCCTGCTCGGGCTCGACGAAACCCGCAAGGTTCGCGTCCTCGCCGTTTCTGCGCAATCACCGTCCGATGCGCTGCAGATCATCACCCGCGAACTCGCCGATGTGGCGGTGCGCACGGTCGCGATCGGCAACGCCACGGCGGTGCTGTGCCAGCACGCCGGCGATACCCGAGCGCTCTCCGACGGGCTCGAGCGGGCGATCGTCGACGCGTTCCCGTCCCCGCGACGCGCAAACTCCGACCGCGGACCATGGGTCGGAATCGGCTCCAGTGGGAGTGTGTTCGCCGCGCCGACGTCCTGGCATCAAGCCATGCGCGCGTTGCGCTTCGCATCGTCGACCGGTTACGGCAGGCGAGCCATCGCGTACGAACGGCTCAGTTTGCTCGAGCTGCTGGCCGACTTGCCGCTCGATCGGGTGCGTGGCAACCGGGAGATGGCCCGCATCGACGAGATCGCGGCGGCGCCGACGGGTGCGCTCGCGGTGCAGACCGTCGAGGCGTTCCTTGTGTTCGGCTCGCTGCGCCGAACGGCCGCGGAGTTGCACGTGCACCACAGCACCGTCGCGGCTCGCCTCGCCCAGGTGGCGCGCACGATGGGGTGGGATCTCGATGACCCGATGGACCGGTTCCTGGCGACGTTGGTGCTCATGGTGCGCCGCATCGCCCTGTCGTCGGAGGAGTTGCTCGAGCCCGACACATGTCGGGTGGATCAACGGATTTGATCGACGGACGGCGGGTGACTGTACGCTGCGGCTCCGTGATGATGACCACATGGCAGTTATCGATCCCACCCGAACGTGGGAACCGCTGGAAAAGCGCCTGGCCGACACCACCAATGAACGGCACCGCCTCGTGCTGAACGCCGTGATCGAGCACATGAAAGCCGAAGCCGCCCCGGATATGGATCGCCTGATGGCCACGCTGGCTCCGCATCCGGACTACCACTTCTGGGGCGCCGAAGGCGACTTCGGTCCCAAGACCACCGCGGGTGTGCAGACCTACTACACCGACTTCCTTGCCACCCGGACAAACATTCTCGAGTTCGAGGTGCAGCGGCTCGTCGTCGACGACCACTGCCTGGTGACCGAGGGTCTGCTCAAACAGATCTACCCCGGCGCAGAGGCCCAACGCATCGGGATTCCCGTCGACGATGTCGACGCCGACTACCTCGTCGTGTTCCGACAGTTGCTGCTGTGGCCGATCGACGAAAACGGAAAGATCCTCGGCGAGGACTCCTACAATCCCGGCGTGGTCAGCATGACCAAACTGTCGCGCGAGGAACTGCCGCAGGCCTACCTGGACCTTGTCCATCCGTCCGCCTGAAATGCGTTCCGACGTCTCGTCAAGACGCCAGTCCATCGCGGACCTGCTGCTCGATCGCCTCGGTGACGAGCATCTCGGTCTGCGCACCCGCCAGCGGGATTGGTCCTGGGATGAGGTTGTGCGTGAATCCGCGGCGCGCGGTGCGCTGGCCCAGGCGATGCGGTGCGACGGCCCGTTTCATATCGGGGTGCTGCTGGACAATGTCCCGGATTTCGTGTTCTGGCTGGGCGGCGCCGCCCTGGTCGGAGCGACGGTGGTCGGCATCAACCCCACTCGGGGTGCGGCCGAGCTGGCAGCCGAAATACGCCACGCGGATTGCCAATTGATCGTCACCGACACCGCGGGGTTCGATCGGTTGCGCGAGCTGGAACTCGGCTTGGCCGCGGATCGATTCCTCGTGATCGACGATCCGGGCTACGGCAGGGCTGTCGACACGCATCGGGTCGAACCCAGTGTCACCGCGGGCGTGGACGAGGACTCGCTGCTGCTCCTGCTTTTCACCTCCGGCACGACGGGCGCATCCAAGGCGGTCAAATGCAGTCAAGGCAGGCTGGCCCGTATCGCTTACGCCGCCACCGAGAAATTCGGACATTCGCGAGCCGACGTCGAGTACTGCTGCATGCCGTTGTTCCACGGCAACGCGATCATGGCGCTGTGGGCACCGGCGCTGGCCAACGGCGCCACGGTGTGCCTCACACCGTCGTTCTCGGCGTCCGGATTCCTGCCGGACGTGCGGTATTTCGGCGCCACGTTCTTCACCTACGTCGGAAAGGCACTGGCCTATCTGATGGCCACCCCGGAGCGACCGGACGACGCCGACAACCCGTTGGTTCGGGGCTTCGGCACGGAGGCGTCACCTGACGACCAGACCGAGTTCCGCCGCCGGTTCGGCGCGGAACTGTTCGAGGGCTACGGGTCCAGCGAGGGCGGCGCGGTGGTGGCTCCTGATCCGCACGCGCCCGCTGGAGCGCTCGGCCGCCCGTTACACGACGGTGTCGCGGTGGTGCACCCGGACACGTTGAAAGATTGTGCGCGAGCGGTTCTCGACGAATACGGCCGTGTACGCAATCCGGACGCGGCGGTCGGCGAGATCGTCGACAAATTCGGCACCCGCAGTTTCGAGGGCTACTACCGCAACGACGAGGCCAACGCCGAACGGATCCGCAACGGCTGGTACTGGAGCGGAGACCTCGGCTACCTCGACGAGGCCGGCTTCCTCTATTTCGCCGGCAGGCGTGGCGACTGGATCCGGGTCGACGGCGAGAACACCTCGGCCTTGACGATCGAACGGGTGCTGCGACGTCATCCGCGGGTGGTCGCGGCGGGGGTGTTCGCGGTGCCGGATCCACGCTCGGGCGATCAGGTGATGGCCGCGATCGAGGTGGCCGATCCGGACGCCTTCGACATCGAGGAGTTCACCGCCTATCTGGCGAGCCAACAGGACCTCGGAAGCAAGGGCGTTCCTCGGTTCCTGAGGCTGTCGACCCGACTGCCCGTCACCGGCTCCAACAAGGTGCTCAAACGCCAACTGCAACGACAGCGATGGCACACCGACGAGCCGGTGTACCGGTGGACCGGGAGAGGTGCACCCGTGTACCAGCGTATGAGTGACGACGAAAAGCGGTCACTGGACGCCGAATTCGAGCTTCACGGGCGGCAGCAATACGCATGAGTGGCTGGGACGACGAATGTGACGTGCTGGTCGCCGGATCGGGGGGCGGCGGTGTCACCGGCGCGTACACCGCCGCGCGCGAGGGACTCGACGTCATCCTCGTCGAAGCGACCGATCAATTCGGCGGCACAACAGCATATTCCGGCGGCGGCGGGGTGTGGTTCCCGTGCAATCCGGTTCTGGTGCGGGCCGGTACCGACGACACGATCGAGGATGCGCTCGAGTACTACCACGCCGTGGTCGGAGACCGCACGCCGTATGAACTTCAGGAGACCTACGTCCGCGGCGGTGCCCCGCTGATCGAATACCTCGAACACGACTCGCATCTGAAATTCGAGGTGCTGCCCTGGCCGGACTATTTCGGCAAGGTGCCCAAGGCGCGCCTTGACGGCCAACGGCATATCGCCGCACGGCCGTTGGCCGTTGCCAAGGCACCGGAACTGCGTGAGCTGGTGCGCGGCCCGCTCGACGCCGATCGGCTCGGCACGCCACGGCCCGACGACTACTTCATCGGCGGTCGCGCTCTGATCGCCCGGTTCCTCAAGGCCATCGGCCAATATTCACACGCAGCGCTGCGACGCAACACCGCGCTGGTCGAGTTGGTGCTCGAGGACGGCCGAGTGGTCGGCGCGATCGTTGAGACGGAGGGGCAACGCAGGGCCATCCGCGCGCGGCGGGGCGTGCTGCTGGCTGCCGGCGGGTTCGAGGGCAACGAGGAACTCCGTCGCCGTTACGGCGTACCCGGTGCGGTACGAGACACGATGGGGCCGTGGGGGAATCGCGGCGAAGCGTTGCAGGCGGCCGTCGCGGTCGGCGCGGACACCGATCTGATGGATCAGGCGTGGTGGTCGCCGGGAATGACGCATCCCGACGGGCGTTCGGCGTTTGCGCTGTGGTTCACCGGCGGCATCTTCGTCAACCAGGACGGCCGGCGGTTCGTCAACGAGTCCGCGCCGTACGACCGAATCGGCCGCGACATTCTCGCCCAATTGACCGATGGCTCGATCACGTTGCCGTACTGGATGATCTACGACGACCGGGACGGTGAGATACCGCCGGTCAAGGCCACCAACGTGTCGATGGTGGAGCCGGCACAGTACATCGAGGCGGGGCTCTGGCACACCGCCGGCACGCTCGAGGAGCTCGCCGACAAGATCGCCGTGCCCGCGGAGAATCTGGCGGCGACGGTCGCGCGGTTCAACGAATTCGTCGCCGACGGCACCGATGAGGACTTCGGCCGGGGTGACGAAGCGTACGACCGCGCTTTCTTCGGCGGTGGCTCACCACTCGTCGCGATCGAGAAGGCGCCGTTTCACGCCGCCATGTTCGGCATCTCCGATCTCGGCACGAAGGGTGGTCTGCGCACCGACACCGCGGCGCGGGTCCTCGACACCTCCGGCAACCCGATTCGCGGGCTGTATGCGGCCGGCAACACGATGGCCGCGCCGAGCGGCACGGCCTATCCGGGCGGCGGCAATCCGATCGGAACCAGCATGCTGTTCAGCCACCTGGCAATCAAAGACATGTTAGGCAGGGACCATGACGAGCGCTCGCGTAAGGAATCAACAGCCGATGAGTGACATTCGCGAGATCGACACCGGCGCACCGATGACGCGGTTCGCCCGTGGCTGGCATTGTCTCGGTCTGGCTGACGCGTTCCGTGACGGGCAACCGCACGGTGTCGAGGCGTTCGGCTCCAAACTCGTGGTGTACGGCGACTCGACCGGTGAGCTGTACGTCCTCGACGGCTACTGCCGGCACATGGGCGCCGATCTTTCCCGCGGGTCCATCAAAGAGGACAACCTGGCGTGCCCCTTTCACGATTGGCGGTGGCAGGGCTCGACCGGTCGCTGCGTCGATGTGCCCTATGCGCGCCGGGTACCGCGGCTGGCCCGAACCCGCAAGTGGCCCACCTGCGAGGTCAACGGCCAGCTGCTGGTGTGGCACGACCCGGAAGGCTCCTCGCCGCCGTCGGAGCTGACTCCGCCGGAGATCGAGGGATACAGCGACGGCATCTGGTCGCCCTGGCAATGGAACTCGATCCTGATCGAGGGTTCGCACTGCCGCGAGATCGTCGACAACAACGTCGACATGGCGCACTTCTTCTACATCCATCACGCCTACCCGACCTACTTCAAGAATGTGATCGAGGGTCACATGGCGAGCCAGTACATGGAATCCAAACCACGTCCGGATTCCACGCCCAATCCCGAAAAACTCTGGGACGGCACATATCTGCGTTCCGAGGCCACGTATTTCGGCCCTGCCTACATGATCAACTGGCTGCACAACGATCTCGGTCCCGGCTTCACCGTCGAGGTCGTGCTGATCAACTGCCACTATCCGGTCACCCACAATTCGTTTGTGCTGCAATGGGGCGTCGCCGTGCAGCAGATGCCCGGCCTTCCCCCGGACAAGGCGAACAAGCTCGCCGCGGCGATGAACCGGTCCTTCGGTGAGGGGTTCCTCGAGGACGTCGAAATCTGGAAGAACAAGACGCGGATCGACAACCCGCTGCTGACGGAAGAGGATGGCGCCGTTTACCAGCACCGGCGGTGGTACGAGCAGTTCTACGTCGACGTCGCCGACGTCACCGCCGAAATGACCGACCGCTTCGAACTCGAGGTCGACACCACCCAGGCCATGGGGGTGTGGGAGCGGGAAGTGGCGGCGAACCTCGCGGCACGCGGGCGGTCCGAGTTGGCGAAGTAGGCCAGCGGCGGGCGCACGCCAACGGCTCGACGTCTCGGCCCATTACGTGACACCGAATTGTGTGAGCGCCCGGGCCAGCCGAGCAGGTTCCGGCAACGAGTCGGCGTCGAGCAGCCACTGAACGACAAGGCCGTCGGCGACCGCCACCAGTATCGCCGCCAGAGCTTCCGCGTCGGGCAGCGACGACGAGCGGGTCAGGGACTGAGCGAGTGTCGCCGTGGCCGTGCGGAATTCGCGGTAGTGCGCGGCCAGTTGCGCACGCAGAGCGGGGTTGCGCTCCGCCTGGGCCCACGCTTCGACATACGCCACGGCAAACACCCGCCCATCGCGAAGGGCGCCATACGCAGCGGCGATGGTGTCTGCCAACGGATCGCCTGACGACACTGCGGTTTCGGCCTGCTGCATCTGTTGCAGCCAGCGACGGCTGCATTCAGCAAGTGCCTCGTTGAGAAGCGCCTCCTTGGAGTCGAAGTGGTAGGTGATCGCGCCGAGGTTCGTCCCCGACGCCTGCACGAGGTCACGGGCGGTGGTCCGCGCGTAGCCCCGGTCCTCGATGCACCGAATGGCTGCATCCAGCAAGCGTTGCCGGTTTCCGGTGCGTCGAGTCATTTCCACTCCGTTCCGATTGAGACATTTGTCTGATACGTTTGTCTCATGGCTGCAGAGGATACCGCTCTGCGTGTCGACGTCGCGGTGGTTGGCGCGGGACTCGCCGGTCTGGCCGCCGCTCGCCACCTGCGCAGGGCGGGAAAAAGCGTGTTCGTCGCCGAGGCTCGTGACGAGGTCGGCGGCCGGGCGCGGTCGCGCGATCTGGACGGATCAGTCGCCGACTTCGGCGGCGAATGGATCGGCCGGGCCCATCGGAGAATGCATCGATTGGTACGCGAGCTCGGGTTGGACGTCGAGCCGGCCCGCCACGTCGGATACCCCATGGTTTGGCGACTGCCGGGCCGGCGGGCCCGTCGACGATTACCGCCACCAGGCACCTGGCTGGGTTTGGTACGTGCGTTCAGTTCCCTCGCGTGGTTGTCCCGGAGGATCGATTCCGACGCACCGTGGAGGTCATCGCGGGCAGCCGAACTCGACAGACGATCCGTCGCCGAATGGCTCGACGAGCGCCGTCTCGACGGCGGCAGCCGGTACTTGCTCGAACGGCTCGTCGGTTCCCTTGCCCGCGAGAACCTGGACTCGATGTCGCTGCTGCATTTGCTCTGGTTGCTCCGCATTGCCGGCGGCCCGTGGCGCAGCATGACCGCTGTGTTCCAGTGGCGCATCAGCCAAGGCGCTCAACAGGTCGCCGCCCGGATGGCGGCGCCGCTCGGCGACGTTGTTCGGCTCAACACACCGGTCAGCCGAATCACGCAGCGCGCCAATGGTGCTGAGGTCCGGGCGGGCAACCTTACCGTGGACGCGGAGCGGGTCATCGTGGCGATTCCGGTGACGCAACTGCCCCGCGTCGTATTCGATCCTCCGTTGCCACCGGATCTGGCGCGACTAGCCGAACTGCACATCGACGCCGGAACAAAGGTGATCGCGTTGCTGCCGCGCGGACACTCGGTGCGCCACAACACGGTGTTGGGCGGTGACGTGCTGTGGGGAGCTTGGCGGCGTGGTGACCGGGTGACGGGCTTTTGCCCGGCCACGGGGACGGCCATCGACGACGATGTACTGCTCGCCGATCTGGCGGAGGCGTTCGGGGTGCAACCACATCAACTGCGCTGCCCGACCGTCGTGCGGTGGGCCGAGCAGGACTACATCGAGGGCTGCGACGCGGTGTTCGCTCCCGGCGAGGTGTGCGCGGTGGGTCCGTTGCTGAGCAAGGGCCATGGCGTCATCGAGTTCGCCGGCGCGGAGCGCAGCAGCTGGCCCGACAACATGGAAGGCGCTGTGCGCAGCGGCGAGCGAGCCGCCGCCAAGACGCTGAGCGCACTCACGGTTTAGCGCCCCGGTACCTCGCCAGAAAAGGGGGCCGAACTAACCCCCGGTCGGTGTGGTCCACACCTTGTCGACGCTGATCTTCAGCCGCGTGTCGTAGGCGGCCAGGAACTCCTCGCTGAAACCGAGGCTGGCCGCGTACTCGCCATATTTGGCGCGGTACCGCTCGTCCTGCAACGGGTTCGCGTTCTCGGCGTCGACGGTCGCGGTGCCGCCGACGACGATGATCCCGCTGCCGTTCCCGTCGGAATCCAGGTTCAGGCTGACCCGCGGATTCGCCCTGAGGTGTCTGACCTTGGCGGCGCGCGGTTCGCTGTAGACGAACACGTCGGACCCGTCGAAGAAGAACCACACCAACTTCGGCACGGGCTGTCCCGACTTCGCCACCGTGGTCAACCAGCCGTACTTGTCGGAGGCGAGCCTGTCCGCC
Organism: Mycobacterium sp. IS-1556; assembly: GCF_001499985.1. Classification (NCBI taxonomy): domain Bacteria; kingdom Bacillati; phylum Actinomycetota; class Actinomycetes; order Mycobacteriales; family Mycobacteriaceae; genus Mycobacterium; species Mycobacterium sp. IS-1556. The sequence goes on from NZ_LQIM01000034.1 coordinate 376,524, forward strand.
ACCTCTTTCGTGAATTCGATTGCCATGAGGCGAATGTAGTCTCGAAAAATGACCTTGAACCTGTCCGTGGACGAAGTCCTGACCACCACCCGTTCGGTGCGCAAGCGGCTGGATCTGGACAAGCCGGTGCCGCGCGAGCTGCTGCTGGAATGTCTCGAGCTCGCGGTGCAGGCGCCGACGGGATCCAACGCCCAGGGCTGGCAGTGGGTCTTCGTCGACGAGCCCGACAAGAAGAAGGCGCTCGCCGACATCTACCGCACCAGCTGGAAGCTGTACCGAACGATGCCCGAACCCGAGTACACCGACGGCGACAGCCGCGGGGAACGGCGACAGGCGGTGGTGTCGTCGGCCGAGTACCTGGCCGAGAACATGGAGATGGTCCCGTGGCTGCTGATCCCGTGTCTCGAGGGTCGCGTCGACGGTGCACCCGGCGCGGGGAGTGCGAGCTTCTGGGGCTCGCTGCTGCCGGCGGCGTGGAGCTACATGCTGGCGTTGCGCTCGCGCGGGCTCGGCTCCGCATGGACGACGTTGCATCTGCTCGGTGACGGCGAGAAGCAGGCCGCCGAACTGCTCGGCATCCCGCATGACAAGTACAGCCAGGGCGGCCTGTTCCCGATCGCCTACACCAAGGGCACCGACTTCCGCCCCGCCAAGCGGTTGCCCGTCGAGCAGATCGCGCACTTCAACAGCTGGTAACGCGCTCCGCACGAGCGTCCCTGCCCTTCGGGCGTGGGCCCACATCGGAAGGTGACTACACCGCTCCGCTGAACCCGTGTTGGCGCCACGCCTCGTACACGGCGACCGCGGCTGCGTTTGACAGGTTCAGCGAGCGCCGGCCCGCCAGCATCGGGATCCGCAGCTGGGCGGTGATGTGCGGATCGGCCAGCGTCTCGGCGTCCAATCCGGTGGGTTCCGGCCCGAACATCAGCACATCGCCGGCCCGGTACTCGACGTCGGTGAACGAGGTCGCCGCGTGCGCGGTGAACGCGTAGACGCGCTCGGGCGCCAGCGCGGCCCAGGCGGCGGCGAGGCCGCGGTGCACGGTCACCGACGCCAGGTCGTGGTAGTCCAGGCCGGCGCGGCGCAGTTTCGGTTCGGACAGGTCGAACCCCATCGGCTCGACCAGGTGCAGTTCGCACCCGGTCGCGGCCACCATCCGGATCGCATTCCCGGTGTTGGGAGCGATGCGCGGCGCAAAGAACATCAACCTGAACAACTACGACCTCTTCAGCGTGAGAGCGCTACGACGTCACCGCCACCGGCTCGCCGACCGTCTGCTGCGATAATGCTTCCATGGTCGCGCAGAGCCTCTGGATGCAGAAGGTGTCGGCGGATCCCGGGCACTCGCACTGGTACATCGAGCGCTTCCGCGCGATGGCCCGCGCCGGCGAAGATCTGGCCGGCGAGGCCCGCTTCGTCGACGCCATGGCGCCGCGCGGTGCCCACATCCTCGACGCCGGTTGTGGTCCAGGGCGGCTCGGCGGATACCTGGCCGCGGCCGGTCACCGCGTCGTCGGCGTCGACGTCGATCCGGCACTCATCGAAGCAGCCGAACAGGACCACCCCGGCCCGCGATGGCTGGTCGGCGATCTCGCCGAGCTCGACCTGCCCGCACGGGGAATCACCGAACCGTTCGACGTGATCGTGTCGGCAGGCAACGTGATGACGTTCCTCGCGCCGAGCACCCGGGTGCAGGTGCTTTCCCGGCTGCGTGCCCATCTGCGCGTCGAGGGTCGGGCGGTGATCGGCTTCGGCGCCGGCCGCGACTATGAATTCGCCGAATTCTTCGACGACGCCGGCGCCGCGGGCTTGGCGCCCGACCTTCTGTTGTCCACCTGGGACGTTCGGCCGTTCACCGACAATTCCGACTTCCTCGTCGCGCTTCTCCGGCCGGCGTAATCCGCGGCCGGCGCGCCCGCATCACAATCGCGTTCCGGTATTTGCCCGGAATTCGCACAACTGCTCTGAGCTGCGGTTATGAACTCTGTCTGTTCAGTAAGAATTGTGGAATCGGCCGCACATCGCTGGCATACTCGACCAATTGCCAGGGCCAGAACGTGCCCGCCGGGGGCGGGGCAATATCAGTAGGAAATCAGTGGGAAGCCTTATGAACGATGCGCCGTTACTGAATCCCGGGCCGCCGGCCGACAGCGGGGGCGCGCGTCGATGAGCGTGTTCTCCCAGCTCAAGCAGGCCGATGGCACGCTCGTGGATTTCGAGCCCCAACCGGAGCCACCGGTAAAGCGGCCGTCGCGGTGGGCGCTGTCGAATTGGCCCGTCCGCTGGAAAGTGCTCGCGATCGTATTGGTGCCGCTGATTCTGGCCGGAACATTCGGCGGTTTGCGTATCTACGGCAGCGTGACCGAGGAATCGGATTTGCGTCGCGCCGCCGAGCGCACCGAAATGGTGCCCGCCATCGAGAGCTACATGGCCGCGCTGGAAGGCGCGATGCTGGCAACTTCCACCGGCGGGGACATCCAGGCCGCACTGACCCGGTTCGACAGCAGCCGTCGGGAACTGCATCGCCGGTTGGACGGCACGGACGTCGCACCCGACGTGCGTCGCGGTGTCACGACCATGATCGACGACGGTCAGGCGTTGGTGGACAAGGTCGCCTCGAACACCATCGGGCTGCGCGACACCATCCAGGCCTACGCGTTGCTGCTGCTGCCAGCCGAGGATGCGGTCACCGGATCGGTCCGCGTCGATGACGAGCGCATCCGCGCCGAGACGCTCGGCCTGTCCCGCGCGATCGGCGCCCGCGGCCAGATGACGATGCAGAAGCTGGCGCTCACCCGCGGTGCCGAGCTGCCCGAGCCCGAGCTGCGGACCGCGGTGATCGCGCTCGCGGGCACCGAGCCGTCGACGCTATTCGGGATGAGCCAGGTGCTCGGGGTGGGATCGCCGGAGGCGCAGAAGCTTCAGGCCGAGTTCGTCAAGCGGATGGCGCTGATGACCAACCCGGCGGTGCCCCTGGTCAACAACCCCGAACTGTTGGCGTCCGTGGCCGCCACCGAGCAGATCGCCCGCCAGATCATCGACCGCATCACCACCGCGGTCACCTCCGCCGTCCAGGAGCGGGCCGACGCGCAGCGCACCACCTCGATCCGCGACGCGGCGATCGTCGGCGGGGCGATCCTGCTGGCGCTGATCATCGTGATCCTGGTGGCGCGCACGCTGGTGCGCCCGCTGCGCCGGCTACGGGACAGCGCGCTCAAGGTTGCCCACGACGACCTGACGAAGGAGATCGAGCGGGTGCGCGCGGGGGGCGACGCTCCACCGATCACGCCGATTCCGGTGCACACCTCCGAAGAGGTCGGTCAGGTCGCGCACGCGGTGGACGAACTACACGAGCAAGCCGTCGTCCTGGCCGCTGAGCAATCGCGGCTGCAGTTGCAGGTCGGCGACATGTTCGAAACCCTCTCGCGCCGCAGCAGGTCGCTGGTCGACCAGCAGTTGTCGCTGATCGACCGGCTGGAGCGCGACGAGGAAGACCCCGAGCGGCTGGAGAGCCTGTTCCGGTTGGACCACCTGGCCGCCCGGATGCGCCGCAACGGTGCCAACCTTCTGGTGTTGTCGGGCGCCAGGGTGCCGCGCGAACAAGCTGAACCGGTCCCGGTATCGGCCGTCATCAACGCCGCCGCGTCCGAGGTCGAGGACTACACCCGCGTGGTGACCGCGACCGTGCCCGACAGCGAGGTCAGCGGTGCGGTCGCCGGCGACCTGGTTCACCTGCTGGCCGAACTGCTCGACAACGCGCTGCGGTACTCCCCGCCGATCTCGCAGGTGCGGGTCTCGGCGGTGCACACGGCGAATGGCGGACTGGTCATCGAGGTCAGCGACATCGGACTGGGCATGACCGAGTCGGACCTGCGGGTCGCCAACACCCGCCTGCAGTCCGGCGGAGAGGTCGACCCGTACACGGCGCGCCACATGGGCCTTTTCGTGGTGGGCCGTCTCGCGACGCAGCACGGGCTGGTGGTCCGGTTGCGCAGCACCGTTGCGGGCGAACCGAATTCGGGCACCACCGCGGGCGTGTACGTACCCGCCGAGCTGCTCAGGCGGGCCGGCGAGCCCGATCAGTTCAGCGAACCCGAGTACGCGATGCCCGCCGACGCCCACGCGGGGATCGCGACGGCGTTGGCGCTCGACGACGATCACCGAGAGGCGAACCGCGACGGCCGGCACGCCGAGCCGGAACACCTCAACGGGCACGCCGAGGCGCCGGTTTCGCTTCTGCCGCAACGCAACCCCGGCGCCAGTGGAATCGCCGACGTCACCGCCGCACAGCCCCCTACGCCCGTCGCCGAGCGGCCGACGGACACCTCCGAGTTCTTCGCGGCGCGGGCGCAGACGGCGAGCGAGCGGGCGCCGGAACCGGAACCGGAACCGTCGCGCGCTGCTGCGGTCGAACCGTCGGGGGAAGCCGCTTCGGACGACGCGATCTATCAGAGCATGCTGTCGGAGTGGCTGGTCGATCCGACTGAACTGGCCAACAGCGAGGACCTGAACTGGGAGTCCGTCTGGGACCATGGCTGGTCGGCTGCGGCCGCCGCCGACGAGGCTCCGGTCACCCGCGTCACCGACGAGGGCCTTCCGATGCGTGACCCCGGCGCGCGCCTGGTGCCGGGCGCCGCTGCCGCCGGCGACGAGACGGTAGCATCGGCGGCTGAGTTCGGCGCGGGAGAGCGAACCTCATCCGCAGGTGCGCCGCAGCGGGACCCGGAGGCCGTTCGCGCGAGCATCAGCAGCCACTTCGGCGGGGTGCATGCCGGCCGTTCGCACGCAAGAGAGACCACGGGAAACAGAGGAACAGATACCGAATGACCTACCCGGCGCGATCGACGCAGCGCGACTCGCTCGACTGGCTGGTTTCGAGATTCGCCCGCGAAGTGTCCGGAGTGTCCCACGCCGTTCTGGTGTCCGCCGACGGTCTGCTGATGGCCGCCAGCGAGCACATCCCGACCGAACGCGCCGACCAGCTCGCGGCGGTGGCGTCCGGTCTGGCCAGCCTGTCCACCGGCGCGGCGCAACTGTTCGACGGCGGCCATGTGCTGCAGTCGGTGGTCGAGATGGAGAACGGTTACCTGCTGCTGATGCGGGTCGGCGACGGCTCGAACCTGGCCACCTTGGCGACCCGCAACTGTGACATCGGCCAGATCGGTTACGAGATGGCGGTATTGGTCGAACGGGTGGGCACCGTCGTCCAGTCCGCTCGACGGCGCGCGCCTCAGCACTCGTGAGCGGCCCATGGATGATCCGAAGGGTTGGGACGAGGCTGACGAGGCGGCCGGCAGATCGCGGTGGGAACGCGATGTCGGGGAAGAGCCGAGTCTCGTTCGGCCCTACATCCTGACCGCGGGCCGCACCGACTCCCGCGTCTACCTCCCGTTGGAAGCGCCGATCGAGACGCTCGACTCGGACAAGCCGACGCGATGGCCGAGCAGCGATGTGCGCGGCCAGATCCTGACCATGTGCGTCGACCGCCCGTCGGTTGCCGAGATCGCCGCGAAGTTATCCTTGCCGCTCGGCGTGGCGCGCGTGCTGATCGGGGATCTGGTGACGCAGGGTTATGTGGCGGTGCGCGGCACCTTGAGCGAGTCGACCACCATCGACGAACGACGTGAGCTGATAGGAAGGACACTGCGTGGCCTCAGGGCACTTTGAGGAGCGCCGGGCGCCGAACACGTCGGGGCAGGCTGCCTCGACGAAGATCGTCATCTCCGGCGGATTCGGCGCCGGCAAGACGACGTTCGTCGGCGCGGTCTCAGAGATCATGCCGCTGCGGACGGAGGCGTTGGTGACGACGGCGTCCGCGGGCCTCGACGGCCTGGAAGCCACCCCTCAGAAGAACACCACGACTGTGGCGATGGACTTCGGCCGCATCACGCTCGCCGAGGATCTGGTTCTGTACCTGTTCGGGACGCCCGGGCAGCGCCGGTTCTGGTTCATGTGGGACGACCTGGTCCGCGGCGCGATCGGCGCGATCATCCTGGTCGATGTGCGCCGCCTGCAGGACAGCTTCGCCGCGGTCGACTTCTTCGAGGCGCGAAATCTGCCGTTCTTGATCGCGGTCAACGAGTTCGACGGTGCGCCAAGGCATCCGGCCGCGGCGGTTCGCAAGGCGCTGGCCCTGGCCGAGCACATCCCGGTGATCACCGTCGACGCTCGCGACCGGCGCTCCACCAAGGCGGCGCTGATCGCGATCACGGAGTACGCGCTCGACAGCTTGACCTCGTTGCGCGGCTGATCGGGTGAGTTCTGACGAAGAGGTCTGGACCGAACGCGAATTCGTCGGTCACGACTTCCGCGATGAGGACCTCAGCAGGCTGCGCACCGCGCGGACCGTGTTCGACGAGTGCGACTTCCGCGGCGTCGACTTCACCGAATCGGAGCACGTCGGCTCCGCATTCCGCAACTGCCGCTTCGAGCGGGCCACGTTGCACCACGGCATCTTCCGGCAGTGCAGCATGCTCGGCTCGGTGTTCACCGAGAGCCGGTTGCGGCCGCTGACCCTGGTCGACGTCGACCTGACCTTGGCGGTCCTCGGCGGATGTGACCTGCGCGGGGTGGATCTGGCCGGGTGCCGGTTGCGCGAGGCCGGTCTTGTCGACACCGATCTGCGCAAGGCGGTGCTTCGCGGCGCGGATCTGAGCGGCGCCCGGCTGCAGAACGTCCGATTGGACGAGGCCGACCTGCGCGGCGCCCGAACGGACGCCACGTTGTGGACCACCGCGAGCCTGCGCGGCGCAAAGATCGATGTCGACCAAGCGTTGGCCTACGCCGCCGCCCACGGCCTGAACATCCACGGCGAGTGAATCGCTGATCGAAAACAGCTGCTGCGGCGGCTATTTGCGTGATTTCGCAGGCAGTGTCAGTGGTCGGTCGGATTTGTCGGTGGGTGCTGTCATGATGCGGTTATGGTTTCGTTCGCTCCTTCTGGTGTTGAGGTGGATTTGAGTC
>NZ_LQIM01000035.1:0-1132 GCF_001499985.1 Mycobacterium sp. IS-1556
CTAGTGTCCTGAGTCATTAATTCTGGTGCAGTAGTTGCCGATGCTGGTGAGGATTTGATCGGCGGTTTTGGTCCAGACGTAGGGGCGTGGGTTGTCGTTCCAGGTGTCGATCCATGCGCGGATGTCGGTGTTGAGCTGGCGCACTGATGTGTGAGTGCCGCGACGTAGTTTCTTGGTGGTCAACTCGGCGAACCAGCGCTCGACCAAGTTCAGCCAAGATGAACTGGTGGGCGTGAAGTGCAAGACGAATCTGGGATGGTTTGTCAGCCAGCGCTTTACCGCGGGTGTCTTGTGCGTTGAGACGTTGTCGAGTACGACATGGCAGTCCAGATCGTCAGGTACCTCGGCGTCGATTTTCTTCAGGAATGCCAGGAACTCGCGGGCGCGGTGACGCGCGTGTAGTGAGCCGATGACCTTGCCGGTGGCCAGATCAAGAGCGGCGTACAGGGTCGATGTGCCGTGGCGCACGTAGTCGTGGCTGGCCCGCGCCGGCGTCCCCGGCAGCATGGGAAACACGGGTTGAGTCCGGTTCAGGGCCTGGATCTGGGTCTTCTCGTCGACGCACAGCACGACGGCTCGTTCGGGAGGATCGAGGTAGAGTCCGACCACGTCGCGCACCTTGTCCACGAACTGAGGATCCTTGGACAACTTCCACGAATCCTGTTTGTGCGGAGTCAATCCGAACGCCCGCCACACTCGCGACACCATCGACTGACTCAATCCCAGGTGCTCGGCCATCGATCGCGTCGACCAGTGGGTGGCATTAGGTGGAGTGGTCTCCAGCGTCGTGGTGATCAGGTCCTTGATCCGCTCGTCGCCAACTACTCGTGGCCGTCCCGGGCGCGGTTCGTCGAGCAGACCGTCGAGACGATCGACGGCAAACCGGTTACGCCACCGCCGCACCGTGGTGATCGCAAGTCCGAGTCGTTGCGATAGCTCGGTATTGGAACCGCCATCAGCTGCGGCCAACACAATTCGTGAGCGCATCGCCAAGTCCCCGGCGCTGCGGCGTCGCCGCGCCCAACCCTCCAACTCTACTCGCTCAGCATCGGTCAACACGATCTCGGCGGCATGGGGAGTCGGCATAACCCAGTCTAACAACTCGACCGGAATTAATGACTCAGGACACTAG
>NZ_LQIM01000036.1:0-927 GCF_001499985.1 Mycobacterium sp. IS-1556
CCGATCCAACAGCTGGGCGCGAATATCGCCCGGGTCTGCGCTGCCGGTGATGTAGCCGACCAGACGCTTGTCACCGGGACGGTCCTCGCGCGCGATCACCACCGCCCGATCCACACCATCGAGCCCGGCCAGCGCGGCCTGGATCTCACCGAGCTCGATGCGATACCCGCGAATCTTGACCTGCTCATCAGCGCGACCCAAATACTGCAACTGCCCATCAACACCCCAACGCACCAAATCCCCGGTGCGATACATCCGCTGCCCGCCCACCCCCGAGACCGCGAACGGACACGCCACAAACCGCGCCGCGGTCAACCCCGCCCGGCCCACATACCCACACGCCACCCCGGCACCGGCCACATACAACTCACCGACCACACCAGCGGGCACCGCACGCAACCACTGATCCAGCACAAACAACGCCGCCCCAGCCACCGGCACCCCGATCGGCACCACATCCATACCGGGCCGCAACGGCGCGCTGATCGCCACACACATCGTGGTCTCGGTCGGACCATAGGCATTGACCATCACCCGCCCGCGCGCCCACCGATCCACCACCTCAGCCGGACACGCCTCACCGGCCATCACCAACGCCGCCGACTCCAAACCCTCATCCGAAAGCATCGCCACCGCCGACGGCGTCTGAGTCAAAACACTGACCCGCTGCCCCACCAACACCTCATGCAAATCCTCGGGCGAACGCACCACCGACTCGGGCACCACCACCAACCGCCCACCACGCAACAACGCCCCAAAGATCTCCCACACCGAGACGTCAAACGCCAACGAATGACACAACGACCACACCCCCGCCGCCGGCAAACCCGCACCCAACGACCCCAACAACTGCGTCACATTGGCATGGGTGACCGCCACCCCCTTGGGCGTACCAGTAGTGCCCGAGGTGTAAATCAGATAAGCGGT
>NZ_LQIM01000037.1:0-614 GCF_001499985.1 Mycobacterium sp. IS-1556
CGGATTTGTCGGTGGGTGCTGTCATGATGCGGTTATGGTTTCGTTCGCTCCTTCTGGTGTTGAGGTGGATTTGAGTCGCCTCGAGCGTTTGGAGGAGTTGTTTGGGCAGTTGGAGGAGTTGGCGGGTCAGCGCAATGCCGTTGATGGGCGCATCGTGGAGATCGTCGCCGAGCTCGATCACGACAACTTGTGGGGGATCACCGGGGCTCGGTCGGTCAAGGCGTTGGTGGCCTGGAAGTTGGGCATGGCCGAGGCGACGGCCAAGACGGTGGCTGCGATCGCCGATCGGTTCGAGGAGTTCCCGCGCTGCACCGCCGAAATGTCGCAGGGCCGATTGTCGTTGGATCAGGTCGGCGTGATCGCCCAGCGCGCGGGCCAGGGTTCTGATGAGCATTACGCGAAGCTGGCGTCGGTGGCCACGGTCAACCAGCTGCGCACCGCGACCAGACTCGAACCGCGCCCTACGCCTGAGCCCAGGCCTGAGCCGCAGCGGTCGATCACCAAGATCACCGGTGCGCAGTTCAGCACCTACCGGATCACCGTGCCCAATATCGAGGCGGCCAAGGTCGACGCCGCGCTGCAGTCCCATCGTGAGGCGTTGATCAGCGAACACA